>JBAZCI010000005.1:0-50260 GCA_041671025.1 Patescibacteria group bacterium | reverse complement strand
AGTGTTATTTTCGACCTCCGATGTTGGGGAGCGTCGCGGCAGGTGATTATGGACAATGTACAAAGCATTGAGCGTTTAGGACGCGTCCGATTGCACTGGATCGATCCAAAAACAGCTCCGGTGCCCGTTACATTTGCGGTCCAGGGTGTTAACGCGCACATTGACCTACCTGAAGCGACACATACGCACCGTGATGACGAGCGAAAAAATCTGCAAAGCTACATAACCCGGCTTAAAGGCCAGCTCGCCAACGAGCAATTTGTTTCCCGCGCACCGGAACATATTATTACACAGCAAAAAGCCAAGCTTGCGGAAGCAGAGCAGAAACTGCAGGCGTTAAATAATTAAAACCGTACGCATCCTGATAAGGATACTTCGGAATAGTAACCGGGAGATTATCTCCTCGCTTTTGCAGCTTGACCAAGATCGCGTTTTGTCATATCGCGAAACTGAGCACCTTCGGTAAATTGCCGGTCTCTTTTACCTTCCTGAATGATTTCCTCCCGTTCTTCATACTCCTGTGTCACCTTTTTTGCTACCCGCTCTTGCATACCGCGTACCTCCCGCGGAGACATATCGAATCCTTCTCTCATATGTGTGTAGTGTACGTATTACTCGGTCACTTTAAATACCTCCTCGACGGTCGTAATGCCGTCGAGCGCTTTGAGCAGTCCATCCTGAACCATGGTAATCATACCGTTCTTGACCGCAATATCATGCATGGTGTTTTCTGAAACCTGGCCTGAAAGAATGTGTTGCTCAATCTCCGTATTCATCGTAAAAACTTCATAAATACCGATACGCCCTTTATAACCGATATGGGTGCAGTGTTCGCATCCTTTTCCCCGATAAAAAGTCATCGTTGCCGGATCGGGCTTTTGTTGTCCGGATGCTTCCGATATCTGAGCCAGCAAAGAGTGTACGCGGCTGAGCGTTGCAGCATCCAGCGTCATCGGTTCTTTGCAGTACTGACATATTTTACGGACAAGACGCTGACCGATAATAACATTCAATGAGGGACTCAAGAGATACGGGACGATACCGAAAGAGAGCAAACGGGGGATTGTTCCTGCCGCATTATTTGTATGCGTTGTTGAGAGCATCAGGTGGCCAGTGAGCGCGGCTTGAACGGCAATCTCAGCCGTTTCCGGATCACGGATTTCTCCCACCATGACAACATCGGGATCTTGCCGTAAAATCGACCGGAGTCCTTTGGCAAAGGAATATCCGGCTTCAGCATCAACCTCGCTTTGATTGATACCGGGAATTTTGTACTCTACCGGATTTTCCAAAGTGATAATCTTGACTTCCGGTTTATTCAGTAGCAATAAAAATGCGTAGAGTGTCGTTGTTTTCCCCGATCCCGTCGGTCCCGTCGCCAAAATCATACCGTTGGGACGGTCAATTTCCCGCTTGATGACTTCAGATGCAGACCCGCGTAATCCCAGGTCTTCAAATTTCACGCCGACATTTGAGGACTGCAGTAAACGCATGACAACACTTTCACCATACGTCGTAGGAATGCACGATACGCGGACATCAATATACCCCTTTGTCAGATGAATAGTGAACCGTCCGTCCTGGGGAGTTGTGGTTATATTTATTTTTAACCCGGCAAGTAACTTGATACGGCTGATAATTTTGAGCCAATCGCTGTGCGGCAATGACGCAACATCGTGCAACACGCCGTCCATACGATACCGCACTTTAATGTCGTTTTCTTCTGCTTCAATGTGAATATCCGATGCGTCATTACGGATACCTCCGGCAATTAAGAGTGTAATGATTTCAGATATTGAGACACGCTGTATACTCTCATTAATACCTTGGAAGCTCTTAATGTTTTCTGAGTATTTTTTAAAATCTTCTTCCGTAATTTGTACACCGGCAACGTATGCCCGTGGTTTTGGAATGATTGCATACAGCTTCAATGCCTGCTGAAGACTGTATTCGGATATCATGTAAATATCCCCGTGAACATGATTCTCCTGCGCCAGTCGATTAAGTTCATCCCGTACTTCGGGATTCGTCGGATCAGTGGACCCCAGGCGCACCTCACCATTCCCAAGCAAAAAACAGACCGCGTTCAAACGCCGGGCATTTTCTTCCGTGATATTGGCCAGCACTTCCCCTGCGATGGGAAATCCTTTGAGATTAATGTAGGACACGCCGATTTCGGCGGCACGATTCCGGGTGATCTGCTCCTTTTCTTTAACATCAATATCGTGAAGCTTGTCCTGAAACTGTTCTTGGGCTTCATCGGAGGCAATCGTTACCCGCCGTTTTGCCTGCGGCGAAAGAAGATCGCGAATAGATTTTGGCTTGCTGTCGTCAGTCTGCATAGGTACGACTAGTATACCACGCCGAGCCGAACCAAAAAAACGCCTCAATCCTTCAATTTAGGCGGGAAGCTGGGTCGCCATGCGGTCCATGTGTGTATTGATCGCATCCAGGACCTGTTTTTCTGCATCCGTGAGAGAGATACCGGGCAGCGTAAACGTCATATAGTTTTTTGTGCCCTGCGGTTTCCAGTTGCGAAATACCATGAATCCGTCGAGTGAGCGGGTTGTGCTTGCTATAACGCCGATCGTCTGGTCACTTTTCTCATAAATAACGACGATTAACTCGGCTTGCGGAGTGTTAACAATAAGTTCGTCGATTACTCCGTCCAACTTCTGTTCATCTGCCCCTGATCGTTCAAAATCCTGGCGGTTCAACACGGACCATACGACCCGCCCGCCATGGTTTGTTCGCAAACGGGCAAGCGCCCGGCCCCAAAGCTTAAGCGTTTCTATCGATTTTGTGCGATACAGGTTCTTAATAATATCGTCCCGGCGCGCGCCCTGCTCAATCAGGTGGCTGGCAATTGAAAGTGAGCGCGGCGTTACCGTTGCGGTCTGAAAACTCTTCGTTTTTGAAATAATGCCCGTCAATAAATTCGTTGCGATATACTCATCAAGCAACTCCGTACCAAGCGCCTTGCAAAGTTCAAAGACAATTTCCGATGAGGAGGTCGCTACCAAATCTACGGGATTGATTTGGCCGTACTGTTCATTCGAGGGACTATGGTCGATGTTGATGATTGGCGTATGATAAAAAAATTCCGCATTTTCCTGATACAGCTTTCCCAGCGCATCCAGGTCGGGCGCATCAATGACAACAATTGCGTCATACTCATAGTTTGACGGCGATGTCGTGATATCGCGTGCCTCAAAAAATCCGCTTTTGGGAGTCAAAAATATATTCAGCTTGTCGCCGACGATATCATATGAAAGTTCATCAACGGGCGTCCGAGCCACATCGACGGTAATAACAAACTTACGAATCGCGCTCATGTTCGTATGGATTTCTTTGCTTTTTGGGAGAAACTGGTGATGCGGGGGAAGATCAAATTCTGAACAGACAACTTTTGCTTTTTTACCCAATTTTTCAAGAGTTAAAAAAAGACCCAGACCTGCCGCTACGGCATCTGTTGTCGGGTGACTGGGGAGCGCAATCAAGAAACTTTGGGACCTCGTGATCAGCTCAACACTTTGTTGGATGGGTGATGTCTGCATTATTAAATTTTTACTACCCGCTCAGATTTGTTAAATGAATGGATTAGTATAAAATGATCCGGATGAGCTGTCAACACCCCATAAATCCTTATTTTTTGCTATTATTCATGGTATATGACCCAAACGCATTCAATATCGACCTGTACTACTGGCCCCGGGGTCACTGAGAGAGCCGGTGCTCGTTTTGCCCGAACACTCAAGCCCGGCGCTGTCATCACGCTCAGCGGAATATACGGCGCAGGGAAAACGACGTTTGCCCGTGGAGTTGCGCTGGGACTTCGCGTATCGGCCCGGCATGTTGCCAGTCCGAGCTTTGTACTTATCAAAGAATTTCCGGTTCATACACAGGGGATTCGTACGCTTGCCCATATCGATCTGTGGAGACTGCCGCGGCTCACTGCAACCGACTCACACGCGATCGAAGAAATCCTAAAACGCCCGGATGGCATTACTCTTATCGAGTGGGGAATCAAGCTCCCGAAACGATTTCAAAAATATGTTTCACACAGCGTCAATCTGAAAATTACCGGTCCCACCGCCCGGACACTCATCATTCATTCGCTCCACAGCAGAAAAAAAACAAAACGCGCATAGCCACGCGCTCTACATACACCGCCCCGTCCGATCCGCAGATAGGGAAGTTTGCTGTCCTGTACTTATACCGCACTTTCAGCCGTGACGTCGTCTTTAACAAACGCATCTTCAATCACCATCTGATGCTCGTCGATTGAGATCACTTGCACCGGCGCAACACTTAGCGTACGGAGCGGGATGCCCGGTAGCATAGGTGTAGAGTCGGCGATATGATAACGGCAAATTGCGTGTGTATCGACATCAATATCCAGATCAACAACCCGTCCAACATGTTGTCCCGACTGCGTGACAACATCGAGGCGCATGAGTTGTTTTCTGGAAATCATCATGCGGATGGAGACGCCGGAGGAAGCGCCGGTTGAACCGACTCAGAGTCTTTTTTCTTGCGAAATAACAGCTGCTGCTGTGCGATGGTAAACAGAGTTGACACCAGCCAGTATACGGCCAAACCTGCCGGAAACCGGAGTGAAAAGAAAATAATCATGATTGGGAAAAAGTAGGTCATCTGTTTGCTCATCGCGGCTGCCATATTCTCATCACCTGCACCCTTCACCTTGGGCGGCTGTTTGGACATCAGCATCTTTGATTGCCAGAACTGCGCAGCGCCGGCAAGAATGGCAAGATACCAGTTGTTAAGTGCCGAAAGGTCAATAAACCCCAAAAACATGTGGTTTATTGAGGTTGTTTTGAATGTTTCAGACAAAAACCCGTATAAATGTTCGATCTGAGAAGTAGCAAGCAGCCCTGTAGCCGGATCTGTTTTTGCAACACTCAAAAATACCTGATACAGACCAATGAGAATAGGCAGTTGAATCAAGAGCGGGAGACACGAAGAGAGCGGGTTGATCTTATGCTCTTTATAAAACTTCATTGTCTGGCGGCCGAGCTCTTCCTTGTTATCTTTGTATTTCTTTTGCAATTCTTGCAGTTTTGGCTGCATTTCCTGCAATTTCTTCTGCGCGACAATAGACGATCTGGACGGCCAAAGGAGCACGAGTTTAATAAGTACCGTCAGTATAATAATCGCAAGACCTAAATCGGGAATCAGCTTATACGTGAAAATAAGTGCATTAAAAAGCGGTTCGAAAATGATGGTGTTGAAAAGTTCAATCATAGAGGCAATGATGTCCGGCGAGCGGGGTCATATCCACCTTGGCTCCATGGAGCACAACGAAGAACACGCCATATACTTTTTAAAATCCCCCGAAATAATCCATACGTTGTTAATGCATCGATAGCATACTGTGAACAGGTGGGCGAAAAACGGCAATACCCATACGGGTGCCTGTATGCAAACCAGCCGTGGTCCGGAGACAATGTGCGCTGGTATAGCCGTATGAGCTGTATGAGCAGAAAAGTCATGAATATTAATTATGCTTTGATCAGACGTGCGCGTGTACATGCCGAGGTGAGTTGCCGTCGTAGAACTGGCGCGGTAAGTTTTGGAGAGGGGGCAAGTGCAGTAGCGAGAATTTGAGTGCCCGGAGGAAATGTGGATAGCATGGGTCGCAAGGCTTCGCGAATCACTCGCCGTATACGGTTGCGCCGGGTTGCGCGCTTATCAACTCGTTTTGAGACGATTACTCCCGCCCGAACAGCCCCGGTACGTCCGAACATCCAACGAAAACGAATCCCTTCAACGACAAACGAGCTCCGGGAAGCACGAAATTGCGCAAAGTCCCTTCGATGCCGAAGGCGGTTTGACGCGGGAAGCATACATGCGCTGGCTTAGTTTTACCACGTTAAACGCTTTCGTCCCTTTGTCCGCCGGCTTTTAAGGACGCGCCGACCCGTTGGGGTCTGCATTCGTTTGCGAAAACCGTGAATCCTCTTGCGGGTACGTTTTCTTGGCTGAAATGTTCGCTTTGGCATATACGAGTGTGGTAAATGAATCTTCACTATTGTACCAGGGCACGGCGTAACGGTCAATCAGATCAACATGAAAAAAAATGTATACACTCTTTCCACAAGCCATGCACAGATTATGCACATTCTGTACAAATACCCCTATGTTTGCTTGATTTTCTTTGTGGTATAGTCAGTAGTACCTGAAATTTGTAGTGCGGCATCGAGACAATTATGACAAACGAACAACTCTGGGAAGCCACTCTGGGAGAGCTTGAACTCTCTTTGAGCAAAGCGAATTTTACCACCTGGTTCAAGAATACATTTATCGCAGAGCATAACGAAAAAGAAGTCGTCATCGGCGTCCCGAATGCCTTTACCAAAGCCTGGTTTGAAAAAAAATATCACGTCAATATTCTCAAATCAATTCAGCATAGCGTAGGAGAGCATATCAAAACAGTTACCTACACGGTAGCCGCAAAACCCTCAACTGTTTCTACGGCACAAGCGACAGTTCAAACAATCACGCCCCCGGTCACAACGGCTCTACCCGCCTATCAACCTCAGTATAAAACTCAAGGCGGCTTGCACCTCGACAGCAAATACACATTCGACACATTCATCGTGGGTAAAAGCAGTGAGCTTGCCTACGCCACCTGCAAGGCTGTGGCAAAAACACCGGGCACCACATACAACCCGTTATTTCTCTATGGCGGGTCGGGACTGGGAAAAACTCACTTGATACAGGCGATCGCAAACGAACTGCTCCGCCAGCAACCGTCTTTGAAAATCATCTACGTTACGTGCGAAAAGTTTACCAACGACTTCATTCAATCAATTACACGGGGGTCGGCAAATGACTTCAAAACCACATACCGATCCGCAGATGTCCTACTCATTGACGACATCCAATTTCTGTCAGGAAAAGAGGGTACCCAGGAAGAATTTTTTCATACATTTAATGCACTCCACCAGTCGCACAAACAGATCGTTCTCACGTCTGACCGTGCTCCAAAAGCCATCCCAGGCCTCGAAAACAGGCTTGTGTCGCGTTTTGAGTGGGGGATGATGGCTGACGTCCAACAACCTGACGTTGAGACGCGTACGGCCATTCTGGAGGCAAAATGCCGCGAGCGTAAATACACGCTTAGCCGGGAGATTCTTCAGTATATTGCAAACAATATCCAGACCAATGTGCGCGAACTCGAAGGTGCGCTCAATAGGATCGTCGCTTTTCATGATCTTAACAATACGGTCCCCAGTCTTGAATCAATTAAGGCTCTTCTGCAGAGCGTCACCCAGCATCAAAAACGTGAAGGTGCTCTCACGCCCAAGCAGGTGATGGCGATTGTCTCAGGATTTTATGAAATAAGTCTCGATGAATTAAAAGGAAACAGTAGAAAAAAAGAATTAGTTCTCCCGAGACAAATTACCATGTACCTGCTCCGTGAGGATGTCAAAAGTTCATACCCCACGATCGGTCAGGAACTTGGGGGGCGAGATCACACGACGGCAATTCATGCATTTGAAAAAATAAAGGCGGCAGTTGAGAATGACGAAAAAATTAGAGAAGACATAAACTTACTCCGACAAAGACTGTACAGCTCCCGTTCGTGATGTGCACAAGAGAGGGATAACCGTGTTGATAGAGACTGTAGCGAATGTGCACATCTCCACCACATTTTTTTCTCACCGCTTTTTACCTCACAAACCAGTCACATCCTCCTCCCGTACTCGTCCACATAAAAACATTTTTTCTTTTCACTCATCTCCAATACCCACAACCTTTCTACCTCCATCAAATTCTTTATCCACCTTTCCACACCCCTTATTACTATTATCTCTTATATATACACCCCATATGAAGATATCATGTACAAAAGAAAATCTTCTCCGCGGACTCACTCTGGTGAGTCATGTTGCAAGTAAAAATATTACACTCCCAATTTTAAATAACGTGCTTCTTAAAGCACGGGATGGTGTTTTAGAAATATCGGCAACTAATTTAGAAATTGGAATGAACAGCCGTGTCCGGGGGAAAGTAGAGACTGAAGGCAGTTTTACCGTAAATGCAAAACTACTTACCGATTACGTAAATCTTTTGGCGAATGACCGTGTTGATATGGAAGTGAAAGACCAAAGCCTGTACATCTCGTGTGCAAATTCGAGCACAATTATGCGCGGGCTGGACGCTGCGGAATTTCCCGTGATACCGACAGTTGAAAAAAAATACACACACGTATGCCGAGCGCAGGATTTACGTGCAGCACTGTCTCAGGTGGTGTTTGCCGTATCAAATGACGAATCAAGGCCTGAAATAAGTGGAATTTTTTTCCGTGTGGCAAATAATACGCTTACGCTTGCCGCAACGGACAGCTATCGTCTCGCAGAACGTGTCCTCAGTTTGGAGTCATCAACAAGCGAGGCAATGATGATTATACCCGCTAAAACAACATACGAGCTTCTCCGGATTATGGGCGATGAAGAAGGATCGATGACTATTGTCCAAAGCGATACGCAGGCGCTTTTTTCCATCGGCACTGCAGAACTTGTTTCACGGACAATTGAAGGACGGTACCCCGACTATACACAGATCATCCCAAAAACGCATACGACACTGGCGGAAGTATCAGTCGATGAGCTCACCAAAGCTATCCGCACCGCAAGCCTTTTTTGTAAGCCCGGGGTCAATGATGTCACCCTGCAGTTTATCCCGGACAGTAAGCTAGTCACCGTGTCCGCTTTGAACAGCCAAATTGGCGAAAATACAACAACACTCGCGGCAAAAATCACCGGACCGAATAATGACGCGGTATTTAATTACCGATATTTGCTGGATGGACTTGGAAATCTCGGAGGTGAAGAAGCTGAATTATCGCTTGAAAATAATACGACTCCGGGCGTTTTACGGCCGAAGGGAGGTAAAGAGTATCTCTATATCATCATGCCGATCAAGCAGTAACAGTACCTGCTTGTGAAACGGGGTGTCGCGCAGACGCCCCGTTGTGTTATTCGCTCACCGGGGTCGATTCGACGACAGGAAGATAATTAATATCTCGCAACGCTGATCCCGAATTTTCCACGTCATCGAATACAACTACTTCAAGCGTATGAAATCCGGTAGTGAGTCCGTCAATATTTACACTTGAGGTCAGCGCGGCTGAAGTGCCAATTTTTTCGTTATCAATGTAGTATTCGACGCGTTTCATTGCGCGTGTACTGGCGGATTCGATTGTGACGGTCATGGATGATCCGGAAACGGTCTCGCCGATTGCCGGGGAGACGATAGTCACTACCGGCTGGTTGGTCTGACTGCGGAGTGAACAGCTTTCGTCAGATGGGATCGTGGTAAGTGTGCCGTTTTTTTCAGCCCATTTTCGCACCGGCTCTTCAAATCGGTCGAATTGCAAATCTTTTTCCGGATGTTCCGGTATCGGACCACGCGGGTCATCCTTGTCTACGTAGTACAGGATTGAGTGGATGTCGTTGTATGTTTTTTCAGTTACAAAATCTTTTGGATACGTATCCTTGCACGATGCGGGGATACGCTTACCGGTGACACGATCAACAAGTATTTTTTCTTCTCCTTCAATTTTGCCCTGCAGAATCGGCTTGTCAGTTTTTTCCGCTTTGGGTTTATGGAACGTTTCGACAGGACTGTCTTTAAGCACGTCTTTCAGGTAGGTTTGCCAGATAGGAGCGGCAATCACGGACCCGTCCGCGCCTTTTTTCATTTCCGAATTATCATTATTTCCAACCCATACGCCTACTGCGATAGACGGTGTATATCCCATCGTCCATGCATCGCGAAAATCGTTTGTTGTACCGGTCTTGGCCGCAACGGGACGGTCGGGAAGGGTAAGCGAGTTTCGTGTACCAAAGATGTATGCACGTGCACCGTTGTCTGTAAGAATATCAGTAACCTGCTGTGCCACCTGTTGCTCAATCGCAGTTGTCTCATGCTGTTCAAATTCTTCAAGTACCCGTCCGTTCTTGTCTTCGATGCGCAGGATGGGCGTTGGCGGGTGGCGTTGGCCTTCGCGGGCAAAGGTTGCAAAAGCGGATGTATGTTCGAGAAGAGTTACGTCTCCTCCGCCGAGAACCAGAGAGAGGCCGAATCGGGAAGGATCATTTAATGTTGTGTATCCAAGATCTTTCGCGGTATCCAAGACATTGGGAATGCCCGCAAGATAGAGTGTTTGAACCGCGGGGATATTGAGCGATCCGGCAAGCGCCTGTCGCATGGTAACCGGTCCGTGCTCGCCACCGTCGTAATTCTTTGGCTCGTAGTCTCCGGAGTCGGTTTTAAATTTCGTTGCAAAGTCGAAAAGCATGGTTTCGGGCGTGTAGCCTTTTTTAAACGCTGTAGCGTAGACAATCGGTTTAAACGATGATCCCGGCTGATTGGGACGAAGCGTCACATTAACATTGCCGTCAATGGATTCGTCGAAGTAATCTTTTGATCCGACCATGGCGAGTATCTGGCCGGTCTTAGTATCGAGTGATACGAGCGCCGCGTTTTCCGCACCGTACCGGGTATTGCGCTCAACGCCCTTGGTAATTGCCGATTCCGCAGATCGTTGATGGTCAATATCAAGAGTCGTGACAACCTTGAGTCCGCCCTGCTCGATGATTTTTTCGCCGTATCTGTTTGCAAGAAGTTCGCGGACGTAAAAAACGAAATGCGGCGCAGTTATCGACTCGCGTTTAGCCTGTATCGCTACCTTTTCTTCCTTTGCCTGGGTGTATTGTTCCTCGGTTATTTTTTCCTGGTCGCGCAATAATTTCAGAATCAACTGCTGACGTTGGAGCAGATCTTCCTCGTGGTTCAGATAGTATGACGGTGATTGCGGAAGGGCGGCCAATAGGGCCCCCTCGGCAATGGTCAGGTCTTTTGCCGATTTATTGAGAAAAGTCTGCGACGCTGATTCAATGCCGTATGCCGTAGATCCATAGGGTATTTCGTTGAAATACAGCTTGAGGATCTGGTCCTTAGAAAACTTACGCTCAATCTGATACGCGAGAATAAGTTCGCGTATTTTGCGTGTGTAGCTCTTTTCAGTGGTGAGTATCGCATTCTTTACAAACTGCTGAGTAATAGTGGATGCGCCCTGGGCCTTCCTCCCTTTGATAACGTCGATAATCACCGAAGCAATGATGCGACGGAGATTAAACCCTTTGTGCGTATAAAAATCCTTATCCTCAACGACAATGGTCGCCCAACGGGCATGTTCAGGAATATCTTCCAGGTTAATAACAGTGCGTTTTTGCTCACCGTGTACTTCGTATAAAAGGGTGCTGCCGTCTCTGGCGTAAATTTTCGTACTTTCTGCAAGCGTACGATCAATGATTTTGTCGGGATCTGGGAGATCTCGTGAAAACCATGCAAACGCGGCTACAAGCATAATGCCGCCGACAAGTATCAGGATAACCGTAATGGGGAACCACAGCGCCAGAAAACGTTTTTTCCAGGATTTCTCTTTGCGTGCGCGTTCCCATCTGCGCCCCATCTCACGTATCAGTGGTTGAGGACGTTTGCCGCGTACCGGTTTAAAGTAAGGAATAGGCATACTTATATACTATGGTATTTTGAAAAAGTAAGGAATGCCGCGCCGCGGATATTTGCCGCTTCCGGATTGCGGATAAGCAATATTTTGGGCAGGCGCGGAGGAAGCGTGTGCAGTCGTTTTTTCATTTGATTAACGGCTGACGGGATGTAACCTTTAAAACGGGACAGTCCGCCGCCGATGCATATGACCTCGGGATTATACATCGCGACGATATTTGCGAGGGTAACGCCAAGTGCATTGGCCATGGATTGAAATAGAGTACGGGCCGCTCGGTCACCTTTCTGGAGGGCGATCTCGATCTGTCGTGCGCTGGCTGTTCGGCCGGTACGCTTTGCATATTGACGCTCAATGCCCCATCCTCCGGCAAGGACGTCGCTATGACCAACCTGTCCGCATGAGCAGCGTATTGTAGAATTTTCGTCGATTGTGGTATGGCCAATTTCTGACGCCCAGTTATCGCGGCCGTGCCAGATCCTGCCGTTCATGACAAACCCGCCGCCAATCCCGCTTCCGACGGTCAGGCCAAAAACGCCTTTTGCGTGAGGAGCTTTTTCGACTGCCGCGCCGACGGCGAATGCATTCGCGTCGTTATCAAGATGCACGGGGACGCGGAATTGCGAACGCAGATGGCGCCCCACGGGTACATTGCGCCAGTTACGGGGAAATTTATCAGCGGTGATAGAAATGCCCTTACGCCAATCAACCGCGCCGATAATGCCGATACCGATACGGCGATATGCAGACCGGGGGTATGAACCGATTGCGGAGGAGATATTTTGTAATACCGCAATTTTACCCCGGTGCATTTCTGTGAGGAATTTTTTCTGCTCAAACACTTTCCCCCCGTTTGACACAAGGCCAAGGGAAATTTTTGAAGCTCCAATATCTATGCCAAGTATATACCTCATAGTGATCTTGGTAGTATACCAAATGCGCGGTATACTATATAGCAGCATACCGATATGCCTCCATCACCAACTACATCCCAGGAAGCCATCCATGCATTGTTGACGCGTAGTGTCTCAGACGTCATCGTGCGTAAAACTCTAGCAGAAAAGCTCGCTTCAGGCAAGCGTCTGCGTATTAAACTTGGCGTTGATCCCACCTCTCCGTATATGCATCTGGGACACGCAGTTGTTTTGCGCAAACTGAAAGCATTTCAGGATGCCGGACATGTAGTCGTTTTCTTGATCGGAGATTTTACCGCCCGTATCGGTGATCCGTCAGAAAAGGAGCATGCACGAAAGCCGCTGACAGAAAAAGAAATTGAGAAAAATATTGAACGGTATAAAGAACAGGTGGGTAAGGTGCTCGACCTTAAAAAGACCGAATTCCGCAAAAACAGTGAATGGTATAAAAATCTTGATTTTGCTGAACTTTTTGACATTCTTTCACTCTTTTCTGTACAGCAAATGATGGAACGTGACATGTTCCAGACACGGGTAAAGAAAAACCGTCCGGTGTGGGTGCACGAGCTCATGTACCCGATTATGCAGGGATACGATTCAGTAGCATTACGCGCCGATGTGGAACTTGGAGGGACGGATCAAACATTCAATATGCTTGCTGCGCGGGTGATCCAACCGCATTACGGGGAAGAACCGCAAGATATCATGACCTGCCAGTTGCTGGAGGGGCTCGATGGAAAAGAAAAAATGAGCAAGAGTCTTGGCAACACCGTAGATCTCATAGATGAGCCTGAAAACATGTATGGGAAAATAATGTCACTTCCCGACTCGCTTATTATACGGTACTTTTCTTTGGTTACCGATGTGCCGGAAAAGGACATTCAGGAGTATGAGCGGGCAATGAAGGCCGGAGAAAACCCGAAAACATATAAAGAGCGTTTGGCACACGATATTGTGGAGCAGTATCATGGCGAAAAATTGGCTGCAAAAGCCGCAGAAGCGTTTACGCGCCAGTTTACAGAAAAAAAGGAGCCGGAAGATATGCCGGAATACCCCATTCTGTTGGGTAAAGAAAGCATCGATATTGTCACAGCTATGCGATCGGCTGACATCGCCCCTTCGAATACCGAGTCCCGTCGTTTATTACAGCAGGGTGCCGTGTTTGTTGACGGCAAAAAAGTAACCGATCCGAAGCATCAGATCCACGGTTCTACGGTCGTTCTGAAAGTGGGGAGAAAGTATCGTCGGTTAACACGAAAAAAATAACTTTACGGCGTTAAGCGGTAGATAAATAATGTTGATCCGAGACGATCGATGGGTGTTTTGGTTTGAAGCCAGGTATATGAATCATCCAGGGAGTACAGCCGCTCACCGCTGATAGCGATGTATCCGCTCGGTATGCCTGCAGTTTGTATTTCATCCGTTGTTGGTAATGGGAGCGAACCGGGTATGTATGATTCAACGCGTGCGGCGCCGTAATAGGCGACATATAGTGGAGCAATGTTGTTCTCGTTTACGTATGTGCGTAATTTTGGCAAATCCTGCCCCCAGTCTAAGTTTGAGTCGCGGAGAATCTTGTAGTTTGTGCCCCGGTCGCCGGCAAATTCGTTAAAATAGCCAAGGTAATTAGGAAATATGTGAAAGGCCGTGAATGCGGATATGCCCACGAATAATGTGACGATAAAATAGGAGGTCAGACGGGCACGTCGAATGCGAAGGGTGGTAATAGATCCGGCGAGCACAAACAATGGAGGGTAAATTGGCATAATGTGTCTCCAGCCGAGATTGAGGTGGGAGGTAAATGACAGGAGAAAAAAGAGCAGTGGAGGGAGTCCAAAAATAATCCATCGCCTGTCTATCGGCCGTCGTTGGATGATCCAGCTTACGAGGAGTATCGTCGTCATGCCGAAGGCGATAAGTGTCGGAATCGGTGTTTTAAACCCAAAGGCCGCGGGGAAGTACCACCACCATCCTCGATCACGCACGTCACCCATGAGAAAGCTTGTCTGTCCGCTCATTGAATGGCCGATGACATTAATGGCTCCCCGGAAAAAGGTGTACATCGGGTATGCATGTCGGGCCAGTTCATCAGCTTTTTTTCCTATACCCTTTGACCTGTCGCCGAGATCATAGATAACAAAGCGTTCGAGAGCGCTGTCTTTGTTAAATAAATTATTTGCGATGGCATTCTCACGCTGTACGTAGAGTTGGGCGATACGGGGATCGTCGGCGGGTCGCCGAATATCAAATCCGTATAATGCCCAAACGAGCAGTAGGGAAATTGGGATGCCGATAAGCAGTGCTTTGCCGATTTTTTTAAGTTGAAGCGCAGGATGGCGGCGATCCCTGATTTTTAAAACCAACGCGGCTATTACAAGAGCGACCGCAAATGCCAAGAAAGAAAATTTAGTGAGACACGCAATCAGAAGGGCGATACTGAACCATATAGCGTTTTTTCTGGAGGGCGTTTTTATCAGCGATACAAAACGGAGCAGAACAAAAAATGCGGCGACGGAAAAACTCAAATCGGTGGTGATATATCTGCTGTGCGCAATGATGTTCGGGTCAAAAGCGTATAATCCGAGCGACAGAAAACCTCCCGCCGTTCCAAATATAGAGCGGCTTGCCATGAAAATCAGTATTCCCAACCCTATGCTTAAGAGCATGACTGGCAGCCGACCAAGCAGGAGGAGGGTATCCGGACTGAGGGTATTTTCATACAGGAAAATTTCACCAAATTTCCATTGATTTACTTCATTCCAGCTTGGGTGCTCAGTCGGGATGCGGGCATCAGTGAAAAGCAAAGGAAACGCCGTAAGTAATTTCCCTAACGGCGGATGTTCGGGGTTGATTCTAAAATCGCCCGTTTTCCAATAGCTAAAACCCGCGGCAAGATGCACTGCCTCATCTATCGTTTGAGATTCCTGGAGAGATGAGTATATTTCCAGCCCCAACATGGACCCAAGAATGAGCATGACGCCGATCACTATCGTTGTCGTGCGGCGGTTCGTGCTGACCGGAGTAGTCGGCGACTGAGATGGTTTTTGTTGCGGTACTAGTGACATATGCGGGGGTAACGTATGATGATCGAAATACCGGTCATGGTGATAACCGTTATACGGAGAAATGAATTCTCGGCGAATCTAACCTTTGAGCAACGAAGCAATAAAGGCGATTGCGGTAAGCGCTCCGGCGGTCAGCATGATACCGAGAGAAATTTTTGTCGAAGTAGCAACTTTCGTTTCTACTTCGGTTTCTACATCCGGTCGTAGAGGGGTCATATACGTTTCGTTTTAAAAAGTTTTCGATAATATGTGGCCGCATCTTCCGGAGCGACGGAATTGATGATGAGCCGTGAACCAAGCTCGATACCCGCCCAAATGTCGCGGCGCGGGCATATCCGCAGATACAGATGCTCGTCTTTATCGGTAACCGCCTGGTGCAGATAGTAATTGTATGGAAGATTGAGCTTATTGATCCCGCCAATTACTCGCTTGAGTACATGGGCGATTGAGGCAAGCTCTTTTGTGTTCAGATGAGTAATGTTATCGATATGACGTTTTGGGATAATCCAGGCTTCATAGTTATATGATGACGCATACGGAGTGAATGCGGCAACATATTTATCGTTGTAGATTTTCCGTGGTCCGCGGACTTCTTTAGCATGCAGATCACAGTAAAAGCATGTTCCATGCTGAATACGGTAGTGTTGGGAACGCGTCAGCTTGTCGATGATGTGCGGTGGGAGAAAAGATGTCGAAAATATTTGAGAATGTGCGTGGATCAACGATTGTCCCGCTTTGCCGCCGTGGTTTTTAAAAATTAAAATGTAGATAATTTTTTTGTCTTTCATTAGCTCGCGGGTGCGGGCAATGTACGCATCGAAGAGCCTGATGATGTGTCCTTCTGAAAAATCGGCAAGCTCGCGGTTATGACGGCTCGTCTCAATGACAACTTCCTGGTGCCCGTACGCTTTTGGCGTTTTCCACGAAACAACCGGGAAAATATTTTTTATCACCTTAACCTCCCACTTTTTATCCGGTCCGACCTGAAAAAGCGGCGATTGTGCGGGATGCTCGACTTCGCGGCAAAACGGGCAGTCTTTTGATTTGACCGGGATTTCCGTGTTCACCTGGTGTACGTCGTGGGGACGTTGTGAGCGTTTAGGGGCGATAATAACGAACCGGTCGTGGATATAATCTTCGCGTACCTCGTTCTGTTGATGTTGTGTAGGTTTCATGAACGTAGTGATGAGTATAATGCAATGTAGGCGTCGGATGACGTATCCCAAGAAAAATCCGCCTTCATCGCTCTTTGTAGTATAGCATGCCATTCTTTGGGAGTTTGATACGCACGGTATGCGCGTAAAACTGCGTCATGAAGCGCCTCGGGAGTGAATGGCTTGAAGGAGAAACCGTTTCCCGAGTCAGTATGATTAGTGGCATCAATGACGGTGTCAGCGAGTCCGCCGGTTGCCCGTACGATAGGAACAGCCCCGTACCGCATGGCGATCATTTGTCCGAGTCCGCACGGTTCAAATTTTGACGGCATGGCAAACATATCGGCTCCCGCATATACCTGTTGGGCAAATGCGGCGTCATAGCCGATACGGACGTGCATCTGTTGCGGGTATTCATGCTCGAGATCTTTGAGCATGCGTTCAATTGCCGGATCTCCTGCACCGAGTACGACCACCTGTGCAGGCAGAGCAAAAATATCTTTGGCGATGTGAGCAAGCAAGTCCACCCCTTTTTGATCGGTTAGGCGGCTCACAATTCCGATCACCGGATCGCGCGTAGCGGGAAGCCGGCACAGCGACTGGAGTGTTATTTTGTTTTTTTTCTTTCCGTCGAGCGCCGATGCCGAATACAGACTGGCGATGGCCGGATCTGTTTCGGGATTAAACCGCTGTGTATCAATTCCGTTCAGGATACCCACAAGGCTGTCTTTACGGGAGCTGATCAGTGCCTCGAGTCCGGCACCGTATTGGGCCGTCAATATTTCTTGAGCGTATGTCGGACTGACGGTAGATAGTTTGTCTGCTGTTGAAATACCCTGAGCAAGATGTGATGTGTGCAAGCCGGTCGAGTCGGATGTGCGGGAAGGTGCAAGATCGTTAGCAGATAATGATAGCTGTGTGCAAAGTTCCGCGACTTCCTGTCCGCCCTGGAGCGCCAGATTATGGATGGTGAGCAGTGTCTTAATCTTGGCATATCGGGAGTCCTGCTTACCCAGGCCGCGGAGCAGTATGGGTATCATGCTGACATGCCAGTCATGGCAGTGGATGATGTTCGGCCACCAGGCAAGTTCGTCAAATATGGCAAGAATGGCTCGGGAAAAAAAACTAAAGCGCGCCGTTTCGGAGACGAGTGTCGGCGGCGGGTATACGCCTCCACGGCTGAGATAATGCTCATGCTCAATGAGCAAGAGCGGGATTTTTGTTCCGGGCACCTGTGCCTCGATAAGTGTGACCTGCTCATCTTTTCCTGAAAAAGGAACCGGAATTTTTTCGGCGATGATGCGATGGGACAGTGTTTGCAGGTCAATAGTGTCGTATCGGGGCAGAATCACGCGGACATCCATTCCCTTTTGCGTGAGCGATTTGGGCAGTGCACCGACAACATCAGCGAGACCCCCGACTTTTGCAAGCGGAGTAATCTCTGACGCGGCGAAGAGAATGCGCGAAGATTTCATATGATGCTATGCCTCAAGTATACCGTGGAGCTGGGTATAAAAGGAATAGGGCGTACGTTGTATTTGCCACTGGTGCGCCACAGACTCACGCCCGGTGAAGTTGATATCGGTGTGATAATCTGAGCCGCCGGTCATGAATAGACCGTGACGAAGCGCAAAATTTTGATAGTATTCAACATGATGCCAGGTGTGGTATGGAGATATTAACTCAATTCCTCTGATACCGGCTTTTTTTGCTGAGAGTACGATATGGTCGTCTGTGCCCATGAGCAATTGCTGTCCGGGGTGCGCCAGTACCGCAACTCCGCCAGCCTTTGTAATCAGGCTTACCGCATCCCGTATCGGCAGGGAGCTTTGCGGAAGAAAAGCGATACAATCGCGAGCGAAATACCGGTCAATAATTGAAAATAGCGACGGAGCTGTCGGGGCTAGTTCTTTTTGGAAACGTTCTACATTTGCCGGAGACTGCATCAGGTGGCTGACCATGTGAGAAAATCCGGGATATCGGGAGTGTATGTGCTTATAAAATTCAGGATCAACCTCAAAACCCGCCTTGTGCATGACGCGAAGGGATGAAGTGATGTTACTCAAATGGATTCGACGAAGCTCCTCGAGAGCTTTTATGAGACCGGCGTCGCTTTCTGCATAGCCGTATCCCAAAAGGTGGCACTCTTTTGATTCGATGGTGACATAGAGTTCTACCCCGCTGATGCATGCAATGCCGGCTGCAGCACAGGCCGCGCGCATTTCCTGTGTCCCCGTGATGTCGTTATGATCAGTCAATGAAAGGGCGCCGATGTCATACCGTAAGGCGCGTTTGACAACATCACTCGGGCTTCGAGCCCCTTCAGAATATGTCGAATGAAAATGCAGATCGCAAAATGCGGACATGGGTCAACTGAATTTTTGTAATAAAAATTTCTTGGAAAACAGATACAGCTCGCGCATATCATGTTTTCGCGTAATGAACTGCCAGCTAATGACATTAAACACGCTCTGAATGGTTTGCTCAAGTTCCCACAGCTTGTCGAATTGTCTGACGGTCGCTTGCCTTTTGACGAGTGTACGGAAGGAGTTTTGCCAGGCGGGGTACCGTGAAGCCCGCATCCATACTACGAGGTAATCATGGACGGCGTTGCCCCAGCCGATGTTTTCCCAGTCAATGAGGCGCCAGCCCTGCGACTGTTTGATGAGATGCACGGCGTAGGGCTCTTGGTGCACGAGGACGCGGCGCGTTGTGTCGTAGAGCTTGGCATTTTTTTTGAAGTAGCGTTTTATCTCTGAAACAATCGCCGGTTTCTCCAGGTTTTTTTCAACGGTATGCCAATGGGGGGTCATGAACTTAAGCAACTGCGCGGCAAAATTGGGTCGGTAGAGAAGTGCGCGAAATTCCTTCGGAAGTTCATGCTCGCGTATGTTTTGTAGAGCGGAAAAAAATCGAACAATCCACCGTGCGTTTGTTGCGGAAAAAAAAGAAGGAACAAAGCGAATATCCCCGCCTTTTACATTTTGCGTCGCGCCCCCGATATATTCGCGGATATACCACGCACGCGGCCGCGTTCCTGCTGCGTACACATGAGGAGCTGTTTTACGGACAAGCGTGTGGCGGGAATGCTGGAGGAAGCTTAAAAAAAGCACTTCCCTGCCGAATTTTTCATTGGTCAGATGGTCGGTAGATCCCGGAAACAGGCAGGATTTGAAAATAACCGGTGTTTTGCCTTGTCGCGCTTCAGCGACATAATATCTCGGCCCTATGCGTAAGGGGTGTATTGACGAGAGACCGTGCTGATTGAGAAGTGTTCCCAAAAATGCCTCCGTTGAGCGGAGCCGTTTGTCTTTGATAAGGAGTGGACCCAGGATGGTCATGGATTATGACCTGGTAATTTCGTTTTTTTTCTCAAGCAATTCTTTCACACGATCGCGTATCTGCGCAGCGCGCTCGTATTCTTGAGTTGCGGCTGCGGTATCCATCTGGTGGCGAAGATTTTTGATCATGGAATCAAATTCCGCAAGGGGAATAAATGTCGCTTCCTTGGTCATGCGCTGGGTAACATCCTCGTCCGCCTGTTTGCTTCGGGTTTCCACTTTGCCGGTACGTTGCCATTCAAAACTCGTGTAGAGAATCGACTGGTACAGGGTATCCGCCGTCAGTTTTTCTTTTGCCGTTGCCCGGGGGGACATGCGAATAACGTCAGCAAGCTCTTTTGCTCCCGCTTCAATCATTTCAATGCTCCACCAGGGCTGTGCGGATGCCCACCAGTACTGGTCGGAATGAAGCGCACGGTCAAGTGCGGTACGTACTTTTTTAAATGAGGCATGATGTTCAGGAAGTTTGTCGATTTGCGCAACTGCCAAATGCGTAAGCTTCCACTGCATCTGCTGTATTTCATTTTTCGGATCTTGCCAGCGGGAATACGGCGTGTTGCGCTGGATATCTTTCTTCATCAGTGCCCAGCTTGAAGGACGCGGTGCAATGACTTTGTGCTCGGTAAATGAACGCTCAAGATCTGATATAAATACCGGTGTCAGCTCCGGGACGCCGTACATGTCGAAGAGGAGGTGCTCGAGTCCGGGGCGATGATGTCCGAATGTTTCCCCGTCCATAGCCGTAATCAAATATTCATTCCGCTGTATCCGGTCTCCCAGAAGTTTCACGAGCATTGAACCCGAAAAAACGCTCATGCCGACTTCGGCTGAGAGTATGCGGAAACTTGTTTCACGCTCCCTGAAAAAGACATGCAATCCCGGGGCGGACTTCACATCATATATTTTTGACCAGTCAATTGCATGCAGTTTCCCGTTGTACGCGAGCTCGTCCAGAATAATCCATGAAAACCCCATCTTGCGGGCAATCTTTGCAACGCGGTCGGCATACGCCATTTCAGGGGGGAAAAATCCACGCGGCTTATATACATCTCCGAAGAACTTCTTGTTTGTTAGCGTGTTCAGTTCAATTTGGCGTATAATCTCACGCTCGGGAAGTAAAGGAAGAAAAGGGTGGAATTTCGCGCTTCCGGTAAATTCAATCTGCCCCCGTTCCGCGAGCATCCGCAAATCCCGGATAATGTCATCGCATCCGTACTTGTGAAATAATTCGGTAAGCACTGCATTAACATTCAGCGTGACTTTTGCCCGGGGTGTTTCCTTCAATCCCTTGGTCAGTTTGCGATAACTTTCATTTGCGATTTTTTTTACCCAGTATTCCTTTTGTGTCGGCGGCTGGTAGATATGGAGAAAATTTGCCCAAAACATAGTATATGATAATTTATATTACCTCTCGGCCTCCCATAAAGGGTTTGACGTGCGAGCGGGCGGCGAACGCCTTACGCCGCTGATCCGCTGTTCCGTCATTCTGCCATGCCTGTGCATAACGGGCAATGGTATCGGCTAAATCGTTAATTTCGCGTTCTCCCTCGCCAGTGAAATGCAGCGGTTCGATGACATGACGAAGCGCCTGAGCTCCCTCAATAATCATTTCTACGCTCCACCATGGCTGGGCGGATGCCCACCAGAGCTGATCACTGGCAAGCGCTGCATCAAGACGCGTATGGGCTTCTTCTGAACCGGGGCTTTTCTTTTTTTCTGCTTCCTGCACACAGCGCATAACGGCATGAATCAATCTCCACTGCTCGGTATGAATCATATTTTCTGAGCTTTGCCACAGACCGAATGGTGTAGCATGTTCAAGATCGTATTCTTCCGTCGACCAACTGGACGCTTGAGGGTTAGTAAGCCGTTCGGTAGTAAGCCCGTTGAGATATGACGAAATAGTGAACGTCTCAACTTCTGGACGTTGAATGAGCGCCTGCCAGAGCCGGTCGGCGCCTTTGCGGTGGTGACCGAGATTTTCACCGTCCATTGCGGTGACGCAGTACGTTTGCGAGCGCGTTGCCTGTTGCAATGATTGCCAGGCCTCTTCATCATTATCGAGCGGGGCGGTAAAAGAGAGAAAGTTTGATATTGCCCGGTCGCGGTATACAACAAACAGGTGCCGGGGCGTGTAATATCGTATATTGGTACGCAGTGAGCCTAGGCGGCCCGTCTCTGAAATTTCGTCCAGGATAATCCATCGTATATTTTTTTTAATCAGCAGATCGTCAAGTTCGGGACTATAGGCCATCTCTGGGGGAAAAAAACCGGCAGGTGCAAAAATGCTGCCAAAGGCTTTTTGATTGACAGTAGTATTCAGTGTAATCTGACGGTCGGCTTCCGTTGGGAGTAACGGGAGTATGCAATGATAGCATGCGGTATTCACGAGCTCTATCTGCTCGCGCTCGGCAAGCGTTCGTATCCCCGAAATAATGTCTGTGTAGCCGTGGGTGACGAGCAGTTGTGTCAGGGATCCTGAAATGTTGAGTGTGACATGAATGGCGGGATGATCGAGGAGAAAGGCAATCATGGGTGCGTAACTCTCTGTTGCGACAGTCGAAAGGATGTCAGCGCGCTGCTGAGGGGGTTGGTACCAATGGAAAAAGTTAACCCACTTCATGAGTGCGGCGTGATGGTCGGTTTCTTTTTTTGCGCAATGCGGTAAAGTGACAGATACTTTTTCGCCGGCAATTCCCACGAATACGATTCGCGCATTGCTTGCATCACGAGATGAGTCCAGGATTTTGTATGGGCGAACGTTTCTAATGCGCGGCCGAGGGCAATCAAGAAGTCTCCGGAATTGTACGCGCGGAATACGAATCCCGTACCTTTGCCCGTGTGCGGATTGTAATTGGTGATCGTATCCGACAGGCCCCCGGTTTCATGGACGATAGGAATTGATCCGTATCGCATGCTGATCAGCTGGGAAATGCCGCAGGGTTCATATCGTGAAGGCATGAGAAACAGGTCGGATCCGGCATATACTTTTGACGCCATTTCTTCGGTAAAGGGAGTAATGAGAGCGATTTTTTTAGGATGCTTGCGTGCAGCATGTCGAAAAAATTGAATGTAATCTTTTCGTCCCGATCCGACGACAACGATTTGTAGCGGCTGACGGAGTAAGATGTCGATGGTTTCCATAATCAACGCGAACCCTTTTTGTTCGGTAAACCGGTTAACGACGCCAATCATGGGAATGTCGCGTTTTTGCTCCAGCCCCATTTCTTTTTGAAGGAGAAGTTTATTTTTTATCTTCCGGTCTGACGATCGCCAGTCGTACTTATGTTTTATATACTGGTCAAATGACGGATTGTATACTGTGTAATCGATCCCATTGATGATGCCGTAGAGGTGTTCTTCGCGCTCCTGGAGAATGCGTTCGAGCCCTTGGCCAAATTCTGGAGTGAGAATCTCCTGCGCATATCGGACGCTGACCGTATTAATAATGTCCGCATGGCGGATGGCCCGTTTTGTAAAATTAATTGCGCGTAGCTTTGACGGAACAATATTGGGAATGCCTTTACCGTCATCCTGATGTTTTTTATCAATTTTCCACCAGTCCACGCCAGCTTGAAAAGCAAGATTGTGAATGGTAAATACCGTCCTGGTATTTTTCAGCGATGGATACTGTTTTCTTCGTAACTCAAGGTAGTTCGGAATGAGTCCCGCCTGCCAGTCGTGTGAATGGATAATATGCGGTTTCAGTCCGAGAAGGTCGATGACCTTGAGCGCGGCGAGATTAAACACGAGGAATCGCAGGTTGTCATCTTCGTATCCGTATATCCGTCCGCGGTTGCTGAACAGCGACGGAATAACGATGAAGTATACGTAAAAGTTGTGACGGATAGGAACGCGACGGGTTTCGATGGCGAATTTCTTTTTTCCTACTACTATTGAGGTAAGGATATTTACCGGTTCAGTCTGCAATCCCTGGGTTTTCATAAAACTGTACCAGGGGGTGATGATAGACACATCATGACCGAGATTTGAAAGCGCTTTTGGCAGGCCTTTAGCAACATCTGCCAAGCCGCCCGTTTTAGAGTACGGGGCGACTTCTGATGCGACGCTGACGATGCGGAGCGGTGATGACATAGTTACAGGTAGCCAAGCTTTTTAGCAACGATGACGAACATCGCGTGGCTCCAGACCAACGGGTAAATGCCGATGCGGAAATCATCAAAGAATTGTTCGGGGAGAAATCCGCGGAATTTTTTGGAATGTTCAACAACCCAGTCAAAATATTGATGCGCTTTTTTATTATTGCCGCGCGTATGCCAGTATATTGCCATCCAGCAGTTGAGTAACGGCCATGCGCCTCCGCCTTCCTGCGATGAGCCCTCGCTGTCAAAGTAATCAAATTCAAAACGGTGCACTCCGCCCTGATTGACGAGTCGTTTCTCCATCATCGCGACGGTGTTGACCATCCGTTCATCATCCGCATCATAAATGCCAAATGGCCATACCAGACCGAGTAATGATGCGTCAACATTCGGGTCTGATACTTTGCCCGTATTGCGGAGAAAATATCCTTTTTGTGCATCGTATGCATGGTCTACAACGGCCATCATTTGCATGGCGGTTTCTTTCCAAAAATGGTTCGGGTAAAAATCATTTGCCAAAAGCAGACCGCGCGCGCATGCGGCAAGTGAGTATGTGAAATTATTTTCAAACCGTGTGGAGGTCTGTCGATGAGACTCTTCCCATATATCGGATGTTGCAACCGAAAAAAATGTTTTATTCCATATTTTTGCAATCCCATTGGCGAGACGGTGAATCAGTTCGCGGTACGGCTCAGCCTGTTTTGGATTTTTGTGAAAATGTTCATGCATTGCCCACAGGAGTGCGCCGGACTGATCTGCCATGAATATTTTTCCCATCGTTGCGATACGGCCGTTCGTTGAGTAATTTGAATACAGCAGTTCGTCTTCGATAAAATCTTCCGGGCGTTCATTTACCCAGCGGAAAAAAGGCTCCTGAATGGCAATGCCCAGGTAGTCCGCGGCAACACACGAAAACGATGCGTCGCGAATCCAAACGTAGCGGTAGTCAGAAGCGTGCTTTGGAACGTACGGCTTATCGGTGTTTGCCGCGACGATGGCACCATTGCCAAGCGCGCTGTCTGCGATGACTTCACGGGAAACTTCGATGATGGTGCTAATGTCTTTTGGCGTTATTGCCATAGGTTTTTGTTGTTCGACCCTCGCTATATATCCAGCAGAGTGCCGCAGCGAGAGCGTCAGCGGCGTCATCGGGTTTGGGTATCTCTTTGAGATTGAGGGCGATGCGGACCATCTTTTGCACCTGCATCTTATCTGCTTTTCCGTAGCCGACGATAATTTGCTTGATGCGTACGGGAGAGTATTCCACAATCTGAGCATGTGAAGCGGCAAGTCCCAGGATAGCGACTCCGCGCGCTTGCCCTACCGCAAATGCGGTTTTGACGTTTTTTGCAAAGAAGAGCTGTTCAATTGCCACGACATCCGGTGTATACGTCTCGACGAGTTTCTGTATGGTCGTATGGATCGTTAGTAGGCGCTGAGGGAGCGGTGTGCCAACCTTGGTGCTGATGATCCCGTATTCCTTACAGGTTGTTGTCGGCTTTTTGTACTCAACCACTCCATATCCTGTCGTCGCGAGTCCTGGATCAATGCCGAGCACGCATATGGATTGTTTAGACATCCGCGTTGGTGAAAATCGCGTCGACATCGTCATGTTCTTCAAGCTGCTCGATCATGTGCATGAGTTTCGCGTGCGATGTGTCATCCAAATGGACAGTCGTGGTGGGAACGTATTCGATTCCGGCTGATGCGGTGATGATATTGCGTTCCCGGAGAAATGTTGTTAGCTGTTCGGCATTTTTTGGATCCGTAAGAATTGTCAGCCCTTCAGTTTCTTCCCGTACATCATCAGCGCCCGCATCGATAGCGTCGAGTTCAAGTGCGGATCGATCGGTGACGGCAAGCGCTTCATTTGAAATTCGGTATACGCCTTTGGAAGCAAATTGCCAGTTGACACTGCCGCTGTTGCCCAGGTTGCCGCCGTACTCTCCGACCATATGGCGGATTTCAGCGACAGTCCGGTTTTTATTATCTGTGAGTGCCGAAATCATAAATGCGCTTCCGCCCGGTCCGTAGCCCTCGTACAGGACTTCTTCAATAATAGTTCCGTTTTCTGTATTTGAGGCCCGTTTGATTGCGCGTTCGACATTATCGTTAGGCATGTTCGCCTCGCGTGCTTTTTGCACGGCTAGCCGCAGTTTAAAATTATCTTTTGGATCAGGTCCTGATCGTGCCGCTATCGTGATAGCTTTGGCAAGTTTTGAAAAAATACCGCTGCGTTTTACATCTTTTGCGCCCTTTTGCCGTTTGATCTGCGACCATTTTGAATGTCCGGACATAAAATCGTATTAAAATGTGCATGGAATATATCATATTTTGAGCAAAAAATCAATTTGTTTGCAGAGGTGATTTGCTTTATACTTACCGCAGTACATCTGATTATTTTTTGAATTGATATGCATGTTTTAGACACGGAGAAAACGTGGGAACGGTATGATCGAGACAGGATGTTCGAGTCTATCCAAGCACTCGGACAGCAGTTTCAGCAGGCATATGAGGAAGCATCGGCAGTTCGCATCCCGAAATCATACAGCAAGGTAAAAAGCGTTGTGATATGCGGCATGGGCGGGTCGGCACTCGCCGGGCATGTTATTCAGACCGTTTTCCGGGACGTATTACGTGTCCCTGTCGCGGTGATTAATGACTATCATTGGCCGGCATACGTCAGTACAGATACCCTCTGCATTATTTCGAGCTACTCAGGTACAACAGAAGAACCTGTTGCTGCACTCCCGGAGGCTCGGCGAAAACACGCAAAAATACTTATTATTTGTGCAGGCGGGACAATGGCCAAGCGGGCGCATCAATACAGATTACCTGCCTATATTTTTAATCCAAAACATAATCCATGTGATCAACCCCGGATGGCGCTCGGGTATTCGATCATAGGAATGATGATGTTATTAAAAAATGCCGGACTTCTTTCCGTACGCGCGCAAACAGTTCAACGCATGATTCGTGAAGTACAACGCGCGCAAAAAAGGTATGGCCTCAAACTCGCGTTTAACAGCAATATTGCCAAAAAAACAGCGCAACAACTCCATGGGAAAATACCAGTTCTTGTTTCTTCAGAGCATCTGATCGGCAATATGCATGTATTTGCCAATCAACTCAATGAAAACAGCAAAACATTTGCCATGTATTTTCCTATTCCTGAGCTCAATCACCATTTATTGGAAGGGCTGCGATTCCCTAAACTAAATACCCGCGCACTTACATTTCTCTTTGTCACCTCAAAAAACTTTGATAAGAGGAATATTCTCCGATGTGCTATCACGCAGAGTGTTGTCGTGAAAAACCACATACCGACTATTACTATTCCCATACCGCGCGCAGACCGGGTAGTAGAAGCGTGCCACGCATTGGTATTCGGCAGCTACGTCAATTATTATCTCGCGCTTCTGTATCGCATTGACCCGTCGCCCATTCCTTGGGTGCATTATTTCAAGAAGGCATTAGCTGTCGGCACGAAGTCTCGTTAGGACTTTCCGCATATGGCACATTTCTGTTTTGGGGGATTGAAGAAAAAGCTGAAATGATATTTATACGTAAAATTTTTCGACGGACGCATGATCACCGCGTTGCCGTACTTGGCATTATTGTCGCGTGCATTGCATTCGGCTTTTTTTTGTGGCTTCAGTCCGATCCGACGTTTGCCGATCCGGATTCGTTTTATCATACGAAGATGGCGCTCCTGATCCAGGAGCAGGGAATCATCACGACGTTTCCGTGGATGCAGTTTACCGTGATCTCCGAGCATTTTACTGACCAGCATTTTTTATACCATGTCGCGCTTATACCCTTTGTTCATTTTTTTGATCCGCTTATCGGCATGAAGATCGCCACGGTGCTTCTTGCGACTGCAGTCATTGTCGGGTCATATCTGCTGTTGGTGGCGCTGAAAGTACGATATGCCGCCGTGTATGCCCTGCTCCTCCTTGTTGTGGCGCCATTTAGCTTTCGTATGAGTTTAGCGAAAGCCCCGAGCGTTTCGCTTCTCTTCCTCATTCTGGGGTTGCTGTTGCTGGTCAAAAAGAAGAAGATAGGTCTTTTTATCCTGTCATTTATTTATGTATGGTCATATGGCGGATTTCTCCTGCTTCTCGTTATGACCGGAGCATGGACGGTGATTGGATGGATTATGGACCGACGACACCATATTCCTCATCTTATGCGTCAGGGATTTCGTCGGCACATGCGAAACGTAATTCATAATCAGCATGTGCAGATATTTTTTTCTGTTTTTACAGGCACGATGTTAGGTGTTGTCATCAATCCCTATTTTCCGAGCAATCTGCAATTTTACTGGCATCAGCTTGTTCAAATCGGCATCATCAATTATCGCGACGTGATCGGGGTGGGGAATGAATGGTACCCGTATGTCTTTATTGAGCTGGTGTCTAACACGATCTTTTTAAGTATTATCATTGTCATGGCAGCCGTTCTTTTTGGAATTTTCCTCAGGCACCAGCGTCGGGAAGGATTCGTGCTCGCCATTATGATGGTTTTTTTCTTTGTGCTCACGCTTAAATCAAAGCGGTATATCGAGTACTATGTGCCGTTTGGAATGCTGTTTGGCGCTGTTGCTATTAATGCCGCACTCCAGAGGATGGACTTCAGGCACTTTTTACGGGATGTCGGACGTTGGTATATGCGTCATTTAGTCATAGGAAGCATTTTGGCGGTCTACTTTTTGGTGACACTACCGACGATTGCCGTGCGTGACATGCAGGTAATCAAGGGTGATCTTTCCCGCGGGTCATCACTTACACACTTTTCGCAATCAAGCGATTGGCTGAAGCACAGCACGCCTGCGGGTTCAGTGGTGTTTCATTCCAGCTGGGATGAGTTTCCAAGCTTGTTTTATAATAATTCTCACAATTACTACATCATCGGTCTTGATCCTACGTTCATGTATGCATATGACAAGGACATGTATCAAACCATGGTCAATATTACCACGGGAGTATTTGTTCCCGATGTGGGTCGTGTGCTGAGGGATTCGTTCCATGCCTCATATGTATTTGTAGAAAAGAAGCACACCGCTATGCGCAATTTAATTGTCTCGGACAACCGGGCAGAGCTTGTGCATGAGGATTCTGAAGCATGGATATATCAGCTTCTCCCCCTATGACATCACGTTCAACATATATTGCCTGTGCGATCGGGGCGATTGCCATTGTCATGGCGGGCTGGGCGATTGTCGCAACTGCTCGGCCGGAGTATGCACTTTCCTCCCGGGCGGGGCATGTCCGCTTGTTACACGATGATCAGGAAATACAGCGGATTTATTTTGAACGGTCATCATTTGTTCATGATCGCTCACTTCCGTATCGCGATGTTCGTCAGGAGTATTCATTTCTCGGTGTTGCATATTTCTCACTCCCTCGCGTATTCACAAACTCGCCCGTGGTTTTTGATAATGTACTTCTCTCGTTTAATGCATTCTTGCTATGCCTTCTTGTTGTATTAACCGCATGGCTATTATACGTACTGCGCAAGTCGCCGTGGCTGCTTTTTCTCCTGTGCCTTCCCGCATCACTGTACTTTGCATTTAACCGGTTTGATATATTGATGGTTGTTATTGTTCAAGCAAGCCTCGTAGCACTGCTTCATGAACGGTTTCGGCTGGCGATCGGACTGTTAATTGCCGGGTTTTTTGTGAAATGGTACAGCATCATTTTTATACCCGTATATATCGTGTGGTGGCAGAAGCGCAGATCCGTTGATCTGGGACCGCGGCACACATGGAAGATTATTCTGGTGTGCGCGGGTGCCGTAGTCATACCTTTAGCTGTCCTGTTCGCAGTTTTCGGTTTAGAAAGTCTCTTTCCCTTTGCCTTCCAGGCGAGCAGGGGCATTGAATTTGGAAATGTGCTTGTACCGTACTTTGCTGAGATATTTCGTATTCTTTCTGATTCAATTGCACTGCCGCTTATGCAGGTCAGTGCATTTGCGCTTGTCGGACTGCAAATAACGTTACCGATTTTTATTACTCTGTATCCTTCGTGGATGAGAGAAAAATTGCACACACCATTTGATGTGATTCGATGGATGGTTATCATGCTTTTATGCTTTTTATTGTTTGCAAAATTCTATTCACCACAATATATCCTGTGGCTCGTACCATTGGCGCTGCTTGCCGCCCGCTCGTGGTCTGATGTGCTATTGATTATCGCCCTTGACCTTGTCCATTATTTTTCATTTCCTCTGATATATGACGCGTTCGGGTGGGAATCGACATTGTATGCGGGCATGGCGCTTGCGCGGACGCTCTTGTACGGGCTGTTATTGAATCGTCTGCTGGGCAGTACGGTAGAACGTCCGCTTTCACAACTGGCCCCCGAATCCATTAAACGCATCGTATGATCCACGGAAAAAAAATCATTGCGGTTCTGCCGGCGTATAATGCTGAAAAAACACTTCGTCAGACAGTGGACGATATCCCGAAGGAATGGGTTGATGAAATTATTCTTGTCGATGACGCAAGTAAAGACCAGACTGCCGCGGTGTCTCGCTCTCTTGGTTTACGTACGATTGTACATCCGCGTAACCGGGGGTACGGCGGGAATCAAAAAACATGCTACCGTGAGGCGCTTGCGTCAGGAGCCGATATTGCAATCATGATTCACCCCGATCACCAGTATGATCCGACGCTTGTGCCGCAGATGGTACGACCGATTCTCGAAGATCGAGCAGACGCTGTTTTTGGATCGCGCATGCTACATGCCGGGGACGCGCGAAAAGGTGGGATGCCCGAATGGAAATTTATTGCGAACAAAGCGCTGACGTTTATTGCAAATAGTATTATTGGAACGCGCTTAAGCGAGTATCACTCCGGATTTCGGGCCTACAGCCGTGATGTGTTGGAAAAACTCCCCCTGGAAGAAAATTCGGACAACTTTGTGTTTGATACGGAAATTATCGTTCAATTAAAAATACACAAATTTCGCATTGTTGAAATTCCGATTCCCACGAAGTATTTCAAGGACGCGTCGACGGTGGGATTTTGGAAAGGGGTGCAGTATGGAGCCGATATTCTCGCGGTGTTACTGCGTTATATTGCACACCGATTAAAAGTCCGGACAAGCAAGCAATTTGAGCTCTGAGTCTAAATTTGAGCATTCACGAATGTCTTACTTTTTTTACCCGTATGTCGGAAGTATTGGTTGAGAACAAAACACAGCACATATCATCCCGTCTCAATGTTGGGCTCCTCTATGGATTTTTGCTTATCGTAACAATTGCCGGCGGCTTGTCGATACGTGTAGCCATGGGGAGTAATGTCGTATTATGGAATGATGAGGCAGAAACAACTATTAACGCTCTGCAGGTATTGGATGTCGGTTTTCCGCATGGGACATTTGAGGGCAAGCCATTATATGAAAATGCAAGTTTCATACCTTCGCAGGATCCGAAGTACGCGTATGAATCGACTAATTATTATGGCGGGACGCTTGAGAGAAATAAAGGCTGGTTGCCGTATTATTATCAGGCTGCTTTTCTAAAAATTTTCGGTTTTAACACATTTAGCGCGCGCGCGCCATTTATGATTGTATTTGTTGCCACGGCACTGGTGCTGTATTGGTTCGGATCAGAACTCTACGGCAGACGAACGGGACTTATCGCCGTCGTATTTCATGCATTTAATTATTATGCTTTTGTTTTTGAATATCAGGCGCGGTATTATTCACTGCTTATCCTTTTTTCGCTTGTATGTCTTTTTATTTTTTTTCGAACACTTCGTCATCCGAGTTGGCGCAATTATCTGTTTAGCGCATGTGCCATAACAGCACTTTTTTTTACCCATTCAATTGGGGGAATAGTAGCGGGTGTGTTCTTTTTTTTCGCCCATATATTTTTCAGAATGTTTTCTTCCTCGCGGAGCAAAAAAATGTGTATAACACTGTTGCTACCGATCGTGGTCGGGGGAACGTGGCTGGTGCTGGTGAAATTTTGGAACACCTTCGGATTGTACGAGGGCGGATCAGAGCGTCTATATAAATTTGCGCTTGTTTTTCTGCTCATCATCTGCGGATGGATAGGGGTGCGAATTTTTTCGTATTTTGGCTATTCTTTACGCACTTTTCATCCTACCCCATTCCTCGTGTTATTCTTCTTGATTAGTCTTGTCGTCAAAATTATTGCGATTCCGCCTGAATCTTTAAGCTTCCGTCTTTTTATTGACTTTATGCCTGTGGGAGCTTTATTATTGAGTGCAGTTTGCGTGCACGTCCCAAGTGTATATCGTGTTCACAAACTGAGGGCGATGGCATTAGCTACAACTAGCGTCATACTACTGATTTGGGTTTTTGGTATGGTATATCAATTTGGCCTCGGCGATTTGGGTATTTACCAGCCGGACTGGGTAGTAGCAGGTATACATTTTTTAGAACAACACGATGTTAAACCGGACACTCTGGTTCTCGTTACAGATCAGCAAATGCCGTTTCAGCTGTACTCTCCCTATAATGTAGATCTTGTGTGGCCGCTTCGAAAGGAGTACATTGATACCTATCCTGGAACGTTCTATTTCATTTATCATGCTGAATTTTTGTACATGAAGCGTTTTTATAGTGAAGAAATTTTAGATCATATACAGAGCGAAAATGGTTTGAATTATTATGACCGTGTATCCTCGTGTCGTAACGAACGCATTTACCCGCACACGTATGTATTCACCTGTACTGCACCCGAGATTGTAGCTCAGCGCGCATTATAAGAATGCCATGGCACATACAGATTATCATCAAGGAAGTAGCGTACGGTATGCGTGGGTGTTTATTTTTGTATGCATTGTGCTTTCCGGCTTTTGCCTGCGTTTAGCTTGGGTAGGATTGACGCCGCTATGGCAAGATGAGGCTGAGACGGTTGTGTATGCACTGCAGATTGAGGAGCGCGGCTATCCGAATGGGCATTTTCAAAATCGTCCCTTATATGAAAATGCCAGCTACGCACCTTCTGATGATCCGGAGTTCGCTTTTAAGTCGACGAATTACCTGGTTTCCGAGATCGAGCGGCATAAAGGCTGGGCTCCTGTATATCTGTTGGCGGCACTTCGCCCATTATGGGAAAATAATGTTGCATTAACCCGACTGCCGTTTGTGGCGATCTCGTTAGGAACGATCATTGTGCTCTTTGCCATCGGAAATCTCATGGGAGGGGTGCGTTTTGGGCTAGGCGCGTCGGCGTTCCACGCATTTAATTATTTTGCTATTTTTTTTGAACATCAGGCGCGTTATTTTGCGATGACTTCTTTTGTTTTTCTCCTTTTTTTGTATCTATTACTGCGAATGCTAAAAGGGGAGCATAATAAGGGTCATATCGGTACAGCGCTGATAGTCATTCTGCTTTTTTATACACATATTGTCTATTGTATTGTCGGCGCCCTCATGTACATAGGAGTGCTTCTCTATTTTCGTCAAACGGGGCGAGCACAGCATGCAAAAAGCTGGGCGTTCTCATTACTTCTTATCGCGGCGTGTACTTTTCCATGGATTTTCATAACAAAAGCGTGGACAATGTTTTCAGAAGGATTTGCGTTGTCCATAGCCGCAAAAATAATTTGGAATGTGCTCATACTCATCTGTATGCCCTTTATCGGGTTTGTACTGTGGACTTTTACTCGGGTTAAAGAGTATCCCTGGGGCACATATCTTGTATATATCTGCGTTATATTGACCGTAATAGTGACGGGCAATATTGTGCCCGGCGAATCTCACAACGCTCGGCTGTATTCATCGTTATTACCGCTGTTTGCACTATTAATTACGGGCAGTGTAATAGCACTGTGGAGAAAAACGTCACTTCAGACCGTTTTTGTCACGGCGACAATCTTGGTAATCGGGTATTTTACACAAATTGGCATTGGAGGACATCCATTGGTGGGTTCGGCACTGTGGGTGCGTCCTGCACTTGCGTATCTCGAAAATCATGCGGCAGGTGAAGATATTCCTGTATTTGTTACCTTCCAACATTTTTCCTTCTGGGTCTATGCTCCTGAGCGGGATGTACAGCTCGTATGGCCAGTCCGTAAATCATATTTTGATACATATCCGGGGCGTATGATTTTCTTCATACATGATGATCAGGGTCCGTGCGGCTGGTTTTATCTGTACCGCAGAGATTGTCTCGCACCGCCTCATGAAGAAAAGCTGTCATCCTGCACTGCATCCGTACTGACTTCCGAAGTTACGGTGTATGATTGTCCGGCGCGGTCGCTTACGACCTCACTATGAGCATACGCGAAATATATTCATCTATTCAAAAAAATGAATGGCGGTTCATAGCAATCGTTGCTGTCGTCATTATTATGATTACCGCCATTCCTTATGTGTACGGCGCATTTCATGTTTCTGAAGGAGCGACATATACCGGTCTTCATTATCTGACGCCCGGGGATACGAATACGTATCTTGCCACCATACAGGCTATTGCGGAAAATACAAACCCGTTCATTAATCTGTACACGTCAGAGGCGCAGCGGCCACTGTACGTAAATCCTTTGTGGACGATGCTCGGCCTGTCGGCGCGATGGACGGGCCTTTCCGCGTTGGCGGTATTCCATATTGCACGGAGTGTGCTTGCCGCAGCATTCATTGTTCTCATGTACATGGTTCTTGCGACATTTTTTACATCCAAACGGATGCGAAAAGCCGGCCTGCTGTTTATTGTGTTTACTTCAGGATTGGGGGCTTTCTTTGCTCCACTGTTTTATTCTGTCACACAGCCGGAACATCGTCCCGTGGATATTTGGGTCCCTGAAAGCATCCCGTTTCTCACGCTGTATCATTCGCCGCATTTGATTTTTTCATTGATATTGCTTGTAACCGTTTTTTTTCTTATGCGGCTCGCGTTTACTCATCAGCGCATGTCGTACGCAGCATGCGCGGGTATTGCCGGGTGCATACTTGTGTGGGCGCACCCATTTCATGCACCGACGGTTGTCGTCGTGCTCGGTATGTACGTACTCGTCTCCTCCATTATTGAACGGCGAATACTGTGGAGTTGGATTCGCATGTATATATTGTTTGGCATTTTACTCATACCGGCGGTTGCGTATCTTTTTATCATCAGACATCTTGATGCGGTCATTGCGCAGTGGACAGCGGGGAACATACTGCCATCGCCTTCGCCGGTGATGTATGTTGTGGCATTTTTGCCTCTAGGCATCTTCGCAATATATGCTTTGCGACCCGGGCTGTTTAAAAATGAATCCACTCGTTTTGCCATTGTGTGGCTCATAATGTCGGCGGTATTGGTATATGTTCCCGTTGATTTCCAGCGGAGGATGATAGAGGGTCTGTATATCCCGCTTGGCATTCTCGCGACAATCGGTTTTTTCCATATTTGGCAAGGAACCTTTGCGAAACGCTACGGACATGCACTACGGACTATTCTAATCATCAGCTGTGCGGTTTTTTTACCCATGACAAATATTCAAATGGTGGGTCAGGATATCTATTTGTACAAGCACATGGAGGGACTGCCGTATGAATTGTCCGCTGACGAACAGCATGCGCTTGCGTGGTTGCATGAGCAAACGCCAATACACAGCGTTGTTCTAACGAGTCACTATTTTGGGAATTTTATCCCCTCCTATACACTCCGCCGCGCGTACATCGGCCACGGACCGCAAACGATTGATTTGCCCAGAAAAGCACGCGAGGTGAGCGCTTTTTACACCGGGGCCTGGAGTCTCTTTACGATGCAGGAATTTTTAGAATTCAACCGTATTGGGTACATCTATGTAGGCACAAAGGAGCGCGCCTATGGGAATATGATCGATTTCACTATACTGCCTTTTCTTACCGAAGTATTTTCTTCGTCTTCGGTGCAGGTATATCAAGTGACTTTGGCGCAACCATGAGGACATTTTCCCGGAGTGAGCTTCGATTTCTGCTCGCGCTCACCGTACTCACCATCTGTATCGCTGCATTTCCAACTGTATATGCCATTGTTCGGACGCCTGAAAGCATGGTGTATAGCGGACGACACCTTCAAAATACGGGCGATTATGCGGTGTATTTTTCGCAAATGGAGCAGGCGCGGCAGGGACATTTGTGCTTTAAAAACCTGTACACAAGTGAGTCACACGATGCGGACATATGCAATCCTGTATGGTATGTATTAGGCACAGCATCCCGAGTAGCGCATGTTTCCGTTCCGATTATGTTTCATCTTGCACGCCTCGCGTTCATCCCGCTTTTTATATATGTACTTGCTCGATTGATATGGATGGTCTATACGGACGGCAGACTGCGGCGTTTGGCGATGGTGCTCGCTGTTTTTGCCGGAGGAGTAGTCGGATATGCAAAATCTACTGACGGTTCGGCATTTCATGCACTGCTTTTCTCCCCGCATCTTATTCTTTCCATGATCGGTATAATTTCTATTTTCCTTTTCGTGTGGAAAAGTATTCAGACGGGTAAAAAATCATATGCGCTGTTTGCGGGCGGATGCGCCTTCTTGCTTTTCCTATTTCATCCATATCACATATCGTCCGTGTTTGGGATATATATTCTTGTATGGGTGATTAGCGGTATAACGCGGATGAGCAACATGAAGCGATTTTTGACACCCATGTTTATTCTTATCATGTGCTCGTTGCCGGCGATTGGGTATCACTGGTGGTTTTTTTCAACATCTCCAATCGGACCGCTTTGGCTTGAGCAGAGTAATGTGCATATGCATACATGGATGCCCTGGCAGATAGGTATTGCGTTTGCGCCTCTCTATCTATTTGCAGGTATCGGTTTGGTACGTTGGTACAGAATGTCGCATTTGTGGTTTCCGTTATTATGTTCATGGAGTATCGCTCCGCTTATCCTCATGGCGGTTCCATGGTTTTTTAGAATGCGGATGAGTGGTGCACTGAGCATTGGCCTCTCGATACTTGCCGCCGAAGGACTACTTGCAGCTTTACCTGTATTACGCAGAGCGTATGGGACCGTTGCATCACATGCGCTGATTGTCGTTTTTGCTATAGGTGTATTCAGCGTGTCTCTAACGACATGGGCATACTCTGTTACTGCGTATGCGGCTTCTGTGCCTCTCGCGTATATCCCAAACGATATGGTTACTATGATGTCGTGGTATAAAAATAATGCATCGGAAACAGATGTTCTCCTGTCATCGTGGTATACGGGGAATGTTATTCCGGCGTTTACGGGGAGAACAGTCTACGGTGGTCACGGCGTACAGACACTTCATGCTCAGGAAAAATTCGACCAGATCAATAGATTTTTTGGCAATATGGATGAGTCGTCACAGAGGCAGTTTTTTCGCGATCACGGAATTACGTATATCCTGTATTCGCCGTTTGAACGTCAAATCGGTAGTCGATTACCCTCAGTCCAGTATCTTGAAGAAGTTTTTCATGAAGGAGAGTGCACTATTTTTCGCGTGAAACAATGAACAAGTGGCTTACGAAAATAATTGTAGCAATTGGGGCGGTGTTATTTTTGCTGACTGCACCGTTACAGTCAGCAATGTTGCGAGGGAGTATCGGGGTTGTCGTGCTTTTTCTACTTGTCCTCTTCGCCATATACCAGACGAAGCATCCGTCTGTCGCGGCATGGATCAGTGTAGCCCTTATTGTGTGCACCATCGGCTTCACTACGGTGTTTTTTATTGTATTGCGACACCAGGACGGGCCGCATCTGTGGGTGCACGACAGCACTTTACAGACGGAAGAGGCGATGCGCGCCTTGCTCGATGGTCGTAATCCGTATGCTGTTGATTTTCGTTCGACACCGCTTGTGGACTGGTTGTGGCAGCCGGACGGACATGACAACCCCGCGCTTGATCATTATGTGTACTTTCCCGGGATGTTCATCGTTGGCTTGCCATTTTTTGCGGCCGTTGATGCAGTGAACGGATGGTACGATCAGCGTATGCTTCATCTCATTTTGCTGGGTATGCTGATATGGTCATTGGCACGTCTCTATCATTCCCGGAGGCAGTGGATTCCGCTTGTTCTCACTGTGGCATTCCTTCAGCCTCTTTTTTTCTATTATTTTATCATCGGGCATAATGATATCGTCATGTACGCAGTGCTTGCGGTAAGTGCGTTAGCCTTGCACCGAAAACGAAAAATAACCGCCGCGATCTTATTGGGCATCGGGTGTGCGGTAAAGCAAAGCGTATTGCCGTTTACTCTGTTTTTCATCTGGTATCAGCTCATTGAGGATGGATTTCGCTTTTCACGGCAGGATATCAAAAACGTTCTGGGTTGGGTTTGGCCCGTCATTGTTATTCCGGCAGTGTGCATACTGCCCTTCATGCTCTGGGGATTCGGGGATTTTTGGCAGGATACGTTCGAGTTTTTTTCATCCGCATCTGTTCTATCGCCAATAAACGGTCTCGGGATTACCGGGTTGCTGTATCGCTGGGGAGTCGTCCCTACAGTCTGGAGCCCTCTTGATGTGCGTATTCCGCAGATTCTCTGTGTGTTGGTGGTCGTCGGCGTGTGTCTGGTTTGGATGAAAAAAAGAAATTCACTTTTTCGGGCGCTGATATGCGGCACGTTATGCTTGGCAACTGTATGGTTTTTTGCCCGTTCGTTTAATCTAAGTCACCTCGGTGTGATCATCGAGGGGCTCGTCATGTCAGGAATACTTTTTTATGTATCCCGACATTCTCCGGCAGATCAGAATATATCTAAAGGAACAGCCGGACCGATTTCGCGTTGAGAGGTAATGAGGGGAACGGCGGTGCGTAATCCGTCGAGTGTCATGTACCCTTTGATATCGATCACTTGAATCTCTGCGGTATAGCCGGCTATGCCGTTTGGTACGCTCAGCCAGTGTGTAGTTGTCACAACCGTACCCATCCGCCATTCCGTTGTTGGAAATATGCCGTTTCCCATAGGAAACATTTTTTCGTATTGGATGTGCTTAGCGGCATCACGAATACGGAAGAGGAATTGATATGATGTGCGAATTTCGGAATCAACCTTCCAGGCTATTCGCACGCCGTAAATTCCGGCGTCTTGTGTCTCGACCGGCTTGCCTCCCACAACGGTAAGCTCAGGTGATACTACAATATGTATCGGCGTGAAATCTGCGGGGAGTGATGCAGACGTCTCGACGAGAGGAGTGGTAATAGATTGTGAACTGGCGTGTTGTCGGTATACGATGCTGTTATTATGAACCGCTACAGGCGTATATCCGCCATCAGTAATCAGTGCCCGTATACGTCCAGCTCCGGTATCCCGCGCCCGTGCATAGGGAGTAATGTTAAATGATTGGAGGTGGTAGATAATAAAATCATCGAGGTCAACCAGAAGAACGTTAGTATCCTGCGGGATCACATACGGCTGGTCGGAGTACTGCCGTGTTCCTGTATAAGCATAGTGGAGAGAATAGACATTTGATCTTCCCGAGACGTCAGGAAGGAGAGAGAAACCGGAGGCAATCTTGTCTGCCGGCATGGTCTGTTGGAGCGCATTATCTAGTCCTGCGGCGACTTCTGCTCGCTGTGGGTAGGTCAATAGTGTATGAACCAGTTCCGGGAGCGGGCTAAAGGTGAGGATACCGTATAGCGATGTCATCCCCAGCATACCGAACAGGAATGCATTTCGGTGCGGAAGAAATTTTGCAAATGCGGGCGGACGCTCCTGTAGCGAGCGCACCCCTTCTATGGTTGCGACAAAAAGTACGGGTAAGAGCAGTACGCTGTAATGCGTTTTAAGGATCAGTTCAGTAAATCCTGTTAAAAAAAGTTCACCGGCAACGAGGATGCCCGGAATAAGCATCCGCGGTGCGCGCAGGGGGATACCGAGAAACGGAAGTAACAGTGCAAAAAGCAATGCGAGATTACCCAGTGAAATAAACTTTGGGAAAAGGGATGCAAATGACTGGAGGACGGATGATTCCGATGAGCCGGGCGTGTAGTATGAAAAAAATTTATACACGCCGTCAGGATTCATTGAAGAAATAAAAAGGAGCGAACCGCCAAGCCAGACCAATCCGGCAATTATCGGAACGAGAGACCATGATTTTGTGCGTCGCTCAACGAGCGCAAGAAGTCCCATGCCGATAACAACCAGTGAAACATCCTCTCGGACCAAAAGACTGATAATCATCAGCAGCAGGAATGTCCTGTACCGTTTTTGCATATACGCGTCAATCATCCACAGAATCAGCGGAACGGCAAACGGAAGCATGTGAAATTCAAATGCATTCGCATTCTGTATGAATGGATTGGCGAGATACAGAATCGCGATGAGAGCTGCATATCGGACGCCGATCGAACGCCGGGCAATGCGGTAGAGCGGCCAGGCTCCGCTTGCAAGCGCCAGAGTCTGAAGAATAAGGAGCGTCAGCGGATGCTGAAAAAGCCCGTAGACCGGCAGGAGGAAAAAAATAAACGGCTCAAAATGATCTCCAAAATAATTCTGGGGATGTATGGTCATGCCGAAAAGATTACCGTGGACACTGTTCCAAAACACCTGATTGTAGATGCCGAGATCGAGCGCGTTGTAGAGATGCAAATTCAACTTCACTGCACTGAGCGTACAAAAAATGACCGCATACACAAGTATTGTTCCCAAAACGATCCAGGGTATGGCATGCTGTTGACGCGGTGATTCTTGTGAGTTCATCTCTCCTCCATTGTACCTGAAATGTTATGTTAACAACAAACTCCCCGCCTCATACGAGGCGGGGAGTTGAATAGTAACGATACGTACTTTAGCCTTCTACTCCTGTTACGTTACCCGTAGTATTTACGACGAAGATGACGATTGCCCATGCGAGCAATACGACGATCAAGCCGATAACTGCGGCTGAGATAATCTTTTTAGCACTGGCAACTTTTTCTTCATTACCGCCGGCCGTCATCCATTGAAATCCACCGATGAGGATCATAATGACCGCGATAAGTCCCAATAATCCAAGTACCCATTGGATAATTCTAACAACTGTAGTTTCAAGGTCAGAAGTTCCAAGGCCGAAAGTTGAGCCAAAAGTGTCGTCGATCAGTTCGGCAGAAGCGACGAGAGGAAGCGAGAACGCTGCGAGCGCGAGAACGATTGATGTAATTTTTTTCATATGTCCACCCCCTTTCGTTGATTCATGTCTATTCTTCTTATATATAAGCATTTTTACCTAAAAAAGTCAAGAATTTTTTCTACAAAAGGCCTAAAAAACGGATATTTTACGTAACCGTGTTTAAGCTTTCAAAGATAAACTTCAGGATTGAGTAACTAAAGGTTATGGTCAGAATGCCAAGTGTAGCCCATAATATCGTGTCTTTCCCCTTTTTTACCAATGTCGGACTTCCTCCGGACATGAGGAGTTCAAATCCTCCGATAATAAACATAAAGAGCGCAAAGATATCCACAGCCCCAAGTACAATCTTGAGCGATTGTACGAGTACGGTGATAAGATCTTTATCTGAGAAATCACTGCCCAAGGGATTGGGAAGTGTTACGTCCTGCGCGTATGAAAAAAGCGGGAGACTCAGCGTAAGAATGAGAAGGAAGATAAAAAGCGCTCGCTTCATATGTTTTATAAATAATGAAAGTTAAGGAATGATGGTTGCGCTTGTGCACTGCGCAATGCTTGTGCATGGTGCATTGGGCTGTAGATAATGAGTCGGTACGTTCAATTCAGTAAACACCGTACAGCCGCGCACCGGGTCAGGAGGCTGGCAATCCGTACTTGTCGTTTGATTGGGTACGCAACACCCTTCTTTTAAGTTTGCGCACAAGGGGAGAGTTGAACATGCGGTTCCTTCGGTGAAATCCGTATTTGAGAAGCCATGAACGGTATATAGGCCGCTCGCTTCAATTTCGTCGCATTCCGCTTCGGTAATATTACTGATACATCCAAGCAGTGTCGTGCAGCACCCTTTAGTGGGCAGTGCTTCCTGATCAGTACTACCGGTACCCCACCATGGTCTTCCATCAATTGATCCCGGCTTTTCAGTATCACCAGTAAGAACTACGACGACAAACGTCGTCCACATCCATGCGAGTACGAGGATGATAATACATCCAAGAAGTACTCCGACCATCATTTTTTTTGCAGAATTTACCTTTTCCGGATTTCCGCCTGACATGATAAGGTTAAATCCCGCCCAGATGAAAAAGAGCAGGGCAAGTATGGGCAGACCGATCAATGCTTTGGATGAGAGATTCGCAAACAGCTGTACGAAGTCGTCAGCCTGGCACGAACGGACCGGGCGACAGTATTTATCAAAAGTCGCTCCGTCGGAAGTTGTGAATATCGGAGTCTGGTCACAAAACGGAAGAAAATATAATGTTGGCGGAGTGGCAGCTTTCCCTTTAGCTGCGCTAACGCATGCCTCATCGGCAGGCGGATTTGCCGCATGAACGGTAACAGGGAGAGTACCTGCAATAAGTGCGATGACGAAAGAAAATACCAGAATTGGCCGTGAGAGTTTCATGCTAGTAGGTCTGCTCCACCTTACTTGAAGCGTCCTTAATGCTGTCCGTGATCAGGGTACCCCCAAGAATAGCAGTAACCATGTCCCCGAATGCTTCTTCAGCTGCGAGCGGGTTTTTTCCGCGGTACCAGCTTTTTGCAGTTAATGCCTGTTGGGCGAACACATTGATCAGCGGATCACGATTTTGCAGATCTTCGTTAATGAGCGCGACTAACGCTGATGTACGTCCGGAACTTTGCAAATAGCTGGTAACGACCGTGGGATGAGACAGGAACTGGATGAAATTCCAGGCTTCATTCGCATGAGTTGAACGCTTGGCCACAGTTTGTACCCAGTAGTTAGCGTAGTGCGTTGGTTTCACCGAGTCTACCTGGGGGAGCGTGCTCACCGACCAGTTCAGCCGTGAAGCGCGTGAAGAGATGATATCGCGCTGGTATGAATATCCGAAGAAAAAAGCAACTTTTCCTGCAATAAATGCCTCTAATGCGTCAGATTGTGTAGCATCCCAGCTGTATACCTGTTTGGTTGGTGATGCAAAATCCGTATAAAAACGTAGTGCTTCGCCACCGGGCTGATATGCGGCTTCGCCTACGCCGCTTGTTTGGTGGAAGAGCACCTTCCCGGCTTCTGTGGCCATCGTCGTTCCGTTTTGCATCATGAGGACAGAAATAATATCAAATGCGCGGGGAATATTCGTGTACGTTCCCAAGGCCGTTCCTGCCTGAGTAATTTTTCCGGTGGCATCGAGGAGGGTGAGTTTCGGCACTTCATCAATAAATTCCTCCCACGTAATCGGCGGCTGGGTAATAAGTGCAAAATTAAGCAGGTCTTTGTTATAAAATAATGCCAGTGAATCCATCGACTGCGGGAGGCCGTGAATTTTTCCTTTAAAGTAGACATCGTCCTTGACGACGCTAACGTACTGGTTGGAAATATCAGTGAGGGTAATTGCCGGCACTGTTTTGTATTCCACTTTTATCTCTTCCCGGATACCCAGCGGCTTTGATCGAACATAATATGCCATGCGGGTACTCACGGGCATAGGAGTGATAAATCCATTTGCCTCAAAACGGTGGAGCCATGAATTTGGAAGAGCATAAATGTCCGGCCCGCTCCCGCGCGCCCACGCCTGAATCAACGCATCCTCGTATTCTTCCATGCGGAATTTTTTGTAGGTAATGGTAACGTAAGGATGCTGAGTTTTGTAGGCCGCCAGAACTGATTGATATGAGGAGGCTTCATCAAACACGCCCCACCATTCCAGTTTCACCGCAGTGACATTGGCCGGTTTACGTCCCCCGAGTGTATAAAGTCCGACGAGAACAAGGATGATGAGCACGCCCAGTGCAATGATGAGAATGAGTCCGCGTTTCATAGTGTACGAACGAGTTTACGCAGGTAATTTTTTAAATCTTGTCCGAGTCCCTGCCGACGGAGTGCAAATTCAATATTTGCTTTGAGGTACTCCAGTTTATTGCCCGTGTCATAATATCGCGCATTCTTTATTTCAACGGCATGGACGGCTTCGTGCTTGATCAGGGTATTAATGGCGTCTACCAGCCATATCTCTTTGTCTCGTCCCGGCTTTGTTTTTGCCAAAATATTGAAAATTTCCGGAGAAAAAATATATCCTCCGTGCGCGGCAAGATTTGAAGGCGCCTTTTCCGGCTCAGGTTTTTCAACAATTTTTTTGAGCAGGTGCACATTGTTTTTAACCAACTTTGCATCCGCAATGCCGTATTTAGAAAGTTCGCGGCGATTATTGATCCGTATGGCGCTGACGATTGAACCGCCGTATTCATCATACGCATCAAGCATCTGTTTGAGCCGGGGCGGTTCTGACGCGATAAATTCATCCCCCCAGAGTACAGCGAACGGCTCATCACCGACGACATGCTTGGTGCAGAGGACGGGAGTCCCATTTCCGTAGGGTCCTTTTTGACGCACATAAATAAAATTCGCCATTTCAGCGATACGGCGCACTTCTTCAAGTTCTTTAATTTTTCCGGCCTGCTCCAGTCGCTTTTCCAGTTCAAACGGGTAATCAAAATGGTCTTCGATCGACCGTTTTTGCCAGCCCGTAACGATAATGATGTCTTCAATGCCCGAGGCAACTGCTTCCTCGACGACGTACTGGATAATCGGCTTGTCGACGATTGGGAGCATTTCTTTAGGTTGCGCTTTTGTTGCAGGCAAAAACCGCGTCCCATAACCAGCGGCGGGTATCACTACTTTGCGTATCTTCTTTTTCGCCATATTAAAATTTATTTTTGATTGAAGATTGTTCCTACTGTACCACAAAAGGGATGAAAAGTAAATAGATTTTTATTCAGCGCGGGTATTGACATAACGGCCATATTGATGTATGATCATTGGCTGTCATTACATTTTTTTATATGACACCGGCACATATCGTGTGCTGTGAACTTTGACAAAACCAAATACATACTACCTAACCGTTAACTTTTTCAAAGGAGAGAAAGTTGAAGAAAGATTACCGCGATGTTCCGATACCGGAAGTCACTCTGCTATGGACAGGCAAGCCCGCGGGGGATGACGAAGGATATCGGGACGTACGTGTGTGCCAAGAGGATGCCACGAATCCTGATCCTCTCGTACAGTTGAGTTCAGCCATATTGAGCCACGTGGTCTATGCTGAGGGGGCGTCTCCCTGCGTCTGCGTCCAATATCCCGAAGGTTTAGGCGCGCCGAACACTGTTCTGGTGCGCGAGCCGGTCAATCGTGGATTAGTGGTGGCGGACGCAATTCTGAAATCTTATGGTCGGCGTTTACTTGTGCTGGACGGTTTCCGTTCGGCTGAAGTGCAACGGCGCCTGTGGGAGTATATCTTCCTGGGCATCATTGGAAATCTACCGCTTACTGATTTGACGGTGCCCGATTGTATCCGTATTGGGATACAGGCGGATGATATTGGTGCATATGCGGCGCTGGCGCGGACAGATCAGCTTGCCGATGAGATTGAAGCTGTGAAGGAGAAGTTCGGAGAAATCTTGGGCAAAGTTGCCGAAGCGCTTTCCAAAAGCGTCGATGAGCTTGCCTTGCTTTTCATTACTTTTAGGCGTGGTCTCAATCTCAACACGTTCCCGCTCGATGATACATCGAACACAGCGCACGGCGGCGGTGGGGCTGTCGATGCGATACTAATCGACACTACAATCGGTCGGCCGACTTTTCTGGGTGTCCCGTTCGACTTTGTCGGGGCGGCCTCAGCCCTGACGTACTTTGAGCACAAAGAAAATCTCGAACTCTATCAGCGAGCGGTTCAGACTGATCCGGTACTCAAGGAGTTCGCGGCACAATTCGGGATTACCGAAGTGAGCCGGGATGATTTCAACCAAATTCGTGATGAGCGGCGCCTCTTTTTCCATATTATGAGTCTCGTTAACGCGACTTACTATGTGTCGGAATGCTGGCACTGGAATCTGGGCAATGAACGCCGCGGACGTCAATTTGATGCCTATCCGTGCTCGGGTAACGCATGTCATGCGATTCTGATGAATACGCGTGACATGAACGGCGATGTCGTGGCAGTGTGGGGCAATGCATATGCCCAAAAAGAAGCTGCTCGGCTGTTAGCCAAGTAGTTTCAATCGGACATGATCTTTCGTCTTTTTAGACAATCGTCTGCAGAAATGTAGACGATTTTTTTATTGAGTCGGAACTTTTCTTCCCCGAATCTCTTTTACCCGTTTGGTAATGAAATACGCAAGTGCGGCGACTATGAGAACGACAAGAATAATATCGATGACTTCTCCGTATGAACGCACGCGTTCCCACTCTTCACCGAGTTTAAATCCAATGTAGGCAAGACATGCATTCCACATTCCCGCGCCAATGACGGTGTAAACGGTAAATTTTCCAACCCGCATATTGCCCACGCCCGCAGGTATAGAAATAAAATGACGGACAACCGGGATAAACCGACTGAAGAAAATCGCCTTTTCGCCGAATCTCTGAAAAAAGCGTTCTGTGCTTTCAAGGTGATGTTCATTCAGGAGGAGGTATTTGCCGAATCGGAGCACAAACGGTCGGCCGCCGTACTTGCCAATTGCATACGATATAAACGATCCAAGGATGCTTCCCAGAGTGCTGAAGATAATAATGGGCCAGAATGACATAGCACCCTCGTGCCACAAGAAACCGGCAAACGGCATCACCGCCTCGCTCGGGACAGGAAGAATCATACTTTCAAACGTCATCAGCGCAAAGACGCCGGTGTATCCGAGGTTTTCAATTATTTTGACAAAAAACTCAAGAAGAAATGCCGTAAGTCCCATAAGGTTAATCGTTTATTTTTTTACTGGTTAATTCGCGAAGCGCATCTTTTGCGATCCAACGCGCTGAAGGAGATGTCGATTTCTCAAGTGTTTTAGAAAGTGTGATTGACCGCTTCTGTAAATTACGGTTGCGTTTGCCGATCTGTCTCAGCGCCCAGTTAGTCGCTTTTTTTACAAAATTCCGTTCGTCTGTTGCATATTTTTTTATAAGCGGCAGAAAATTCAAAAACGCTTTGTCAGGCGCTGTTTTGTCATGTACGGCCATCACTGCCATGATCGCGAATCCGGCACGTCTGACAAATTCCTTTTCCGATTTTACCCACTCATGCGCTTTTGCATATGCGAAGGGTGTTTTGTCGAATATATTTAAGCAGGCCTGGTCACAAATATCCCAGCTGTCGAATGTATTGACCCAGCGGTTCATTTGGCTCGCGGTAACTTTTATCGGTTCTTCAATAAATATGGCGAGCAGTCTCGCTTCGTGAATACTTGTCGACCAGAGCTGTCCAGCGAGCGTATGGTTCTTGCCGATCTTTTTTGCCAATGTTCTCAGAAATGGAACGCTTATGCCAAGCGTATTGTGCGGATTAATACCGAATCGTGCCATGCCGGCGACATTTCTTTTATTCGCGTGTGCCTTAAGCGTGGTAAGGATGCTTTGCGTAGTGTACATATTAGCTCTCTTCAGATATACGCGGGATGTCGACAGGCTGCGGGTTCATGCTCTCGAGGTCTTGTTCGGAGTCAATGCCGATACCGGATTTGTCGTTATGGGTATACAGGGTCACATGTGCGGGCGGCGGATCGCCAAGATCAATGCCGAGTTCGTCGCGCATACGCTGGTAGAGAACGGCCAGGCCCGGGATATCAGCGCGCTGAATAACGGATTCGCGGTGCACCGTCTCTTCAATGGTATCGGGCGCCTTTTTTTCAGCTCTGCTCAATTGTCGGGAAACCATCTTGTCCTGCTGGATATGCATGGCGGAATCGCTCAGTGCATATGACCAGACAATTTGTTCTAATATATCTCGAATTTTTTGCTCATCTTCTGGATGTACGGCAAGATGATCGCGGAGTATTTTTGCCCGCTTGTTGCCAATGAGGGTAACATGAAACTCCTTTTTTTGATCAAATGATTTTCCGCCGATTTCTCTCGTTGCTTCTTCGGGTAAACGCAATATGCCGCGGTCAATCGGCAGGACAATGCTTTTGCTTTGGCCGACTGCCGGACGGTATTCTCGTTGTTGTTCCGGAATTGGCCGATCTTCAAATGATTCAGGCGACATATTGGTGAGTAATGAATGTAATCATATCGTAAAAAGAGGAAAAATGCACGATGTCCTGGGCAATAAAAAAACGCGATGATGTTAATATCGCGCGTTCTCCTCATTGTACATGTCGAGCACTTTGTAGTGCAGATGTACGAAGTTTCTTGCCCACAAAGCCGGGTATGAAATGAGACCGGCTCCGCAGAGACTGTACCATGTAGAGGCGTTGAAATAAACTGTACATTTCCAACCTATGAACAATCCCAGGCCAATTACGGCAAGCCAGACGCAGGCGGGAAGGAGCATAAGTTTTATTTTTGTCCCGTAGTAACTATCCTGCATGGGTTCACTCCTGTTTGGGTTCTCCTTTTTCAATAGCTGAGTGTATCGACAGTTGAAGTTTCTGTCAACAGATATATAGTAAATTAAATTGTGCAACAGGGAAAAATCTTGTTTGAATTAACAACCCTGAAATGTTGTGAATTTCTTGTCATTTCGAGCGGAGGGAGCGAAAGCGACCGAAGTCGAGAAATCTCTACGCTTGGTCCTGTACCAGGGCGTATAATTGAGATTCCTCCATTTCGGTCGCCTACAGCGACCTTCAGTCGGAATGACAATGATGGAGAAACGATGAACGACGTGGCAACGGTTATTCAGGTTTAGCTGGGACAAAATCCAAGGCAAGTGAATTGATGCAGTATCGTTTGCCCGTGGGCTTTGGCCCATCATCGAATACGTGGCCCAAATGTGCTCCGCATGTTGAACATTGTACTTCCACGCGTTTCATACCGAGCGAGCGATCTTCTTCTGTTTTTACATTCGCTCCAATTGCCGGATCCCAGAACGAGGGCCAGCCGGTGTCTGAGTCAAACTTGGTAGCAGATGTGAACAGTTCCTGTCCGCAATTAACACAGACATACATGCCGGTCGCCTTGTTATCCAGCCATTTGCCGCTGCCCGGCGGTTCAGTGCCTTTGAAGAAGCAAATGTTGTATTGTTCGGGTGTAAGTTTTGGATTCTGCGGGGTCGTCATGAAATATTTTTTGCGACAATAATTAAACGGGGATGTTTCTGAATTGATTTTTTTGAAGAAGGTATAATGCGCTGATACAGGATTTCATACCCTGTTTGCCGGAGAATCGTAGTCGTTTCAGGAATTCCGTGCGGACGGTGTTCGGAGAAGAAAGCGGGAAGTCCGTAATCCTGAACATTGTTCAAAAAAAGCAGACCGTTATGTTTAAGAAATTCTTTGAGAACGATCAAAAACAGCTTGTAATCAATATAATTTAATACGTGCGAAACAACGACACTATCGAATCGCCGTTTTTTTGATCCACTTTTTTTAAAATGGTGCTGAGTTTCGTTTTTTAACGTCAAAAGCGACTGTCCCTTGATGGTGTTTAAATCGCAAAAGACGGCATGAACGTTTCGAGTGCGCCGGTGTTGCAGCCAGTTAAGTACATGGTAGTCGTTTTCCCAGTAGAAGATCGTTTTGCGCGGATATCGTTCGGGAGTAATCAACGGATTAAAAAACGGACCAACTTCAAGAACCACAGATCCCAGAGATTGCCGAAATTTCTTCAGCGCGGGGAGAAGTTTCATGCTCCCTTCTACCATACGCTTTCTTGCCTGCAGATCAAACTGTTTCCCGTATGGATTCTGTTTCAGCGGCCACCCGGGCCAATTGTATTGATCGATCGTACTTCTTATCATAGGAATAATATATGCCTAAGTATACACCGGCATTGACAATATGTTGAGAATACGCTAATATGACGTGCGACTCACATTGCACTTTCCACCCTGAGCGTGCTTCCTTAGCGCACTCAGATTATTCCTCACACACCTTCACCACCAGAAAGGAGTAGCTAGCATGTTTTTATTCGGACTCTTTATTTCGCTAGGAGCGCTTTTAGCTTCGGGTAGCGATGAAGGTCATCCGTGGCAAGATGATAACCAGTAAACGGTTATTCATGTAGTCATTAGGACGCAGGCCTGTATCTTGTGTACAGGCCTGGTTTTTTATTTTTGCAGCGCATCATCAATCCATTGTGCAGCGGACTGTGGATCCTCCGTCAGGAGATTATGCCCCGAGAAGGCAATAGGTTTCGAACGCCAGCCGGTG
>JBAZCI010000004.1:0-58181 GCA_041671025.1 Patescibacteria group bacterium | reverse complement strand
GTACCAATTTTTGACCGAACGCGGCATCAAAGCCGTATGGGTGGAAAAGCTGGGTTCCAAAAAGGAGCCTAATATTCGCACGCTGCTGGAAACGAAAAAAATCGATCTGGTCATCAATCTTGCCCACCAGTACGAGAGGGAGGTTATTGACGATGACTATACAATCCGTCGTCTGTCCGTAGATTTCAACGTCCCGTTGATTACGAATCTCCAGCTTGCCGTCTTATTTTTCCGTGCAATTCAAAACAAAGACACCAAAGATCTTCTCGTGAAGCCGTGGTCGGATTATCGTTAGGCTTTTGCCCGTTATGTCCGATGCAGCGCTCGTTTGAGGAGAACAAACGGGAAGAGTGCGACGAGGGCAAGCAGTGAAAAAATAATGCTGTACGCGAGGAAGGCGGTCATAAACTGAGCGGGTCCTTGTATCCAGGTGCCGACGTTTTTTAGTACGTCAACGTCAGTTGCATTCGAAATGCCAAAAAGCAAACCGATAAGCAGCAGTACGCCGATGATGCCCCACAGGGCGTGTTTCATATCCGGCTTTGACGGCGCAGCATGGCTGGCAATTGCGATCATCGCGTAGAGGAAAACGTACGTGCGCCAATCAGTAAAATCAATGTTGGTAAAGAGTGAGATAAAGTATTGCGCGTACGCGCGAATGTTTGCGGCGGTATGCGTGCTTATCGTCGACTGCATATCGATATACAGATCCGGCATAAGGTATTTTACGATGAGCCAAATGACGATTGTCGAGCCGAACAGGGGAGCAGTCGAGATTATAATCCGTTTGAATGGATTTTTAGTGTCGGCATGAGTGACATACCCGAGAGTTTCATCAGACGGCGCAAAGAGCTTTACTTCATATACGCGCGTAAACGTCAGCAGACAGGCGACAGCATGACTGAGCTCGTGGACGATGACGCCCGGCCATTGGGTGATCAGGTACCAGCCACGGCCAAGCGTAGCGTACGCGATCCGATTGATAACACGCGATAAGAAATACAAAATAGCCAGATGGGCAATGAGCGGAAGCAGGATAAGTACAAATGCGTTCATAGATTTACGAACAAAAGCGCTCAATGTGTTTTCGCGTGTTCGGTGTAAATCGCTCAGGATGTTCTCTTGCTTCCGCAAGGAGCAGTGCGGGTGATACCCAACGGGCTGCGATCACTTCTTCAGGGCGCAATCTTAAATCGCTTATTTTTTTGTTTATGTGGCCGAAGTACCACTGGCAAAAATAGGTATGATTTCCTGTGCGCAAATTTTTTGCCCCTTTTGTCATAGTCACTCCGGTGAGGCCGAGCTCTTCTTCCGTTTCTTTGGCAATGTTTGAGTCGTATGTTTCACCTTCTTCTACTGTTCCCGCCACGGCGGGTCCCCATATGCCCGGATCATGCTTTTTGGTAAGCGCTCGTTGAGCCATCAACACTTCACCTTTACTGTTCGTAAGCCATAATGCAGACACGCGGTAAATATCTGACGATGTTATATCTTCTCGCTTCTTTGATCCGATGATCTCATCTTTTTCATTCACAATAATGGCTTTAAGTGTATTCATAGATAATGCGTGGTAAGAATAAACGCGAGTTCGGGATGGATTTTTTCTCCGTTGTGTATGAGCGTCTTTGCTTCTTTCAGCGAAAAAGCCCGTATGCTGTCCACTTCTTTTGGATTTGGCGTAAGTACGCCGTCATAAACAGCAGTAAATGTAGTGAGGATTTTATGAATTGCGGTTACGGGTGTGTACATATCTGTGTATCCAAAGAGCGGCTCAATCTGAATGCCGAGTTCCTCCTGAGCCTCGCGCACAGCTGCCTGCTCCCATGTTTCTCCTGAGCGGACATGGCCGCCCACAGATGTTGACCAGTGCAGGGGACAAAAGGAAACATGCTTAGCACGCTTTTGGAGAATTATTTTTCCTGAAGAGGTAAATAACAGTACATGCACGATGCGATGAAGTTTTTTTTCCGCGTAAATCTGATCGCGCGGTGCGCGGCCTATGACTTCGTCAGCTTCATTCACGATGTCCAGGTATTCTGTCATCGTTGTATGCGATCAGGAAAGTTTGAAATGATTCCATCAACATCCAAAGCCTGTGTGTTCTTGATGTCCTGTGGCTCGTTGACAGTCCAGACAAATAAGTTAAGTCCGGAAGCGTGTGCTTTCGTGATGAAGCGTTTTGTTACCGTTCGAAAGTTGGGATTAATCGCGTATGCGCCCATCCATTTTGCCCTGAGGATTGGAAAGAAGAATGTTGTTGTGTATACGGGTGCGATGCGGACTTCAGGAAGAATATGATGGAATTCTTTCAGTCGTTTTCGGGAAAATGAGGATACCAAAAAATGATCCCATGACCAACCCTTGTGAGAAACATAGGCACGAATGATATCCGCAGTCGGGCGAGCAGTTCCGACGCCCTTCAATTCAATATTAATCTGAATTTTTTTATGTATCAGGTCAAAAACCTCCGAAAGGAGGGGGATGTGTTCATCGGGTGTGATGTGGAGGCTCCGGATGGTTTTATACGGCAGATCTGAAATACGTCCGTGGCCGTCAGTAGTCCGATCGACAGTCGAGTCGTGGATCACGACGAGTTCGCCGGTTTTGCACACCTGTACGTCGAGTTCGATCATATCAACGCCAAGATCAAGCGCTTTTTGAAATGAACGCAGTGTGTTTTCCGGTTCGTATCCGCATGCCCCGCGGTGGCCGATCACAATCATATGCGCGTAGTGTATCGTGTTTTCCGGAAAAAAAGAAGTAGGTGGGGAGGTTGTTTGCTTTGTCATCATGTATATCACAAAGCCCAGGTCTCCTGACCTGGGCTGTTGCATGAGGCAAATACGTTTTTGATTACCAAGCAGAGCAAGCTCTGCACCTACCGGATGAAATGGCGTAGAACCTTTTCCGTCTGCCGTATATTCGTTATCCAGTGAATTTTTTCATTTCGTTTCCACCAGGTCAGTTGTCGTTTTGCATATTGACGAATTGCCGTCTCAAGTTGTTGCAGCAATTCGTTTTTCGTAAGCTTGCCTTGAAGATACAGGGTGACGTACCGATATTCAAGTCCCATGGCAATAAGGCGTTTTTGTGAAATTCCTGATTTCAATAAATTTTTAACCTCTGCAATCAGCCCCTGTTTCATTCGTTTCATCAGACGGGTATGGATGCGCCGATGCAATTCCGGCTTTGATACGGCAATGCCTATCCAGACAGTGTCGTACGGAGAACTTTTCAAAAGCGCAGGTACAGGTTTTTTAGTTGACCGCACTATTTCAATCGCCCGTATGAGTCGATACGGGTTATGTCGATCAATCGTGCGTGCGCGTACAGGATCCAGTTTTGTAAGCATGTCAAAAAGTGCCGACGCAGAATGTCGGGCGAGTTTTTTGCGCAGGGAAACGTTGGGCTGTACGCGGGGCAAAGTCATGTGGTATGCCACTGCGTCGATCCAAAAAGGCGTCCCGCCTGCCAAGATGGGAACGTGTTCACGGCGATGAATGTCGGCAATTGCGCGGACTGCATCTTTTTGGAAACGCGAAACGGGATATCCGATTCTCGGTGAAGCGATATCGAGCAGGTGGTGCGGAACCATTCGTCGCTCTTGTTTTGTTACTTTGCCCGTGCCGATATCCATCCCGCGGTATACTTGGCGCGAGTCAGCCGAAACAATTTCCCCGTTGAATTTTTTCGCCAGTTTTATGGCCAGCGCGCTTTTTCCCGATGCGGTCGGACCGACGATGATGATAAGGGGAATTCTTGACATATTTTCTTATGATGCTAAGGTGGTAGGCAAATTGTACAACTTTTTGACAAAATTCACTACTTTACCCGAGGAGGGACGGAATGGCGCGTGTATTGATAGTTTGCGCAGATGGGCGACTCAGGAATGACTGCGGCAATACGGTTGTCAGTAACGGGCATAGCTGTGCGGAACTCACCTGCATTGAGCAGGCATTACAGTTCGGATCAGCGGAATTCGATGTCATCATTGCAGAAGAAGCACTGTATCAGGATCTTCTCGACAAAAATCCCTCGTGGGAAAGCAAGATGGTAGTTCTTGCTAGCGACGAGTCAAGGATGTATACGGGTCGTTTTCGAACCGTTACAGCAATTTTTGAACCGTTTCCGGCAAGTCTACCTATTGCAGTCGCCTCGGTGATTGCAGTGACGCTAAGTACTTTGTCGGAGTAAAATGTATTCCGCGTTATTACAAACGCTTTTAGACATCTCTATAGATGTCTTTTTTTGTAAACAAAAAGAGTCGCTGAAGACTTGCCGTCTATTATAATTTTTGGAAAATAATACGAATTTGAAACTATTAGTGTTATAAAATAAAAAAAGTCAGCAGCTTGTATTGACAAAATACTCATTATCATGCTACTATCCACGGTTAGTTAAGTAAAAATAAAGAAGAAGCACAATCAGGAAGGAGAAAACAGTGTCTTTCAAAACGCAATTTACAGAGGAAGCGGAAGCTTGCGGGGAAACACCTCAGGAACTAGTCGAGCTTGCATTGGGGGGGCAAAGCTTGGAGGTGGCCACTGATCCATCTTGTATGAAATTTGAGATGCTTGTCTTCCGTACTAATCCCTCTACAGCCGATTTTGACTTCATTTGGGAACACCTGGATTCATGTCCTTCTGGGTTACATTCGGAAGAAGGAATGGAAACGAGATTTGGTTTTGCACCGGGCACTTTCCAATCACAAGGTGGAACAGTAACCCTGCAGAAGATGATCTCTGTACTCCGGCAACGTCGGCTGGACAATCCAAGTCAATAGCAGGATCTTAGAACTTCTACGAGTTCTTAATTCATGCTCGCGTAAAAATTACTTTCCTTATGACGAGGAAAGTTTTTTTATTCAATATTAATTAAGTAAAATTGACAAACGGAGTTTGATCTGCTACGCTCATCCAATTAATATTGCTCATACACAAAAGAATAGGACGTAACAATGTGTCTCGTATGGTTGTATAAGCGCAGTCTTCATGTCGTGGACTGGGTAGTGCTGACGTCCATATATCGGATGGTAGACGTACTGGAGAAATGGATCACTTTCACTTCCTGGTGCCGCAGGAAACGTGTCGTATTGAACTCAATCTTTTTTTCACTACTGATGATTGCGGGACTTATGCCTGTAGAGGGGCTGATTTACGCTGTTGCAGTGGCGATCAGTCCAGGGGTCGCGTTCATCGGCGGGGCCGCATACTTTGCGGTGTATGTACTTGGAGCATGTCTAACGCTCAACACCATCACTCATTCGGAACGGGGTCAGCGAATCGCCCACGGTTTTGGAAGCCGTTTCTTGCGACTGATGGCAAAACTTAAACGACTTACGCGGAAAAGCATCTTTGGCGTTTTTCTATTCGTACCGCTCGCGCTCATGATCCTTCTCAATACGATTGGAAAAGGCATAATGAGGTTCGTCCTGTTTCTGCAGGCGAACCAAGACGGCGGTCGAAAGCGGTATATCTTTATCGCCGTTTACTACGTTCTTATGCTCGTGCTCGCGACGCTTCCCGGTTTTATCAAAATTGCGGTGTGGGCGTACCCGCTTTACCCCCGAAAGTCTATCTTGATCGCGATACTCACCGGCACGACAATACGCGCATATTTGTGCGCATATGCATACGGCTGGTTTGAACAGCACTTCGACGGCTCAGAGATTCACTCTGAGCCTCTTTTTTTATACCTCTCCTTTCAAACCCCACGCCTCCGCTCGGGCAACTTTTGCGTAGATAAAACGACCGGTGAAGTCGTCGCCGGTAAATTTGATCGTTTTAAATCCGTCAGTTTTGCCGGTATTTTCTTTTTTTGATTCGTCATATTCATCGACAAGCACTCTGACACGTGTTCCGACGAGGCGTTGATTATTGGCGTATGCGGTCTCGCGAAGAATATCATTAAGCTCTTTTTCACGTTGCTCCTTTTCTTCGTGCGTGATGTCGTCCTCCCATTGTGAAGCTACGGCTCCTGGTCGGGGAGAGTACTGGTTTATATATGCCATATCGTATCGAATATCGCGGAATAAATCTGCGGTATTGCGGTGCTGGTCTTCAGTCTCGCCGCAAAAGCCGACGATGACGTCCGTTGTGACTGCTAAGCCGGGAATGGCGTCACGCATCTTCTGAACGATAGTTATGTATTCCTCAATTGAGTACGGGCGGAGCATTTTACGTAAGACGACATTATCGCCTGACTGGACGGGGATATGCAGGTGGGGAGGGATTTTTTCACAGCGGGCGATCGTCGCGATCAGATCGTCGGTGAACCATTTCGGGTGCGGAGACGAATAGCGGAGCCAAAAATCAAACGGCAAAGCATTAATGATGGCAAGAAGCATCGCGAAGTTAATCACCCGTTTTTCGGTAAACAAGGTACGTTGCATTTCGGGGAGCGCAGGAATTCCGTAGTGAGTCTGCAGTTCTGCAAAAAATTCATTAAATGATTCGTCAACGGTTACGTAGTACTTATTGACGATCTGTCCAAGGAGTGTAATTTCCTTGCACCCCTTTTGGAGCAGTCCAATAATTTCATTCACGATTTCTTGGGGAGAGCGTGAAACTTCCCTTCCTCGGGTGTAGGGGACTGCGCAATATGTGCAAAAGGCATTGCAGCCGTTCATGACCGGTACGTATGCTTTGAAAGTCTGCGAATACAGCGGATTCACCGAAAGGTATGAAGCTGGGAGGACTTCTTTCAGAGCAGCGGTTTGTCCCAGGAGGACAGGAACCGACGCCAAATCCTTCATTTCAAAGAAATGGTCGAACTCTTCACGAAGCCGTTTACGGTCGTAATCAAGTACACAGCCCGTTAAAAATGTCGTGAGCGGCCTGTGCTTTTTTTCTTTATTCCACGCCGATATTTTTCCGTATATGCGGTCCATTGCTTTTTGACGGACTGCGCATGCGACAACGCCGATGATATCCGCTTCGTGTTCGGACTCGGTTCTGGTTAATTGCATCGATTCCAGTACCGAAGCGAGGCGCTCGCTGTCGGAGACGTTCATCTGGCATCCAATGGTGAGGAGGTAATATTTCATACGAGCGGTAAGTATATGGAATACTTGATAAATCTGTCAATTTATGGTATGATGTCCGAGGAGGTAAAATTATTCAGGATAAGCAATACTGTGAGAAGCCAGAGAAACATGTACGATTCGCTTTTTCAGTTGCAGTCCGCAATTTCGGTACATTCGCAAGACGGCTTGAGCCGTAATGCCGTTTTTGTGCATACTACGTTACTATCTAATAAAATTTAATATTTAAAATCTTTTTCGTATGCCTACACCATCCTTTCAACCTACACGGAGCCCGAAGCCCCGGATAGAAGTTTCCGTAAAAACACAGGAGAAAGTCGGAGCCTCCGTCGCGATATCAATTTGGGTTGGAATGGTTGCTTCCGCCATGATAGGCGGGATGCTTTTAGGTACGATGCTTGCTGCGTTTGTACCCAGACAAAAGAGCCCAGTAAATGCAAAGCTTCCTCCTCCCGCACTGTCATATCCTGCTGAAAAACGATTTGCGCAAAATGAATTGCTTGTGAAATACTCCGGATCCTATACTACCCAGGAACGGCAGCAGTTTGCAAAGGAATTTCTCGGTGATCAATACGGCGTTGTGCGGATTGAGCAGGTGTTTCTTAGGCCGTTCAATGTCACGGCGGTGGAACGGGCTTTCCCGGATCGTACGAAACGAATCGATACAAAAAATCCCGAGCCGTCCAATCTTGCGCGTTGGTATAAAGTAATTTTCACCCCGCAGGCGAAAAATTTTGACTTGGTCTTGAAAGGATGCGTTGATCATCAAAAGACAGAATTTTGTGAGCCAAATTTTCAAGCAAGCGTTGCCAGTCTCGAGCTTGCCGATCCGTTGGCAAAAGGCAGCGGCGCCTGGAGACAGTCGTATGGAAATCAGTATGCACTTGCACAGATGCATGTCGATGATGCGTGGGATGAAGTGTTCGATGCCTACGCAGATCCTAATGCGGATGGTGTTGCGAATGCCGCCGACATTGATTTTCTTATCAATTATATCTTTAAAGGCGGACCTGCGCCTGAACCGTTAAGCCGAGGCGACGTAAATGGTGATGGACTTGTGAACATTAGCGATGTTGTTGCTCTCGTTGATTACCTTGGTCTCGCAACGCCTACCAGCGGGCAGCAAAATGATGTGAATGGGGACACTAAGACGAACTGGTCGGATGTGCGCGCGCTTAACGCCTATATTTTTGAAGGCGGACCTGCGCCTGAACCGTTAAGTCGCGGTGACATAAATGGCGACAGCATAGTTAATATTTCCGATGTCGTCACTCTCGTTGACATTCTGCAAACATTTCCCCAGGAGTCATACCTCACCGGGGATGTGAACGCTGACGGCAATATCAATGAAGATGATACGGTATATCTTCTCGCATATATTTTTGAAGGCGGCCCGGCGCCGCTTCCGCTTGCGAGCGGTGATGTGAATGGAGACGGACGGGTAACTATTTCTGATGTGATCGTCTTAGTTAATCATATTCACGGAGCATATAAGGTAGGATCGGCGGCCGTTGTCACATCTCCGACTGCCCCGGATGCTCCCGCCCCGGAACTCCCCCTGTATTTACGGGGTGATGCTAATGCCAGCGGGAGTATCACCGCTGATGATATAACGTATATATTGGCGTACATCTTTTCAGGCGGTCCTGCTCCGGACCCGCTCAGTCGCGGAGATCTTGATGGAAACGGGCTGGTGAATGTCAGCGACGCAGTCCTGCTTATACAGCTTGTGGTGCCTCTTCCCCGGGATCCGGCCGCGGGTGACGTGAATAATGACACGGCGGTCAATCAGGCTGACGTGGATTTCCTCGTTGCCTATATCTTTTCAGGCGGTCCTGCTCCGGACCCGCTCAGTCGCGGAGATCTTGATGGAAACGGGCTGGTGAATGTATCTGATATTGTTGTGCTCGTTGATCTTACCTACCAGGCACCGTCGGGTGGGCGCGGTGAGGTAACGGGAGACGGAGTAATTACATTCGCGGATGTGTATTTTCTCATTGACTATATATTCAACGGAGGATCTGCGCCTGTACCGTTGTCTGTAGGCGATGTTGATGAAAATGGAATAGTAAATATCAGCGACGTGATCAGGCTTATCCAGTTTATTGAAGCGAACACCGGCTCGGTTCCTACGGCACCTGTCGGTGAACCGGAGTCGCAACAGCGGGAATTTGCAGCTTCAACTACGATAGTTCCCGTACAGGACGGAGTCATTCCTTCGTTTCTATTCGGCGACGTAAACGGTGACGGTACCGTAACGCTTGCCGATGTAGATTTTCTCCTCGCCTATATTTTTGAGGGAGGAACCGCGCCCGATCCGTTATCACGCGGTGATATTGATCAGGACGGATTGGTAAATATCAGCGATGCGGTGATGTTGATTAATCTCATTGGCCAGGAACCTGATGCGCAGGCCGACAAGGGCGACGTCAATGCGGATGGACGCGTCAATTGGTCAGATGCGGATTATTTGCTCGCCTATATTTTTCAGGACGGACCGGCACCAACTCCGCTGGCATTGGGTGATATCGACGGTGACGGGCAGGTGAATATCAGTGATGTGGTAGCGCTGGTCAGCCTTCTCCAAACACGTCAAGTGGATGCGTCGTACATACGCGGAGACGTTGACAATAGCGGAAATGTAGACAGGGTTGATATTGACTATTTGATTGCCTACATTTTCTCCGAAGGTCGTCCGCCGGTTCCAGAGGGCGCAGGGGATGTCAATCGTGACGGCAGAACGGATGTTTCAGACGTCATCGTCCTCATCCGCATGGTGTATCCTGCTGTGAGCGTTCATGAGGCTGATCCGTCATTAACCGTCGCCGTTCTTGATACCGGCGTCGATACTGCACATCCTGATCTCGCCGGACATATATGGAAAAATGCAAAGGAACGTTCGGGGAATACTATCGATGATGATGCCAACGGGTACGTCAATGACTACACCGGGTGGAACTTTGTGAAGGCCGAAGCCCCGCTTGATGACATGGGACACGGAACGCATATGGCTGGCATCATTGCATCCGGTGTGAATACACAGGGCATTGCAGGAGTTTGTCCGACATGCGCCATTATGCCAGTGAAGGTCATGGGCAGTGACGGTCGTGGAGCGGTGGATAAAATTGTCCGTGGGGTACAATATGCCGTGGATAACGGCGCAGATATACTCGTCATGGGATTTGGATTCTATGGAGATTCGCATCTCATGGGAGACATATTGCAGTACTCTGCACGACTCGGTGTTTCGATGGTGGCACCTGCGGGAAATGATGCGCGGGATGCAAAAACATTTATGCCGGCAAACCATTCCGCGGTAATTGCTGTAGCGGCCTCTGATCCGTCGGGCAAGCGCGTGTATTTCTCGAATACGGGCTCCGTGGTCGATGTCCTTGCTCCCGGCGCCGATATTCTGTCACTCCGTGCACGCAACGCAAAAGGTACCCGTCTGGATATGTACTGCTTCGGGAATCCGTCCGGCAAGTATTGCGGCAAATACAGCGTTGGTGCTGAAAATTACCGCATGAGCGGAACGTCCGCTTCCGCGGCATACAGCGCCGGTGTCACAGCCCTGCTCCTCACAAAATATCCTGAATATACCACCGTTCAACTGCAGACAGCACTGTCTGCCGCTTCAAACGGTAAAGTACTTGATGCATTAAAAGCGGTTCAATAATCAACCATTGCACCGATATGGAATTTGAACCAAAACAGCAGGTCAAAGTAAGCCAGCTTTCAGTCGGAGTCAAGGTTGCGATTAGCGTGATGGTCCTCGGCGCGGCAGTCGGAGGAATTGCACTCGCGCTTTTGCTGGCGAAGAGTACGTAAAAGTAAAGGAAATATCAAAAAGTCCGGAATGCGTTATCGCGCAACCGGGCTTTTGGGTATCAAAATATTATTTCTTTTTTTTCGCGATTTCCTCCAGTATCCGTTCGAGGAAACTTTTCTTGGAAACAATTGAAAGTTTCTTTTTTCCGCGGATGCGAACGTGGAGTTTTGGAGACTGCATCTCTTTATCGCCGATGACAATCATGTACGGAACTTTTCTCTTTTCTGCATTGCGTATTTTATAGCCTACGGTTTCGTTCATGTCATCAACGTGGGCCCGTATACCTGCGTTGAGAAATTCAACTCCAAGCTTTTTTGAAAAGGCGATGTGTGATTTACCCACTGGAATAATGCTTACTTGCACCGGTGATAGCCATACAGGAAATGCTCCCTCATAGTGCTCGGTGAGGATGCCGATAAACCTCTCAAAACTGCCGTAAATAGCGCGGTGAATCATCACTGGCCGCTGTTTGTCACCGTGAGCATCCGTATATTCAAGCTCGAAACGTTCAGGAAGGTTAAAATCAAGCTGAATGGTGGCTACTTGCCAAGAGCGTCCGACAGCGTCGCTGATCTCAATATCTATCTTAGGTCCGTAGAAAGCGCCATCTTTCGGTTTTGTTTCGTACGGTATCTTGCGTTTTTTTAACGCCGCGGCGAGTGCATGTTCCGCTTTTCTCCATACGTCTTCCGTGCCGAGATGCTCGTCGGGCATTGTGGAGAGGTACATGCGTACCGGTAATCCAAAAACCTTATAGCACGATGACACCATTTTGATAACGCCTGAAATCTCCGACTCGATTTGTTCCGGCGTGCAAAAAATATGCGCATCATCCATGGTAATCTGCCGAACGCGGAAAAGTCCGCCAAGCGCTCCGGAAATTTCGTTGCGATGCAGGCGGCCGATTTCCGAAAGTCGGATGGGAAGATCGCGATAGCTGCGAATTCCTGAGGAATAAACGATAGTTGCTTCAGGACAGTTCATCGGCTTCAACGAATATGTTTCGTCATGTTCTTGGACGATAAACATGCTGTCCTGGTAGTGGCGCCAGTGTCCGGAACGTTCCCAGAGTTCTTTCTTTACTAATAGGGGAGTGCTAATTTCCTGATAGCCGGCAGATTCATGCATCGATCGTGAAAATGTTTCGAGTTCCTTGAAAATAATCATACCGTGCGGGTGCCAAAAAGGGGCGCCCGGAGCAACGGGGTGAAAGCTGAACAAGTCAAGCGCAACGCCTAAGCGCCGGTGGTCGCGACGTTTAATTTCTTCCTGTTGCTTGATGTATGCTTCAAGTTCTTGTGGTGTCTCAAAAGCGACGCCGTATATTCGTTGCAGCATAGTATTTTCCTCATTTCCGCGCCAATATGCGCCTGCGGTGGACATCAGGCGGACGGCCTGCGGGTTGATTTCCTTGGTGGATGCGACGTGGGGACCTCCGCAGAGATCAGTAAACGGTCCGGAGGCATAGTAGGTGATCGGCTTGTGGTTTTCGGCGAGTTCTTCTATGAGCTCAAGCTTGTAGGGTTGGCCTGCAGAGAGCGTACGGGCTTCATCGGGAGTCACTTCTTTTCGGATAAACGGAATATTCCGCGAGATCAGTTTTTTCATTTTTGATTCAATCCGTTTGATATCCTCGTCTGTAAGCGATCGGGGAAGCTCGAAATCATAATAAAAACCGTTTTCGATAACGGGGCCGATGCCAAGTTTAACGTCAGGAAACATCTGCGACACCGCAGCGGCCATCATATGAGATGCTGAATGACGAATTTTGTGAATCTGGTCGTTGGAGGTTTGTTGTGTAGACATAGTAAATATACCCTAAAGAAATTTCTTTGGGGTCCTGGCGGGCGTACGCATTGCCCGGGGACGGTTCCACCCAATTTCCTCCGGAGATTCCGAAGGCGCTTTCCGTGCGATTTAGACCTCACTCATGAGGATTCACTCTTGTGAAAAAAGGATGGTAACCTTTTCAATCATCGCCTATACAGTATGTCAAACCTTGGCTAACATTGTCAATCCGTATCGCCTTCCGTGTTATTCAGAGAAATTTCATTGATGTGTATTTCAAGGTGGTCGAGCAGGCTGGGAGTGCGTTTGAGCCAAAAGGGAGAAAAATCAATTTCTACACTCTGCACCTCATCAAACGTCGAAAAATATGTCGATATCTGCTGAGCATCTTTGGCGAGAAGCTTCTGACGGTCAAAAATGGGGCTTGAGAGTCGAATCGCAGTTTGCACAGAAACCGTTACGCGTAATTCGGCAGTTTGAGCTTCAGTGTCAGACGCAGAAACGGTATATGCGATATCTTCGTTCTTCAAGTCGGCAATTTTAAGATCCGGTGAAATTTTGCTACGCAATTCCGTTTCAAGATATGCGTGAAGTTCGTCGTAATCGATTGCAAGAGCGGTAAACCGGGTTTTTCGATCAATGGTAAGCGAATCCGTTTCTTGTCCCGGAGTGTGAGATATATTTTCTTCGAGGATAACCTGTTCAATGAGCGACTCGGAGGTGACCCGAAATGCCAGGGACTGCTCGTCGACCCGGTGCGTGAATGCATCAAGGGCTTTGCCTTCGCTTTGTGTGATCAGTTGTTTGCGGAGCTGTGAAATATCTTCTTCAGTCACGATTTTAGCGTTTCTTGTTCCTCCGGACATCGGTTCATCGCTTTCAGCGTAAATGTCATCACGCAGCCCTTCCCACAACCCCGGGATCGTAAATCGCGTGGGAGCAATGTTTCCCTCGGCTCCCGCCTGGTCAGCGTAAACCGGGACATGCTCAACTTTGCCCTTTGCCGGGACGTCAACTCGGTTTTCGATGCGAAAGAGCACTCCCGGCGTTGATAGCAATCGTGTAGTCGCCTGCAATGGTTGCGTTTGTGACCAGTTATTGTAGATTGTGACAGTGCCTTTAGCGATGTCCGCGACTTCACCCGAAGGGGTGAGATTGGAGGTGGTGATTGAATCACTGATCGTTTCGGTCAGAAGTTTTCCAGATATCGTAATCGTTTCGCCCTGCTCTTCGGGGACCGTTTCGGCAACGCGTACGATTGACGTTACCGTTTGCGCTACCGGTGCAGGAGTCACGGTAATTATTGTTTTAGTAAAAGAAAAATAAATAATAACGCCCGCCAGTGCTGTAACAATAACGGTAAATAATATCGCCACTTTTTTGTATGACGTTGTTGTACGAGCTGATGTCAGAGATACACGCTGTGCGCGTGTTTTTGCAGGTACGCGTGTTGTTGATTTTGCCCGCGGCCGCTTCATATGACGTTGTGTATGATTTCATTAACGGCTTTTTGAAATTCAGCGGAAGCCGTGATTACATATTTTGTCGCAATGACTTTCGTTTTTCCACCTGACGTCACTTTCAAATGCACGGTTTGCTCACCGGGAAATTTTGCAAAAACATCTTTTAATGTATCCAGGCGTTGGGAAGCTACTTCCGCGGGAATAGTAAGGTAATACGGCGAATTTGTCGAGTCCTCCAATACTGGAGGGGCAGAGGGAGGGACAAACGGTTTTGCAGATGATGCGAGAACCTTCATAACCCCGTCTTTATCTGATACTTTTCCGTTTACGAGAACGATGGAGTCCGGTTGCCATACGACCGGATTTTCCTTTAATACAGATGGAAAAACAATAACCTCAGTTCTTCCCGACAAATCTTCCATACGAACGAAAAGCATCGGTTCCGCATTGCGGGTCATTACTTTTTGAATGCCGATGATAATCCCGCCGATGGTCACCTGTCTGTTGCGATGCAGGTGGAGTTCAGTCACCGGGGTTGTATCGATTTTGAGCGCATCGCGGTGCTCAGCAAGCGGATGATCGGAAATGTAGAGTCCGAGAAGTTCTTTTTCCCAGGAGAGCTGCTGTTTTTTTGTCGCCGCAGGCGCGGGACGCAGGCGAAGATTAGGCGCGTGTTCTACCGGCATCATGCCGAACAGATTGGTTTGTCCGCTTGCATCTTCATGTTCCGAGGCCTTAGCGAGTGCGAGTATGATGTCCATATTACTCAGCATCTGATTGCGCTCGCCAAATGCGTCGAGCGCACCTGATTTGATCAGGCTTTCGAGTGATTTTTTGTTTAAGTCTTTTGTCCGTACGCGTCGCAAAAAATCTTCAAGCGTAAGGTACTGACCGTTCGTTTTTCGCTCCTGAACGATTTCTTTTACGACGTTGTTGCCGACATTTTTGATCGCGGCCAGTCCGAAACGAATGGTGTGTTGAGGCTCATTGGTTTGCGGATCGTACACAGCGGTAAATGTCGTAAAACTTTCGTTTACATCGGGTGGTAAAACGTTGATGCCCATACGCTTGCATTCCTCGACTTCTATTGCCACCCGTTCGATATCACCGTGGTCGGATGTCATGAGGGAGGCCATAAATTCCTCGGGAAAGTTTGCTTTGAAATAGGCTGTTTGGTAGGCAATCAGGGCATAGCATGCCGCATGCGCGCGGTTAAAGCCGTAGCGGGCGAATGGTTCAATAAATTCCCATATTTTTTCTGCAGCCCTGCGGGGAATTTTATTTTTTTCCATGCCGTCGATAAGCTTGTCGCGCTGTTCAACGAGCAGTGCGCGAATCTTTTTCCCTACCGCTTTTCTGAGTACATCCGCTTCGGCAAGCGTAAAGCCGGCAAGGTCTCTCGCAATCTGCATGACTTGCTCCTGGTAGACCGCAATCCCGTAGGTCTTATTGAGAATCGGTTCGAGTTTTGGATGGAGGTAGTTAATTTTTTTAAGTCCCTGTTTGCCTGCAATATATTGCGGAATGAGCTCCATGGGACCCGGACGGAACAGGGCTACCATTGCAATTATGTCTTCAAGCTCCGTCGGTTTGAGTTGTACGAGGTATCTCTGCATGCCCCGGCTTTCAAGCTGGAATACTCCGACCGTCTTACCTTCCTGCATGATCTTGAATGTTTTTTGATCGTCAAGAGGAATAGTATCGACATTGATCATGATGCCGCGCGTCTTATGAATGATGTCGAGCGTATTTTCCAGGATGGTAAGATTTTTTAATCCCAAAAAGTCCATTTTAAGTACGCCCAGCTCTTCGATAGGGTGGAGCGAATATTGCGTCACGATTGTTTTATCATCCTGTGCGGCAAATTGGAGCGGGGTGTATTGTTTAAGCGGCTCCTTTGTGATGACAACACCGCAGGCATGCGTCGAAGTGTGCCGTGCCACACCTTCGAGCCGTTTTGCGGAGTCAAGCAATTTTCTGCCGTCAGGATCATTGTCGTATACTTCTTTAAGCTCCGGAACGGTAGCGAGAGATTGTTCGAGTGTCGTGAACATAGGAATCAGTTTTGCCAGCCGGTCGCAGTACGTGTAGGGGAGTCCCATGACCCGCCCCACATCGCGAAGTGCCGCGCGCGCGGCCATTGTTCCGAATGTGATGATTTGCGCGACATGCTCTTTGCCGTACTTTTCCTCCACATATCTGATGACTTCATCGCGCCGCGTATCGGCAAAATCAAGGTCGATATCGGGCATACTGACACGGTCAGGGTTGAGGAACCGTTCAAACATCAGATCGTACCTGATCGGGTCAATATTAGTGATGTTCAGAAGATAGGCGACGATACTCCCCGCCGCGGATCCGCGTCCGGGACCGACAACGATTCGGTTCTGTTTCGCCCAATTCACGAAGTCATGGACGATGAGAAAATATGTCGAAAATCCTGTCCGGTGAATGACGTCAAGCTCATAGGCAAGGCGTTTCTGGATAACATCGTCGTGCGCTGAATTGCCGTACCGTGTTGACAGCCCCTTTTCACAAAGATCTTGGAGATACTTATCCGGCGTGGTGTCCGCAGGCACTTCGAAGTGTGGAAGCAATGTGTTGCCAAGCTCAATCTTGAGATCGCACAGTTCGGCGATCCGGACGGTATTTTGAAGTGCCTCGGGGACATCGGGAAATAAAGCCGCCATTTCGTCAGCGCTGCGAAAAGAAAAATTTTCCGCAGTGTAACTCATCCGATCGGTGTCAGTGAGTAGTTTTTTTGTCTGTATGCACAGGAGAATATCCTGCGCCTCCGCGTCATCCCTATCAACATAGTGAACGTCGTTTGTCGCGACAAGAGGGGCGCCGGTTTCTTTTGAAAGGGCAATCAATCCTTCATTGACGATGCGCTGGTTTTGGATCGCCGGGTGAGACTGTAATTCCAAATAAAATCCGTTATTACCAAAAATCTGCTGATACGAGGCGATAGCTTTTTTTGCACCCGCAAAATCATTCGAAAGGATAAGCTGAGGGATATGTCCTTGAAGACAGGCAGAGAGCGCAATGATTCCTTCGCCGTATTTTTCCAGAAGTTCCATGTCAATGCGCGGCTTATAGTAAAAACCCTCCAAGTGCGCAAGCGTGGTTAACGTGAGCAGATTTTGGTATCCCGTACTGTTACGGGCCAAAAGCACCATGTGATAGGGGCGTTCCTCTGCGCGTGTATGCTTTTCAGAACGGTGTCCGTGTGCAACATACGCTTCCACGCCGATGATCGGCTTTATTCCAGCTTTGGTCGCTTCGCGGTAAAACTCGATTGCGCCGTACATGACTCCGTGGTCGGTAAGTGCAATAGCGGTCATGCCTTCTTTTTGCGCACGCTGAATCAGCTCGGGGATCTTGGGTAGACCGTCGAGCAGACTATAATGCGAATGGACGTGGAGGTGTGTAAATGAGGCCATAGAAGACATGTACGTTGTTCATCGTACATGATGCAGGCGTCAGGAGGCAATACTCATTCGCGCTTTGATTTTTTGTTTGCTTTGCGCTTCTTGAAGTACTCGACGATTTCGCTTACCCCTTTAAAAACGAGCGGCAGATATGAAGCGGAGGCGCTCACTTTTTCTTCGATGGTCTTGAAAAGGCGTTCAAGCTGTTCGATCCGTTCATGGATTCCGCGCAGCAAATCTTGAACTTGCGCAAAAAGGGCGTGCGCTTTTTTTAGCATCAGGGCGATGTACCAGAGGCACCATACGAAAAAGACAGTGACGAGCGCCACTGAAACCGCGAGTACAATATAGAGAATGTCTTTTGATGTTGAAAACATACCGTAATTACTTTTACCATACCACACTTTGCAAGGCAGGACAATGCGCTCTTTTGCTCTCACTACCGCCGTGGTATAGTAATAGCGCTTATTTTACGATTGACACATGTATGGAATCTCCTCAGAAGCCGCAGGGCGACCTTTGGCTCCGGATCCATTATTGGACGCTTACTAACTCGAGTCTCTTCAAAAAATGGTGGGTGATTACCCTACTTGGGGCGACCGTGTTTTTTGTTGTTTTCGGGCTCACCAACGTATTGGTGTATGCAATCTCGTTACCGCGCGAACAGCAAACATTGGAGCACATTTCCCGTACGGCTTTTGATTACCGTGCATCTCGGTCGGCGTTACAGCCGTTAGATCTGGTAACGTCGGACGCAACGGTGCTCACCGGTGCCGGCTCTACTTTTGATATCGCTGCAACGGTAAGTAACCCCAATGAACATTGGATTGCCGCTGCAGTCGAATATACATTCATCGTCGACGGCAAAGAAACAAAGGCGGGACGTGCGGTGGTTGCTCCCCAACAGGAATCATATCTTGTGGTCTACGGAGAAACACTTCCCGCATCAGTAGGGACGCGGCGCGCAACGGTGACTATCTCGCATATTACATGGCAGAGAGCTCCAAGCACGTCGGGTACACTCAACGGCATATTTACCGTCGGCAAGCCCGTGTATGCAATTGTCCAGGATATACAGCCGGCCCGCACGATTGGCACGGTAACTGCTTCGGTTAAAAATGAATCACTGCGGGGGTATTGGCAAGTTTCGTATATTGTCGCTCTGTATCGTGCAAATACGCTTGTTGGTGTGAATACGGTGTATGTTGAGCGGTTTGCAGGAAAAACGGTGAGGGATGTGTCAGCGCAATGGTCTCCGGCAATTCCCGTTGTCGACTCGATCAAAGTTATTCCGGTGCTGAATGTGCTTGACCCTTCGGTCATCATGGCTCTGTAGCGTTTTTATTACGCAACATTGCAATGCGATCCATCTGGATTTTTTTTAAAAGCCAAAACTGGCTCCTTATAGCACCGGCGCTTCTTTTACTTATCTATGGACTGGTCATATCGTTTAGTCTTGCATCGGCCCAGCAGGCTGCAGATTATTCATTATTTTGGAAACAGGCGCTTGTTTCGGGCGTAGGCGTCATCATGCTGTTTGTCTTTAGTGCGATTGACTATCGCTACTTCCGGGCGTGGAGCGGATTCATCTATGCGGGAAGTATACTTCTGCTGATCAGTGTACTGCTTTTCGGTGAAACAATACGCGCGACCAGGGGGTGGTTTGTTTTTTTTGGGATCACTTTTCAGGTTGTGGAGGTGGCAAAGATATGCATGGTCATCGTCTTGAGTGCCTACTTTGTTCGGATGCGTTCGACGTTATTTTATGCCCGTGACATACTTTTGAGCGGCCTCGGCGTGGGTATTCTCGTTATACTTACTTTTCTACAGCCTGACGTCGGTTCGGGACTGCTTTTGCTCGGTATTTTTCTCGGCATGCTGTTGCTAGTACGCACGCGGCGTGTGTTTATTATTCTGATTGTTGGTGTACTCATTGCGAGCAGCGTATTCGGATGGTTTTTTGTTTTGAAGGATTTTCACAAAGATCGTATCATGACGTTTCTTGATCCGAGCAGGGATCCGCTTGGGGTTGGGTATAATCTTACCCAGTCAACTGTCGCAATCGGATCGGGCGGATTGTTCGGGAGGGGACTGACGCTTGGCCCGCAGAGCAGACTCAATTTTCTCCCTGAGCGTCAGAATGATTTTATTTTTGCCGTTATCGGGGAAGCGCTCGGGTTTGCCGGTGTCGTTCTTTTGTTTTTTTTGTTTGGGGTTTTATTTTTTGCAATTATCCGTGTTGCGCGGAAAAGCAGGGATGATTTCGGCGTGTTGCTTGCGGGAGGGGTCGGTATATCGTTGATTTTGCAAATGGTGGTCAATATCGGAACAAATATCGGTTTTTTGCCTATTGCCGGTTTGCCATTGCCGTTTTTGAGTGCGGGTGGCAGTTCGCTCATTATGAATTTAATCGGTGTCGGTATTGTAGCAAGTATTGATGTCAGGCAGCGTTTTGGACTCGCCTAGCATGTATCCTCGGTAACCCTAGCGTGGAAGCAATTGACTTATTACCTCAATGTGATATAATATCGGTGCTATTTGGTATATATTGCTAACCCCATGCGTGAAAAAACACCTCCATTGTTTCCATCGCCTGGTTTAAGGCTCATTTCCTATTGCCCGCTGTGCAACACCCACTATAGTATGCGGGATGCGGTGGTGCTTGAGGGGTACGAGGAGACGCAGTTAATGCATGTTGTGTGCAAAAGCTGCTCGAGTTCAATCATTATTCTGATGTTAACAGGGGAGCTCGGCATGAGTTCGGTCGGATTAATAACCGATTTGACCGGTAACGACGTGATGAAATTTAAGGAGGGAAATGCGGTGGATGCGGATGATGTTTTGGAGCTTCACTGCGTTCTGCGTGAAGATTCAACCACGCTGTGGTGAGTACGTATAGACAGATATAATCCTGGGATAAGGATTTTGATTTTTAAATACGGAGAAAATTTACTACTATGGATAAGCTGTTACTCGAAGCGCAAAAAAGAACTGAAAAAGAGAAAACACTTGCCGCACTGCGAAAGAGCGGCTTTATTCCTGCAATTGTGTACGGTCATGACCGCGAACAGGCAACGATGCTTTCAATTTCGTATCCCGTTTTTGAGCGGATGTACAAGAAGGCAGGTCACAGCAGTCTGATCGATCTGCAGGTTACGGACAGTCAACCGGTAAAAGTCTTAATTCAACAGGTGCAAACTGATCCGTTGACAGGCAAGTTTATCCATATTGATTTTCATCAGGTCAAACTCTCTGAAAAACTTGAAGTTGATATTTTACTCAACTATATCGGTGAGTCAAAGGCAGTCAAAGAGCTCGGCGGTGTTCTTGTTAAAACATTAGACCATGTACACGCTGAATGTCTTGCTAAAGATTTGGTCCACGAAATAGACTTTGATATTTCTTCATTGCAATCTTTTGAGGACGCGATTCGCGTGAGTGATCTTCATGTTCCCGCCGGAGTGACGATCAAACAGAATGCCGACGAAGTGGTCGCAACTGTCCAGCCTCCGCGATCTGAAGCTGAGATGAAAGAGCTTGAAGCTGTACCTGAAGCCGCTGTAGACCAGGTAGAGGTTGCAGAAAAAGGCAAAAAACCTGTGGAAGGGGAAGATGCCGCAGAAGCAGACGCCAAGGCCACCCCATCAGCAGACGCTAAAAAATAATTTGCATACCATATGCCGACCACTAATCGTCCTAATGGAGTAACGGAATATACGTGGGGCGCGAAGCGGAGTAGAAAGAAAATACTACTTATTGTTTCAACCTGCCTGATTATTATTGCCGCAGGTGTGGGTGGCTTCCTCTATTTTAGCAAAGGTGAGGATCCGGTATCTGCCACAACTGGGAATAGCAACACAGCGCCTGGTCAAGCGACTGTTGCCCGGGTTATCGACGGTGTAAGCATTCCTCAAGACCGAGCGAATCTTTTCCCGGTCGGTGTGATGATTGAAAATCTCGTTTCAGCACGGCCGCAAAGTGGATTAGGAGATGCGAATGTCGTTTATGAGGCGCTGGCAGAGGGCGGTATCACCAGATTTCTCGCCCTTTTTGCTACCGGGTATGAGGTTCCAAAAATCGGTCCCGTAAGGTCGGCCCGTTCGTACTATCTCGACTGGGCATTGGAATACGGGGCTTTATATGCCCATATCGGCGGGAGTCCCCAGGCACTGACGGATATTAAGACCAAGAAGGTATTTGACCTGAATCAGTTTGCATACTCGCAGTATTTTTGGCGCGACACCGAGCGTCAGCGTCCGCACAATCTCTATACGTCTAGCGCAAAGCTCGCACTTGCCGTACGGGACAGGAAAGCACCGGAGCAGGGAAATTTCTCTTCGTGGGCTTTTAAAGCCGAAGCTGCGCTTGCCAGTCGTCCAGCAGAGGCAAAGTCGGTTGAGATAGATTTTTCGAGTTTCAGCTACAAAGTGATATACGACTACAATCGCGAAAAAAATGCATACATGAGGAATCAGGCGGGTCAGCCGCATGTTGATTCGGAAGGCAAGCAAATTTCAGCGAAGAATGTTATTGTGCAATATACCAAAGCAACGCTTGCCGATGGAGACGGTAGGCTGGCAATGACGACAGTCGGAGAGGGCAAGGCCATAATTTTTAGAGACGGTGTCGCAGTACAGGGGACGTGGAAAAAAACCTCTCCAGAAGGACGTACGCAATATCTTGATTCATCAGGAAAACCCGTTGAATTGATCCCGGGAACGATTTGGGTTGAAATTGTTCCAACTGACAGAGAAATTGTTTACAACTAAGTGTGTCAGTGAACACAAAAACAAAAAACGAAACACAGTCGTCAACTCCGAAAAAAACGCGCCACGTAGCACTTATTGTTGCGGGAGGTTTTGTTGTGCTGAGCGGGCTTGCATGGATAGGTCTTGTTTCATTCGGTAATGCCTGGTGGGAAACTGTGTCCACATTTGTTGGCGCTAGTACAAGCGAACCTTCGTTGACTGAAAGTAAATCAACTGAAGATGCTGTTCCAGAGCTAGTACCTCGATTGCTTGACGGAGCATTGGTTGATTTAGCGAAGGCGGCTCACTGGCCCGTTGCTATTATGATAGAAAATTTGCCTACTGTACGTCCTCAGGCCGGCCTCACTGACGCTTCCGTGGTATACGAAGCGCTCGCTGAAGGCGGTTCAACGAGATTTATGGCGCTCTATGACCCGCAGGAAATGAAGACGGCTAAGATAGGTCCGGTCAGATCTTCGCGCGCATATTATCTGGAATGGCTCGGTGAGTATGACGCCCTGTATGGTCATGCAGGAGGCTCTCCCGAAGCGTTAACTGTTATTCGTGAAGTGGGCGTCAAAAATCTGGAGGCGCTCAGCGGCGACGGTAAATATTTTTGGCGTGATACTTCTCAGTTTGCGCCGCATAATTTATACACAAGCGGCGAAAAACTTTTATTTGCTCTCCGGGACAAGTCGTTGCTCGACAAGCAGGCGGCGTACGCTACCTGGAATTTTACTGATGATACCGCGCTCGATTCACGCGGCAACGATGGGACGAAACTGACATTTAATTTTTCGACCGGATTGAGTTATAAGGTGACCTGGCAATATCGTCGGCAAACCAACGATTATATCCGGTTTAATGCCGATCGCGAGCATACGGATGCGAATACCGGTGCTCAGCTTGTCGGCAAGAATGTCATTGTCCAGTTGGTTCCTGAGCCCACAATTGAGGGGGGAAAGGGGCGCTTGGAAATGTTTGTCGGAGGCACAGGACAGGCGTGGATTGCCCAGAACGGAACATTGACTAACGGAACATGGAAAAAAGATTCCCGAACCGACCGGACGCGTTTTTATGATGCAAATGGAAATGAAATGAGCATGGTACGCGGATCAACCTGGATTCACGTTGTCCCGAAGGACCGGCCGGTAACGTATGAATAAGAGAAAAGGCATTCGACTATTCGTTGTGGATTTAGACGAGACCCTCATCGGTCTCGATCTTAAAATTTCTAAGAGAAACACCCAGGCGGTTCGGAAGTTGATGAGAAAAGGGGTTAATGTAACGATTGCGTCCGGGAGAACATTCCAGACGACTTTGCCGTTTGGTAAGCATCTCGGCGTAAAACTTCCCTTGATTTGCTATCACGGAGCGCTCGTGCGGACCGAACACAAGGTATATATCGAACGGATGCTTCCGGAGCAGTACTATGCATCGTTGATTCATTTTGCCCGCTCGCACGGCGTGCAGATATGTTTTTATGTCTCGCATCATAATGTCATTTATTTTAACCGGCCGTTGGACCGGTTCGGGAAGCAGTACCTGGATAAGATCGAACAGGTGCGGGAAATTACGCTCGTCGATCTTTCGACGTACACACTCATGCGCACTCCGATCAAGTGCATGATGATTGGATCACCCGAACGGATCAATCTACTCTATGAGCTCGCAAAAAAGAAATGGGGCAGGGGAATGTATATTACGATATCCCGTCCCACACTTCTCGAGTTTCTTCATCCCGCCGTGAACAAAGGGGCAGCGGTAGAGTTTGTGGCAAAAAAAGCGGGCATCCCGCTTTCGCAGGTAGCCGTGATAGGAGACAGTTATAACGACGTTCCTATGTTTAAGGTTGCAGGAACCTCGATCGCCGTCCGTAACGCGCCACGCCAAGTTGAACGTCATGCGGATCACGTTGTTGCTTCATACGACCATGACGGCGTGGCGGAGGCAATTGAGCAATTTGTAATATAAAAAAAGAGCCGACACAGAATTTATTCTGGCGGCTAGGTCATGAGCACCGGTTCGGAGACTGGTACCGGTATGGGGGTTTTCTCGATTTCGAGACTGCGGATATCGGTAAGATTTCCGCTATAGTCCGATTCGACTGGGCCGCTGATCTTGAATGATACCGCATTGGCGGTAATGGTCAGTTCACCGAGATTTCCGGCGTGGAATTTCTGTCCCACCAGTATTCTGACCAACAGCGGGCCTCGCAGTGTCACCGTTTCACCCCGTCCGGCAACTAGTGGGTTGGCCAGAAGAAACGCACCGAACGTTTCATATTCCGACTGATGGCGGCTGTATTCATCCAGGCGTTTTTTCAACTGCTCGAGCAACTGCAGATGTAATGCTGCCAGCTCGGTAGCTGATAAAACTGACTCTGTGTCTTGGTCTGATTCGCCATTTGGCGCATGATCATGCAAGCGATCAATTTCATCTACCATGGTATTAACCTCCGTAAAAGGGCAAGGCGGTTCGTTTAGGTATCTTTTTGTTTACGTAAGTATAGTAAAAAAAGCGCTTCTGTCAAGGCGCACGTCAAATGGCCGTACTAGCTGATTATTGCTATGCGGTCTTTTTGCGAAAGATCTTTATGAAAGGAAATTTTTTTGCCGGGCATCTGTTGATCAACGCAAAAGGAGAGCGACTTGGTTTGCCCCGGGTCTATCTCAAGAACAACTTTCCCCAGTTCGGAAAGGTGCCGAGGGGCCTGTTCGAGGAGGCGGTCAATGAGCTCAAGTCCCAGTCTGCCCCCGTCCAATGCTTTTCGTGGTTCAAACGGGACACGTGCAACCTGTGACGGCGTGAGGTAGGGGAGATTTGCAATAATCATGTCGAACCGTTCTTGTCCAAACGAAGCGAGAAGGTTGCTCTGCATAAAGCGAATATGCGAAAGCACCTCATGGCGCCGCGCATTTTTTCGCGCCACTCCAAGTGCGGGTCGAGATATATCGACCGCGGTAATAATTGCGCTGGGGAGGTATTTGGCGAGGGTGACCGCTATACATCCCGATCCGGTCCCAATATCAGCGATGCGGATGTCGGTATCACGCGGCGTTTGTGCAATAACTACATCGATAAGTGATTCGGTGTCAGGCCGAGGAATAAGTACATGTTTTGTAACGAAAAAGTCCAGTCCGTAAAATTCTTTTGAACCGGTGAGGTATGCGACGGGCATTCCCTGAGCACGTTTGCGTATGCATGCTCGAAAGCGTGAAAGTTGCGTTGCTGTGAGTTTTCGCGACTGTTCTGCGAGGAGATAACTTCTCGGTTTTCGCAATACGGATGCCAACAAGACCTCTGCATCCAGATGAACGGAGGAAATATGTGCGCGCTGTAACGTGCTAAATGCTGATAGCAACGCTTCTTGAATTGTCATGAACTCTGCTCTGCAGTTTTAAGCGCGTCAATCAGCGGATCCAGTTCACCCTCGAGTACGTGCATGATCGCGTGAAAGTTTTGCTTGATACGGTGGTCGGTAATCCGGTCCTGGGGAAAATTGTACGTCCGAATTTTTTCACTGCGATCTCCTGTGCCAATCTGGCTTTTGCGCTCCTGCGAAAGCGCATTCCGTCGCTTTTCTTCTTCCAACGCGAATAAACGCGAGCGCAACACCTGAAGCGCTTTTTCTCTGTTTTGTTTCTGGGAGCGCTCGTCCTGGCAGGTGACTACCAGGCCTGTCGGGATGTGCGTGATACGAACGGCAGAATACGTGGTGTTTACACTTTGGCCGCCGTGTCCGCTTGATGTCGTTGCCTCAATATTGAGATCCTCGGGCTTGAGCACTACATCGACATCTTCAACTGCGGGCATGACTACAACCGTAACAGTCGACGTGTGGACGCGACCCGATTTTTCCGTTTCAGGAACCCGCTGAACGCGATGAACGCCCATCTCGTATTTAAGGCGCGAGTACGCATTTTTTCCCTTGATTTCAAAGATAACTTCTTTTAAACCGCCGATGCCGATATGGCTTGATGAGATTAAATGGGTGGTCCACTTCATTCGCTCGGCATAGTGCTGGTACATGCGAAACAGCTCAGCTGCGAATAATGACGCCTCGTCACCGCCTGCGCCCGCACGAATTTCCATGATTATATCTTTTGTATCGAGAGGATCTGCAGGAGAGGCAAGTTCCTCAAGACGTTGGGCGACATCCCTATGCTTGCGTTCAAGATCGGTAAGCTCTTCTTGGGCAATCTGGCGGAGTTCATTGTCGGTCGCCTGTTCCAGAAGCGACCGGGTTTCTTGTATTGATACTTCGAGCGCAGTACTTTCGTCGTGAAGCCGTAGGAGATCCTCAGTTTCATGGTACTCTTTTGAAATTGACTCTGCTTTTTGACGGTCGCGAAAAACTTCCGGATCCTGGAGGGTCCGTTCGAGTTCATCGTGACGCGCGCGAATTGCGTGAATGTCGATAGTCATATACGGAGTATACGAAAAAAAGCTCTTATCCTCAAGAGAGACCAATAAAAAGGAGGGCAGTTATTTCTTCTTTGTCCGTGGTTTTTTCGCTTTGTGCTCCTTTGCAAAAACAGTCGCTTTTTCGCGGAGTTTATGGAAGCGATTCAGTCGTTTCTGGGTATCAACGAACTTTTGTTTCCCCGTATAAAAAGGATGGCAATTTGAGCAAATTTCAACGTGAATTTCGGATACGGTTGACCCAGTGACGAATGTGTTGCCGCATGCGCATACGACCTTAGCTTCTTCAAAATATTGCGGATGGATTTCTTTTTTCATTGCAGATAAGTCAAAATAATGTAGTCTCTATGATATCGTATGCGTGTTGTACTGTCAAGACGGGCCGATCTTGCGTTATTTTGGGGTCTGTGGTACTATCCACTTCGCACTTGTCCCGAGGGTTCTAGAAAAACCAGCCCTCGTGTGTATTTATTATTAGTATCTCTCATATCGCTCTGGTACAGTCGATGATCCTGGCCGTACGGCGCACTGGACGGCGCGCCGAATGGATATTCATCGATGATGGAGCGATAGAGGACGAAAGGAATCTATATGCGTGAAGTATCACAGCTCGAAATGCTGAAACGCGGCGTCCATTTTGGACATCGCGAATCGCGGTGGCATCCTAAGATGAAGCCGTATATTTTTACGGCCCGTCAGGGGATCCACATCATCAACCTTGAGAAAACGTCGGAAAAGCTCGCGGAGGCGTATGCGTTCATCAAGCAGAAGGCCGCAGAGGGTGCAAACATCCTTTTTATCGGCACAAAACGGCAGGCACAGCCGATGATTCGTGAAGCGGCAGAACGGGTTCATATGCCGTATGTTATCCAGCGTTGGCTGGGCGGCACTCTGACCAATTTTGCAACGATTTCTAAATTAATCAAGAAACTAAAACAACTGCGTATTGACCGTGATGCAGGTGATTTTTCGAAGTATACCAAAAAAGAACAGCTTGATTTAGAACGTGAAATCGCACGCCTTGAATTGTGTATCGGAGGCATTGAAAATCTTGAGAAGATTCCGGATGTACTTTTTGTTGAGGACGTGAAACAAGAGGGAACAGCGGTTCGCGAGGCAAAGAAAATGCATGTCCCTATTGTCGCTCTTGTTGATTCGAATGCGAACCCGCAGCTTGTCGATTATCCAATACCGGCAAATGACGATGCGACAAAATCCCTGGAGCTCTTTATTACTTTGATGGCTGAAGCAGTCGAGGAAGGCAAGGCTGTTCGGGCGCAAGCTGCTGTAGCTCCTGCGGTTTCTGTACAACCAACGGTACCTGCACCGGTATCCGGAGAAGAGCCGGCAAAGGTTGATGCGGTATAAGATCAATCTATGTCTACGATTTCAACCCAAGACATTCAAAAATTACGTGAGGCGACCGGCGCCGGTATCATGGAAGTGAAAAAGGCGCTTCAGGGCAGCAATGGCGATATGGACAAGGCGATCGACCTGCTTCGAAAAGCCGGTAAAAAACTTGCCCAAAAAGTAGGCGAACGTAAAACAAGCGAAGGCCGCATTGGATCCTACATTCATACAGATGCGCGATCCGGCGCATTGGTTGCGATTGCGTGCGAGACTGACTTTGTTGCTCGTACAGAGGACTTTGATACGCTCGGCCATGACATCGCGATGCATATTGTTGCGCTTCGGCCGCGCTATGTCGACGAATCACAGATCCCTGCAGACATTGTTGCTAAAGAAACTGCCGTGTTCATGGAGCAGGTAAAAGCGGATGGCAAACCAGAGAAGTTGCATGACACAATCGTCAAAGGGAAACTGCAGGCGTGGTATCGTGAAATCTGTCTTCTCCGCCAGCCCTTTGTGAAGGATGATACGAAAAGCGTTGACGATGTGCTCAAAGAATATGTCGCCCGTCTCGGGGAGAATATTCGCATCGTGAGTTTTAGTGTCATTAGTCTTTAATTAGAGCTCGTTTCCCTATGATTCTCGATTATATAGCGATCGGAATCATCGTGCTGTGCGTCGGCATCGTGCTTGTTGTGCTGGGCAGAAAATTTCCCGTACTGGCATCGTTAAATGTTACGGATCTACCTCAGCATAAACACAGCCAGGTAAAGGCGGTCCTCATCGAACGGCGTCTTTCACGAAAGGTGACTACATTTATTTCTCGCGTGCAGAAGTATACAAAACCGCTACAGGTGATTGCGCTGAGCTCGATTCACCGCATGCGCATGTGGATACGGGCGCTGGAGAGTAAGTACCAGGTTCCCACACAGGCATTGTCCTCTACAAATAAGGTTGAACGTGAACAGCAGATCAGGCGGCTGATGGAAGAGGGCGCTGAGTGTTTTAGAAATGCGGAATACGGTGATGCCGAAAAAAAGTTTATCGAAGTAATCAGTCTGGACCCAAAGTCCGTATCAGCGTATAAAAGTTTGGGAGACGTGTACACGGGTATGAAGGATTATGAACACGCGAAAGAAGTGTTTACCTACGCACTCAAATTGAATCAGGGGGATGATAGTACACACGCGAGCCTGGGCAGGATTGCAACGGCTATGGGAAGGTTCGAAGAAGCGCGCGATGAGTATCTCGCATCTGTCCAATATAACAGTCAGATTGCCGACCACCATATTGATCTTGGCGAAACGTACGCGAACCTTCATGACAATGAATCTGCACTGCGCAGTTTTCAGGAGGCGGTAAAACTTGAGCCGAACAATCCGCGCAATTTGGACGCACTGATCGAACACGCGCTGAATATGAAAAATGCCCAGGTGGCCAAAGAAACGATCGGACGTTTGCGTGAAGTGAACGAAGAAAACCAGAAACTTCCCGAATTTGAAGAACGTCTTGACAGCTTATTGAAAAAAAAGTAGTATCGGCGGTCATGCCGTTGTAGTCCCGATGTTCGCTAAAAGCGAAATCGGGATCCCGACCGCACCGCGTCGGGACTCAGTGGTAGAGTACGTTCACATTATGCCGTTGTAGCTCAGTGGTAGAGCAACTCCATGGTAAGGAGTAGGTCGGCGGTTCAAATCCGCCCAACGGCTTTGTATGCCACATACGCGTATCATGGGCGGATACCGAAGCGGTCAACCGGGGCAGACTGTAAATCTGCTGGCCTCCGGCCTTCGTAGGTTCGAATCCTACTCCGCCCAATTTGCCGGTGTAGCTCAGTGGTAGAGCAACTGTTTTGTAAACAGTAGGTCGTCGGTTCAAATCCGACCACCGGCTCCAGTGGTTAGTTAATTAATAAAAAAAGTTAATCCAGTTAATTATTAAGAAGGTGTGGCAGATTCTTTTCATAATTTAGAAATTTGGAAAAAAGCATACGAGCTTGTTCTCATTATATATTCATGTACACGAGATTTTCCCGCTTCTGAAAGATATATATTAGTTGATCAGCTTCGAAGATCATCAAATGGTATTGTTGCAAATATTGCTGAAAGCCAAGGAAGATATTCATACAAAGATAAGGTAAGAGTTCTGTACCAGGCGCGAGGGGAAATATTCGAAACACGCAGTCATCTGAAAGTTGCTGAAGGACTTAAATTGATAAGTAGTGTAAAATTTAGACAAATCGACACGGAGTATGAAGGATTGCTGGTCGGTTTAAATAGGTACATAGGCTACTTGACTCGCAAAACAGATAAAACTTCTTAATTAACTCATCATTCTTTAATTAACTTAATTAACTTAACTGCTATGTCTCAGGATAATCTCACCAAGCTTGAATGCACGGTTTGTCACCGGATTAACTATCACACATTCAAGAATAAGAAAAAACTGAAGAACCGCCTTGAGCTCAAGAAGTTCTGTCAGTGGTGCGACAAGCACCAGGTACACAAAGAAACGAAATAGTATTCGTTGCTTTTGTGGGGGTATAGTGAAACGGCTATCACGCCGGTCTCCAAAACCGTCATTCTAGGTTCGAATCCTAGTACCCCCGTTTCTCCACAGAAGGTGTCTATATAGACAATTGACACACATTTCACAGAATTTGCGAGCTTTCTTTGATCGTTCTGCCATGTTAGGATAATAATATGGAGAATTAATCAAAGGTGCTATGATAACGATGTTTGAACCTGCTTCGAGTTCGCTTAAGGATCAATTAAGAGCCCTGTACTTTTCATTTAAGGGGAAGGAATTAAACGAATCATCTTTGTTGGATCTTTCTTTGTGCCGTTTCGTCCGCCCAGTAACGTTGCTTGCTATTAGTGCATGTCTTAGAGATTACCAATGTAAAGTTCAGGAACCTCTTTCACCAAAAGTGCGTGAATATCTCGACAAAATACATTTCCCCTTTGGTATTACAAAAGCCGAAGAAGTGAATATGTTTGACTTCAATTCACCAATTGGCTACATCACTCAGACTGATACAATCAAGAGTGAAGCTCTTGAGAGGAAATTCTATCAACTCGTTAATAGGTGGGCGGGGAATGTGGAAGGGGTAGCCAGCGCTCTTCAATTGCCAATAAGCGAGCTTGTCGAAAATATCTTTCAGCACAGTAACAAAAATCACGGGTGGCTTTTCGCGCAGCACTACCCGAAGAAAAAATCATTCGAAATGTGCATTCTTGATACCGGCCGAGGAATTGCAGGATCATACCGAGATATTAAGAACCTCAATGTGCGCTCTAAAGAGGCTATTGAATTGGCGCTCAAAGGAACATCTACGAAGGTAACCGAAACAGGTCGTGGCTGGGGTCTGTATACATCAAAAGAGATTGTAAATACAAAACTTAATGGGGAATTTCTGCTTGTTACGGGAGATGCTGCCCTTTATAGCAACTCTGTAAATCAATCGTTGATTGAGCTACCTGGGTTTCATTGGTCTGGAGTTATTATTTCTTACCGTATTCCATATCCTGTCGCCCCCATTGACATCACGGACATATTGCGATAGAGTGTTTTTTCGGTCTAAGAAACTGTGCTATACTACACATGTATGAATAGAATAGTGCTAAAGTCAGCCGTCGCCCCGACCTTATCTTCTCGCGATATCGTTGAGGTTGTGCAAACACTTGTTGATAAACTTAACCAGCGTCGTGTTGTAATAGATTTTTCTGGAATGACGTTTGTTTCCCGATCTGCGGCTGATGAGTTATTGAAACTCCAAGAACGCTTCAGTGGATTCTTTAGCAATAAGAAAATAAATTTTGAAAATATCCCCACTGAAGTCGCTCAAATCTTAGCTTTAGTCAAAAAACAACAACATAACCCACGACGCCATCTGCGGCCGCTAGAGTCGACAAGTATCAAAGAATTTGATTAAGTCCCATTGATATCCCCGAGTTTGACTTGAATTGGCATGAAGGTTGATAAACGTGAAGAACGATTAGGTCTAGTCGTAATTTTTGGATTTGAATTGCTTTTCAGTGTCATAATATTTTTGCTGTCATCTGGAGATTTCTAGATAACGAGTCCTGTGATGAGTAGCATAGTGGTCTGTCATTGTGTTCCAGTATTTATAAGATTCACATTTGAGGGAATCAACCTCCTTTAGAAAAAAGGTCCGAACGTCCTCTACTACGCCCCGCCAAGGGTTTTTTGTGATTGAGCCTTTTTATCGAGGTGAGAATCTCAAGAACAATAAATAAAAGAGACGAGATCCCACCGAACGGCGGGGCTCGTGCTCCCGCCAAGTGCCCGGTAATAGGTAGTCATAGTGGATAAGTACCAATGCACTGTTAATGCCCGTCTATTAGGGAAGACGAGTTTGACGAAATTGGTTCTTGCGTCATTTGCTAGCCTCAGCTAACTCCATGTTTCCAAATAGACTTTGGTCGATTTTTTACAGTGAGCAATGAAATGGTTATTGTATTTATTAAATGAAGATCTTGAAGATCTATATTCAATTTAATCGTGGGGAATTTATATTGCTGACGGGTGAAAAAATGCCTGCAGAAGGTACGTATTTATTTAACGTAATTAATCAAAATCAAAAGGGTGAGATATTTGTTGAAAGCAAAGGAGAAGTAAAAAATGATGGTACTTTACATGAATCTGGTCAGATGAATTTAAAAATGCGCAAAGGTCTAGCAGCATTTACTAGACTTAATGATGGTTTCCCTGAAAAGGCCCTAACCAGAGATTTGTTTGGTTCAGGGGAATATATTAAAGGAGAAATTCTAAATTTTATTCGTCATCCAAAGGAACCTGAAGAAAATATAAATAGTTTGTCTAATGATATAAGATCTATTATCATCCCAGTTGATCAATTACTGGAAACTTTGAATGCAGAATATCTTGCAGTTGCGCGTAACTATACAACTGATTTTATGACCCTTTTCCCTTCATCAAGTGCTAGGGGTCATAAAATTATTATAGAAAAACGTCTAGCATTACCATATCAATATTGTGGAATTGATATCGATTTGGCGTTCAGAATATCCTCCTCGCGGGATACCATTAAATAGTATAATTTCCCCAAGAAATAAAGTTTTGTCGGTCTTCTATGTATCTGTATTGATATTCGTCCCCAGGTACTCAAAGTGGATAAGTTCGTATATATTTATTATATTCATCATCGCAAAGGATGAGTTTTGCGAAAAAGGTCCGAACGTCCTGTACTAGGCCCCGTTTCTCATAGAAGGTACCAACATAGACAATTGACAGTGGATAGCCCAATCACGCCTCAACGCTCACACAGCTTGATAGGTTGGTTATTGCGTGAGACAATACTTGCATGATTGGGGGATTCAAAAAGTTACATCATTTGCCGCCCGCAGTTCTGTGGTCTGTTTTGGTTGTGGTCATCGTTGGGCTGTTGGTTGGGGGGTTCTTTTTGCTGAACAGCTATATCTACAACGAGAAGCAGGGGGATGGGGCGGAGATTGAAATCGTGAATCAGCAAAATGTAAACATTTTAAATCAGCCTATTGAAATTGATAGTCTTTATACAAGTATTGCTAATGGTTATTCGTTTGAAATACCTGATGGGTGGTACTTACACGGTAATATTTGGCTTCCTCGAGAAGACACGCCAAACATAGGAAGCGCGATGGACGGGGCAGCACTAGGAGACCAGTTTACTATTACCAGAGAACCAATCAGTGCTTATCGGTCAGGCCTTTCAACGAAGGAAGACATGATACAGTCACTTAATGAAAGTTCAGAGGGCAATACAAGTGCCGAATGGGTAAAAGTAAACGGAACGGAGTATTATCGAGTGGTAAGGTCTGCGGGGTTAGCCGATGGGAATGTTTTGACCTATTATCTGTTTGATGATCAGGATGTGTTTATACTTTCGCATTTTCCCTATAGTCCCTCATTTCAGTACTCAAATGACTTTGAGGAAGTCGTGGAAGCGTTTCAGACATTTCCATTAAAGTTAGTTGATTCGTCGAATTGGCAAACCTACGCAGACACTGGAAGCAATCTTTCTTTCCGGTATCCCGCTGACTGGACAACGGTACGGTCCGACACATTTACAATTGGTTTTCGTCCTACTGACATTCAACCAGGAGATAAGAAGTGGGCCGCAGTCTATGTCAATGTCAGGTCGAACCCATCAAACCTTGATTTATCGGATTTCTATCAACATGGAGATGATTTCGAAAATTTGTTTGTCCTGTCAAAAACGGTGGAGAATGTAACACGAAATAATCAAAGAATGACTTTTTTTGAAACGATTCCTGGCGCAATGGCTAATTCGGCTGTTGCATACAAGCTAGACGACTATGTTGTTGAAGTACAAATGCACAAAGATGATCCGCCCATTGCCGAGAACTTAACCGAGATTTTCTTTGAAATAGCAACCAGCGCGGTTAATGTGTCTGACTGGCAGTCCTACTCCTCTAAGGTAGCATGGACTACAACTGATTGGCATGGTTTTTCTCCGAGTAACGCCCAAGATTTCACTTTTAGCATAAAATATCCTGCAAGCTGGGCATTGGGTGGCAGTGTATTCGCCGATGAAAATAAGCACAAGATTGGAGAGTTATCTCCCGGACTTGTGAACCTAACTGATGGTCAAGATTGTATCGATCAAGTGCCAGAGGAGCCGACCCAGGAGCTCTCCAGAGAAATTAAAGAGCTCAATGGAAATAAAGTGCTTGTTATATACCAAGGCACGCCCACTTCAAGCGGCGAAGGGTTCCCCAATTATTGGTATCCTAATCGATATTGTATTCAAGGGGATGGTTGGGCATTTATTCTCAACTTCTATGAGTTCGCTCTAGGCCAGGGGGATCGAGATTTATTCGATAACATTGTCTCCACGTTGGAAGTGAGTGCCAGTGAGTAATTGTCTGAGCGTCTTGTTTCATTTTCATTCCGTCAGATCAGGGGTAAAAGGTTCAAACGGTCCTGTACTAGGCCCCCCCAAAATCAAAATTTAACTAATACCACCATGCAAAAACAACAATTTTCAATTAAGATCAAAGCGTCCCGTGAAAAGGTTTGGAACACGCTTTGGGATGACAAGACCATGCGCGACTGGGGAAACATCATTGATGAAGGACTCTACATGACCGGAGAAATGAAAGAAGGAAACGAAGTGCAGTTTATTTCCTCCGTATCCGGCTACGGCGTGACCAGTTTGGTCGAAAAGCTCGTTCAGAACGAGTTTGTGTTATTCAGGCAGATGGCGGATACACAGGACAGCGGAGGACAGGAACAGGAAAAGGAATGGACCGGCGGAGAGGAAAGCTATTCGCTTTCAGAAAACGACCACGTCACAACTTTGACTGTTGAAATCGACGTTCCGCCCGGGCAGGAAGAAACGTTTAAGATCAGATTTCCCAAGGCCTTGGAAAGGGTGAAATTTTTAGCGGAAAAAAGTAATACGGACGTTTAGTTTGTGTAATATTGAATATATTGCACCCGATTTACCTGAGATAGTGGTTAGTATGCGCAATGACTAAGTTTAAAAATTAAGCATAAATATATGAGAAAAATAATCGTCTTATCATTCATTACCCTGGATGGAGTAATGCAAGCACCTGGCGGACCCGAGGAAGATACGTCAGGTGGCTTTACATATGGCGGTTGGGTGGCGCCGTATTTTGACGAAGCGGCTGGCGAGATGATGGCAAAACAAATGAAACCCGCAGATCTTCTTTTGGGCAGAAAAACATTTGATATCTTTGCCGCGTACTGGCCTGAACATGCTGACATCTGGCCGGGCATCAATGACGTTACAAAATATGTCGTTTCTACCACTCTGAATGATCATACAACGGATCTGCCTGCCGGTAAGCATCGCTGGTCGAATGTTGTTTTTCTCAAAACTGTTGATGACATTAAAAAGCTCAAAGAGTCGGAAGGCGGCGATATTCAGGTGCACGGTAGCAGTGTTCTTGTGCAGACTCTTCTCAAACATGATCTGGTTGATGAGCTGTGGCTCAAAACTTTCCCGCTCACGCTCGGTATGGGGAAACGCCTGTTTGGTGATGGTACCATTCCTGCAGCCTTTTCATTAATAGACAGTTCGATTACGCCACGCGGCGTGATCTTCGCCAATTACAAACGAGTCGGGGAAGTCAAGACGGGTACTGTTGGAGATTGAATCTAAAATTTCTAAATGAAAAAAATTTGCCGTCTCAGCCCGTTATTGGTTCGGGTTTCACACCGATGGGAGGGAAATTAATTTGCCTCCCTTCAGGATTTCGAACGACTTGCGGAAAAGAAAAACGTTGCTATAATTCACCTATTGGATTTTGCGCTCCTGTCTTACCCTTGAGACACACACAGGAGCCCCAATCGACAAAAATCAAGGGCCCCGACTATTCATCCGCATTGCGTGGGTCGAGTTGAATAGTTTTTATTAACCTAACTTGATTGGAAAATTATGGATAAAAAAGAATTCAACCAGGCCATGGAAGAATCGTTGCAAAAGAAACTCCTGGAAGAACCGGACTACTGGTGGAAGAAGCGAAGATCGAGATGGGATGAGTGGGGCTCGCCGGTCGGATTAGCTCTTGGCTGGGCCATATTCATCGTCTCGTCAGGGCTATTTCTGTACCTGCTCCATGTAGCAGGGCTTCTGTAGTAGTACGGGAGTTCAATGTAATAACCACTTCGTTCGCGGGGTGGTTATTATATTTGGTGCCTGTCTGGAGAGGGGTATTTCTGCTGTGCTATACTGACTCAATAGTTGACAACCGGTATTAATCAAAACATGATCAAAACAGAATCTATACAAAGGCGGTATCGTAGTTATCCATATGCCTAGAAGACTATTATATCATCGCATAACAACATGCGTATAAAACTCGGCACGGTAATCATTTTTGCTGTGGTCGTTGTGGCCATCATCGGCGGGGGAGCGTATCTTCTCACGCAATCTTCGGACAAGAGTAATACTTCGGCAAACGTGGTACATACCACAACTGGCTCAAATGCGAATACTACCGCAAATAACGTGGTTAATATAAATGTTGCAGAGACGATTATCGTAACGAATACATCTGTCGTTGCAAATACAAATACCACTGCATCCAATATAAATACTTCAACCAAAAATGGCGTAGCTATTTTACCTGAATCGCAACGTGTGAGTGATACCGTTTCGACGTTGAATATTCCGGTCAATGTCCCTACCTACGATGGAAAGCAGTATTTCGTTGTCGGTCAACCGCAAGGTCAAAACAGTAAAGCAATTAAGAAGATAATTTTTTCTCTCCCCGGGCATGGCACCTCTGCGGAAAAAGATTATGATGCCTGGAAAACGTCCATTACCGATAATGACTACGCGATCGCCAGCCTCAACTGGTGGGATGGGGGCGGAGAGACTCCGGGTGACTACTATACGCCTCAGGAGGTACTGAATCAGATCACCTCTTATCTCATTCAGCAAGGGTATGACGATGCAGATTTTGTTGTGCTCGAGGGCTTCTCTAGGGGCAGTGCAAATACGTACGCGGTAAAATCGTATGACGTTATGAGCGGCACTCCCGTTATCGATGCGGTCATCTCAGCTTCGGGAAAATATCAGGTAGATTTCCCTCTTGCTCCGAACGCCCTTACTGCAACTACAAAACTGTACAACGGCGTGCCGTGGATACTGGCATGCGGAGGCAAAGATGATAATCCGACACGTGACGGTTGTATAGGCATGGGCGAGACTAGGACGTGGCTCATAAGCGAAGGAGCGAACATATTGGCACTCCTCGAAGATCCAAACGGCGGGCATGGCGCATTCCATTCGAGTCCGCTGAAACTTGTTGATCAAGCGCTGAGCTTACTTGACGCGTTACCGTTGGCAAAATAAACAAATATGAAATCCCCCGAGTACATAGCTCACGGTACCAGCTCCGAAAAAGACGCCCAAGGTATACAGACAGAAGGATTTGATGCGCAAGAAGGGCGCGCTACCGTCTCTGCCGATTTACTGTATGCATTCAAATGGGCGACTAAACAAGAGCGCAGGAATGCAAGCAAAAGCCACAGTGAAGTTGAAGAAGAGGAGACAGGGCGCATGATGATCATGGAAGTCCCGGATGACGCTACGGTGGATTACGCCGCACATACAAGTATTGATGTCGATAATGAATCACAAGAAATTTCAGGGTACAGTTCAAAATACGAATCAGGCAGGAGACAACTTGCAATCTATAATGAGGGTGACGTTAATGACAAAAGAGAAAGCATTGAGGCGGCTAAACAGGAATTAAAGCAGATACATGCGCAATACAACGAATTTTTGGAGCAGAATGGTATTGAACCGCATCAGGCGCAAACGAAAGCGGACTTGGTTGAAGCCATACGGGAATTCGATATTGAACGTCAGACAGTAATTTTGCAAAAAGCTGAAGAATTAGAAGCTATACGAATAGAAAAAGGGAAACTCGCTGAGCCGAATGCGCGCATAGCAAAAGAGCATGTGCTGATGAGTGTTGTACCCACGAAAGAACTATGGGGTACATTAGAGGGCCTTCAGAACAAAATACGCAATGTGGAAAAGATCGATCTGGAGGAATTTACCGGAGAAATTACAAAGATTATACAGGATAATAAAGAAAATCAGCTCGGGTCGGGTGTGAATGTTCGTGAGGTTATCGGCAACCTCTTACGCACAACGATTGAAGCCGAAGTGATGAAAATGGTGAGAGCGTTTTCCATGGATGTAAAAAGAGCGAACGGATATCAAATATATAATCGCGGCAAGGATGAAGTAAAAGAAAAGGTGGTTGATAAACAGCAACTGACGCAAAAACTTGAAAAAATAATTTCCCATATTGAGAGTAAGGATTTCGATATTGGTTTGGAACATGTGAATAGGTATTTGAGATTGAATGTACCCAAGCTCTTAACTGAGTTAAACAAGGGTGCATAATTAAAATGACCCTAGCATGACTACGGTACATCGTCACAAAATATTTTTCCTCATTGGTGCGTCAGGCGCAGGAAAAACAACTTTAACGGAGTATATTGAAAAAATGCCCGAGCTGGGTATAGCTGTGTATCATTTCGACACCATCGGGGTGCCTTCACACGATACAATGCACAAGGAGTATGGGAGTGAAGAGGCGTGGCAACGGGAAAAAACAAAGGAGTGGGTGCGTCGCATTAAGAAAGAAAGTGTTGGAAATCAAAATGTATTATTCGATGCACAGACACGCCCGTCCTTTATCATCGAAGCTTGCGCCGAGGCTAGTGTGAAGGATTACCAGATAATATTGGTAGATTGTGCAGATGCCATACGAAAGCAGAGACTTACTGGGCGAGGGCAAGAGGAGCTCGCATCAGAGAATATGATTCGTTGGGCAGCATTTTTAAGAAATTCGTGCGCATCAATAAAATGCGAAGTAATTGACACTACTCATCTCACTATTGTTGAGGGGGCACAGAAACTTGTAAAAATGCTTCAATGATCAAAGCTGTTATTTTTGATGTTGACGGTGTACTTCTTGATTCATTTGAAGCGAATTTCAAATTTTTTCAAAACCTGATGTACCATACCGGTCATCCGTTGCCTACCCGTGAGGATTTTTCGGGATTGTTTCATATGACCATGTGGGATGCGATCAAGCATCTCACCGATTTGTCGGATGAACAGGATATTCAAAAGATATGGGAGGTCGCAAAAAGCAGAGAGGTGGCGTACCCGATAGAGTTGCTTGCTATCCCTGATGGTGCTGAGCCGGTTATACGCACACTTCAAAAAACATATACCTTAGGCATCGTCACAAGCCGCATACGGGAAAGTGTGTTTGAGGCGCCTGCGCTCGCCAAGTTAAAAGACTGCTTCAAGGTTGTCGTATCGTATACAGATACCCAAAATCACAAACCTCATCCCGAACCTCTTATTCTTGCAACACAAAAGCTGGGCGTATTACCTGAAGAATGTGTATATATAGGCGATGCGGCAACGGATGTGCAGGCGGCTCATACGGCAGGGATGAAAATCATCGGGTATTCAAAACTACACTTGCCGGCGCAGATGCAGCTACCTCAGATTTTTCTCAAATTCCTCAATTGATCAGTCAACTCAATTAACCGCCGAAGGCGTCCCGACCATGAGTGAGGCGAAGGGGAGGGATCTGCTACCCCAATTCCTTGACAGCAGGGGAGTATTGACATATACTTGATTCATCAAGTAATAATCAACTATATGAAAACAATAAGCAAACAACTCAAATTTTTCCTCAACGTAGCAACTATTTACGCCCGTATTGCCCGTTCATTTGATACGGGGCTCGTAGGTGGCATCGGCTTTAACGATTTTGTCATCCTGTATCATTTGAGTCTCGCACCTGAACAAAAAATGCGGAGGATTGATCTGGCTGAAAAGGTTTCGTTAACGGCATCCGGCGTCACGCGAATGCTGCTCCCTATGGAAAAAATAGGGTTAGTTAAACGCGAAGAAAGTATTCATGACAAGCGCGTGAGCTATGTGAAGCTTGCTTCCGGCGGCAAACGTATTTTGGAAGAGGCGATGGAGCGTGCCGAAATGAAATGCGAGGAATTTTTACCGTCAACTGACATCAAGAAACTAAAGGACATTTCAGAAATTATCTCCCTGTTTACGTTCAATACGCTTCGGTAACCCGTGTAATAAAAAAACCGCCTTTGTAGGAGACAAAGGACGGTGGGAAGAAGGGGCGACGTATGCTTGTTTCAGATTGCTGTTGCGGTGAATGTCAGGCGTGCATGCAGAGACTTTAATATCCCTGCCACCAAGGAGAGGATTCCGACGGCAACTAACAGTAACGACAGCATGTGCAGGTATCTGATGTCACCGAGCGATTCGTGGATGAAGAACAGCGGGGCCTCCATCGTAGCCGAGAAGTAACATCCGAGCACCATCGGGGCGAGCGTTTGGTATGCTCTGTCTGTCTTCAGGTGTTCGCTCAAGTAGAGGAACACCACAAAAAATGGTATCCACAGAATCGCACCTGCGGAGATGAAAATGATCCAATACAGGATCCCAGGAATAAGATTAGGCATATACGTTTCTCCTCCGTGAGTTCAGAATTTCTTTATACAGTCAGGTAGAGCCTTGAGCCAAACCGATTTTTTACGTGCAATACAACACCCTTGATCCACCAACCAATTCCGATCATTGCAAAGATCGCACTGACCAGCATGAATCTGCGCAAGACCTCGTCAGTCTGATGGATTATGAGGGATGGTAGGTATGCCGCGCCGAAAAAGATGCATCCGGTGAGTACGAAACAGATTCCGTAGTAGAGATTCTCAAATTCGAATATCCGTTCAGTTAAGTAGATTACTGCAATCGTACAGATCACACTCAAGAGTGCGCCGGTCACGAACAATAATCCAAGATATGCCATATCCATCCAATTGATAGTGAACATTTTTTCCTCCGGGGAAATTACCTTTTCTATTTATGCCGCAATGTACCATATCCGTATGGATGCGTCAAGTCACGTCTGGGGATGCGTTATGCTATACTATGACCATGCGCGAAATAGAATTGAAAATTTTGGATATCAATGTTGATGAAATAAGGAAGAAACTTCTGTCGCTCGGTGCAAAAGAAAAGCCAGAAACGCTTATTATTGACGAGAGCTTTGATTTTCCTGACGGACGCATCGATACGGATCATGCATTGTTTCGATTACGACAATATCCGGACAGGACGGAAATATGTTACAAAGGCGGTCGTTCTTTAGAGCGCGGCTTTCTCGCTCACGACGAATACGAAACGACCGTTGGTGATGCCGAGATCGTGAGAAAAATATTGAACGCGCTCGGATTGATCAGTACGCGATACAGGGAAAAATACCGTACGACATTTGTATTAGACGATGTTGAGATTGTCATCGACACATATCCCGACATATCTCCATTTTTAGAAATTGAAGGGGAAGAGGAGCATATCCGACGCATACTTGAAAAACTCGGATATACAATGGATCAAACGGTTAACATGACGGCAGTCGGTGTGTTTAAGCGCTACGGAGTGAACGCGGATATGCAGAAATTCAAAAAACAAAACAATAAAATACAATGACCCAGGATCAGGCATTAGATATCATGAAACTGGGGAGAAATGTATTTTTGACCGGTGCCGCAGGCAGCGGGAAAAGTTATCTTGTTCAAAAGTACGTTACCTACCTGAAAAAAAATAAAATCACCGTGAGTGTTACGGCTTCGACGGGTATCGCCGCCACGCAGATTGACGGGCGTACGATTCATTCGTGGGCCGGGATCGGCATCCACGATGACATGACCGATCGTGAAATTACCAGATTATTTTACAATAACGACGTTCGAAAGCGCGTCACGCAGACCCAGGTGCTGGTCATTGATGAAATCTCAATGCTTGGAGCGCCTATTCTTGATCTTCTTGATCGAGTATGTAAAAGCCTGCGACAGAATAAAAAGCCGTTTGGCGGGATGCAGATGATTGTATGCGGCGACTTTTTTCAACTGCCGCCAATTCCTCATCGGGAATCGGGGAAGCCGACCGGTTTTGCGTTTACTGCGGAGGCATGGAAACAGGCAGAATTCGCCACCTGCTATCTGGAAACACAGCACAGGCAGACAGATGATCAGTACCTGGAACTTCTCAGTGATATTCGCAAGAGCAATATTACCGAGTCTGTGCTATCGACGTTGTTTAGCCGGCATGGGAAATCGGTTGACCGGGTGATGAAGCCGACTAGGCTCTACACGCATAATATCGACGTTGATGCGCTTAATGCGGAGGAACTTGATGCATTGCCGGCAGAATCAAAGCGGTATGAAATGAAAACAATTGGCGACGAAAAACTTGTTCAGAACCTGAAGAAATACTGTCTTGTTCCTGAAATGCTTGAATTAAAAAAAGATGCCGTGGTCATGTTTGTACAGAATAACCGTACCAAAGGATATGTGAACGGTACGCTGGGCATTGTGACCGGATTTGATGAGATCAGTACCTACCCAATTGTAGAAACCGCTTCTGGGCGGGAAGTTTTGGCTAAACCGGGCAGTTGGAAAATTGAAGAAGAAGACGAAGTGGTTGCAGAAATTATACAAGTGCCGATTCGATTGGCATGGGCGATTACCGTTCATAAAAGCCAGGGAATGAGTCTTGATGCCGCCGAAATCGATTTGAGTAAGGCATTTGCCGAAGGGATGGGGTATGTTGCGCTTTCGCGGGTACGCACGCTGGAAGGTATTGCGCTCAAAGGATTGAATGAAATGGCATTGAAGGTAAACAGGAAGATCACCGAGTTGGATGGAGAGCTTCAGTCGCAATCTGAAGAAAATGCTAACGAACTTAAAAAAATGGGAGCAAGAGTCATGAAGCAAAAGATGAAGAAATTCATATTACAGCATAAGGCGCAACAGGAAAAAGACGGAAAAATGTCCTATTAATTTATTTCCACCGATCATTCGTACGTTTTTTTGGCGTGCTGTCTTTGCATTGACAGGCAAAGCGCCTTCGTATACTCTATTCTAGCGGTCGATGTATTGTACCCGCAATACGACCGTGCACTGTGATCCTAACAGCTCGGTCAGGATTACAAAGTCGGGAGAATGTCTCACAGGACGCTCGCTACATCGTAACCGGATTCTATCCGTTGCGCACTCCGCATACCTTGCAGACGAGGTGTATACGATCATCCGGATTTTTCTGGATATGAGCATATCGGCGGTGTCCCCAAAAACACCTACCCTGTCGAGGATCCGCATTCTCCCGGCATTTTTTTGTTATGCGAGGAGCACCCGGATCATCTGGGCGATGACCGCAATAAGGAGAATAGACCAGAGCAGGAATACATCCAGGCCGGATTTTGCATCGGGATCTGTCGTCCTGCGTATACTGCGGATAAACTCTAGACCGCGCCCGATAAAGTAGATGCCAAAGAGAAATCCTAATCCGCCCGCAAGAACTGACATCATGAGCGGAATTTCCTGCGAATTGCTTGTCCACATGAAAAATGCGGTAATGGGCGAAATCGAAAGGAGGACAATACCGATGATTGCCAGTCCTCCGACCATGAAGTAGGCAAGTTCCGCAAGGGTTATTTTTGATCCGCGGACAAGGCTGAAGATAAACAGTGAAGGCAGGCAGATTGCGAATGATTCCCACATAACGATGACGAGCCGTGAAGCGACATGCCATATATTGCTCCACTCTGTACCGATGACTGATGCGGCGCCGAATACCGCCGTACCAATGATGCTGACAACCGCAAACTCAATGCTGTTCTTTTTCCAGCTGTTCGACTTAATTTTTGACTCAAATATCTCTTGTTTGTTTTTGAGCAGCGTACTGCTTACAAATGGTGACATACATTATTTCCTTTCTTGGCTGGTGAGCCGGTTAATAGTTAATGAAATTTCTTCAAACACATTCCCGCTATATAACCGCGTGAATGGCACTTTTTTTTGAATAGGGTCCACCACGCCGACCCATGGGCGGAGCATCCATCCGACCTGCAGGAGGACAATCGCGTAAATGCTAACCCAAACGGCGACTGCAACGAGAGGGAATTTGGCACCGAGGATGCGGTAATGAGCGTACAGACGTACGATGCCGATGAAATAGGCGATACAGAACAGAAGCAATGCCCAGACGAGTACGAGGTCGTGCGGCTGGTGGGTCAGTACAAGCATCCAGACAATCGGGCTCAGTGCGGCGAGCGCGACCGCGGTAACCGCGAGGACATGCAGTGCGTTGCTGACGAATACTCCGGCTGATGCGCTTATTCCGGACAATTTTGTGAGAACCATTTGTGTCGAAAATGAAATAAGAAACGAACAAAAGAACAACAGAGGAAGTTTCACAAGGAGATACAGAAATTGAATGCCACCCGCGTGCATGCCAAGAGGCACCGAAAATACGGCCGACCATAAAACCACAAGCCATGATGACGCAAGAATATATTCGGCGGTAACTTGTGTTTGGGGGTGAGAGAGTAGCATCCGCGTGGACTTCCACACGTATGCCGGCGTCATGCGATAGCGGAATGCGCCTATAAGTAATCCGAGAATCATCAGGCTGACGAGAATAAGCAGGACCAGGAAGCGTGTATTAAATGATTCGGTATGTGTGACGCGTATATCAGTGACTGGCCACTCGGTCGTACTGTTTGCCTGGAAAATGATAACGCGAAATGACGGGTACAGCGTCGCGTCCAGCGTCGAAATATCAAGCGAATGGGACAGAAGGGGACGGGCTGAAAAATTTTGTATCCGGTGATTTTCGCTGTCCCATAATTCGATGTAAACGTTTGCATCGCCCCATGTCTCAGGAATGGCGATTGTTTTCCATTGGCTGACTGCCCACGTTTCAAGTTCAAGCGTCGTATGTCGTGATTGGTAGATGCGTTGTCCATTGAGTACATCGGGAGTAAGTCGAAGCGTTGTTTCCCGGGATTCTGCAGCAGAATGCACGATGGCCGGAACACCGAGGATAAGCAAAAACATGAATAGTATGGGCAGTAGTGTTTTGTAGGCAATCAAACGTGGCATGGTGCGCAAATTTTTATTATTCATGGCTTTGCAGTTTTGTCCGTATATCCGTAACAGTCATTCGAGATTGTATAAAAAAGTCCATTTCCGCTTCTGAAGCATCCCGATGAAGAATCTCTTGGTGCAGGAGATTTATTTTTATCCTGCGTTCCTGGGATGCGTAAAGTACGGCTTCCACGCGCTTTATATTCTGATATGAACGTGTGTAGGCATAAAAATCCATATCTTTGGGCTGAGGATCTCTGTCCAGTATGTTGTGGTACGATTGGTAAATAGCCGGTTTCCAGGAAATGACGTCGATCTTTCCGTAATTATTGACGTCGTGGACGGCTAAGGGCAGGAGTGGAACGAGCGCGAGTGCAGTTGTCATTACTATTTTCCTGTGGGCGAATGTTCCGGCGCTGGCGACGTAGCGCTTGAGAAAGTGAAACGTAACGAATAACGCGCTAATGATGACCGCGTACACGGGCCAAAGTAATGGATAAAAAAACGGCATTTCCTTACATTGAGCTAGTTCACCCGAAAGAGGGACAGCGTCTCGCGTAAGGTAGATGCATGAAGGTAAACCGAGGAATGAAATTGTCGCTTGTCCGTGTATTGCGGTCCATATCGCAAATATTGCAAAACCGTATATGGCCACGCGTCTCGCAAAGACAGATAACGAATTCCAAAACGTAATAACAACCGCCAATAGGAGAGAACCTACGAGGATCGCCTGGATGGGTACAAGCACTTTATCGATATCGTAAATAGCCGTAATGGAAACGTTGATGAGCAATGAAAAAAGTAGTGAAAAAAGCAGCACCTCTTTTGAATTGAGTCCCCAAAATTCTACCATCCATCGTATCAGGACGAGGACAAGTGCAAAGATGCCGAGGTAGAGGATACTCAGCATCACAGGCTGAAACAGGGCTCCCGTCAGAGGATATGAACGTAGCCAGTACCCGAGCGATATTGCAATTGCCAAAAAGACCATTCCCACAATAATCGCGCGCATAGACCAGAGCGACTGGCGTTGATGCTCACGCGCGACGTCGAGCTCCACACGGTGGAGTTCACCGAACAATTGGACTGCGCGAGTGTGGGCATCGCGTGGGTGCACCCCGTCGCTGATCAGGGAGTCTTCACAATCGCGTAGGTGCGTCTCAAGTTCTTCACGTATGTCGGTTCGTATATCCATGCTTAGAGTACGTTGTCAACCGCGTGTGAAAAGGCTTCCCATTCCGCAGTTTTTTCTTCGAGCAACTTTTTTCCCTGTGAAGTAAGTTCGTAGTATTTACGCCTTCGTCCCTCAACCTCCCTCCACCATGATTCAAGCAATCCTGCGGTCGCTAGTTTATGAAGGAGAGGGTAGAGCGTGCCTTCTCCCAGGGTAAAAACATCTTTGCTTTTATTTTTGAGCTCCTTCACAATTTGGTACCCGTAGAGCGGTTCATGCTTAAGCACGGCAAGAACCATAATATCGAGGGAACCCTTGAGTAATTCTTTATGTATTTTCATATGGAAACATCGTAACATACCTCGTATATCGATGCAAGTGGATATGTTTATATAGCCAATCACAAGTATGTGTAAAGTATTTCAGAAGTTGCGAGAAAAAAAGTCTGGCGGTAGTATTGTAGTCATGAATATAAGAAAGTGGAAAATAGGTACTGTCGCAGTAATAACGATTCTGGGATGCTTAACGGGTATTTCAACGTTTGGCGCTATTGATGTAGGTAACGTTAATATATTCACGACCCCGGTTGAATCGAATGGGGTTCTGCCTAGGTTGGATTTTTATGTAAAGACCGTAATTTTGAGTTTGGGACTTCTTGCGGCACTTGGCGCAGTAATAGCACTTGTAGAATTTGTCGTACTCAAGACCGTAATACGGCGACATTTTAAAGAGAGTGCAACAGCATTTGATGAACAACCTGATGAAAAAAAACTTTATTTTGAAAAATTAAAAAAAAGAATAATTTTTTATCGGAACATCTTTTTTATTTGTATAGGGATGTGTGCGTTAGCCTTTCTTGCCTATTCGATCGTTGAGTTCAAAGCATGTTGCGTAAGTAACGTGACCACGTAGTGATGTATGCATATGCAGGTGTACACCCTGGTAAAAATTGATTTGCATAATGCGATAATTACCGCTGATGCTTTTGATGCAGGGCGGTACACCGAACTGGAGAAAAGTACAGATCTTCGGCGCCTCGTGGAGCGCTCAATAAAAGAATTTAGATTAGCAAATCCGGAAGTAAAAACGTGGGAAAACTGGCTCGAACACGCGGCGCATGATGGGCAGGAGCTCCAGATTATTAGGAACGAGTCATTATTCCGAGCAAGCCTCTCTGTACTTGATCAAAGAGTTCCAAAGGCCATTGCGCTCGCACTCAAGTGGCACGCCGGACAAAAGCGCAAAGGAACGCAAGAAGCCTACATTGTTCATGTGCTTGATGTTGCGCGCATCATTCATCGCCTCAATTGGATGCATCCGAACCCTACGGTGATAGCTGCCGCGCTTTGCCATGATTTGCTCGAAGATACACGTTGCACTGAAAGTGAAATTGAAGAACAATGCGGAACAGATGTTCTTCGCATGGTCAAAGCGGTAACGAATGATGCTGAATTAGAAAAAAATGATGCGTGGAAAGAAAAGAAAAATAAGTATATAGAAACTGTGCGCAACGCCGGTCACGATGCGATACTCGTCGCCATGGCGGACAAAGTCGCTAATATGCAGTCGCTTTTTGAACTTCACCGGGAGTTCGGAGACAAGGCCTGGAGTTTTTTTCATCGGGGGAAAGAGGAAAAGATCTGGTTTGAAGAAACTGTGTGCAAGTTATTTAGTCATGAGATAGGGGAACGTCAGCTTGTCCAAGAGTATCGCGGACTCATTGAGGAGATGAAAAAGCTCTAGGATATTGACATATCTGCTCAAAGCAGGTATTCTCTAACAGAATCGTTAAGTACTTATTTTCCTGATTTGGAAATTTTTTAGTATGGAAATACGAAATATTGCAATCATCGCCCATGTTGACCATGGTAAAACGACCCTCACTGACGCGATAATGAAGCAGACGGGGATGGTTACCGATGAAGGGGTTTCAATGGATTCGAATACGCTTGAGAAAGAGCGCGGTATTACGATATATTCGAAGAATACGTCTGTCTTTTATCGCGGGACGAAAATTAATATTGTTGATACTCCCGGACACGCCGACTTCGGATCAGAAGTAGAACGCGTGCTACGTTCCATTGACAGCGTACTGTTGATAGTTGATGCACAGGAAGGTCCGATGCCGCAGACGCGTTTTGTGCTCAAAAAATCGCTTGAATTGGGATTAAAGCCGATCGTCGTGCTCAACAAGATAGATAAGCCGGCGGCTGACGCCGATCTCGCGCAGGAAGAAGTGTACGAACTCTTTCTTGATCTTGGGGCAACTGACGAACAGCTCGATTTCACTACAGTGTACGCGATCGGACGAGAGGGTAAAGCGAAACTTAACCTGTCCGACGAGGCTACCGACCTTTCACCGCTGCTTGATACCATACTGTTGAAAATTCATCCGGCCCTGGCAAATATTGACGTTCCTTTCAGATTTCAGCCGTTTAACCTCGGGTATGATAACTTTTTAGGGCGTTTGGCTATCGGGAGAATGTATGAAGGGAAGATGAAAACCGGGAGTATTGCCGTCCGAAAAAAGCCAGACGGTACGTTCGAGCGCGGCAAAATAACTAAATTGTTCACGTTTCGGGGATTACAGCGTGAGGAGGTCCAGGAAGCGCATGCAGGAGATATTGTGATGGTTGCCGGATTCCCGGAGATCGATATCGGTGAAACATTGGCGGAGAATGAAAATCAGGATCCGCTCCCGGCGATCACTGTTGATGAACCGACGATTTCGCTTAACTTCTTGGTAAACAATTCGCCCTTTGCCGGGCGCGAAGGAACGTATGTGACATCGCGACAGCTTCGCGAACGCTTAGAACGCGAACTGGAAATCAACGTGGGTTTAAAAATAGATTTTCTCCCGGACGCGATGAAAGTGTATGGACGTGGTGAGCTCCATGTGGCAATTTTGATTGAAAATATGCGGCGCGAAGGATATGAACTCCAGGTGTCACAACCGCAGGTCATTATGAAAGAAGTTGACGGCAAAAAGATGGAGCCGTTTGAAGAAGCGACAATTGATGTTCCCGAGGCTTCATCCGGTATTGTGATAGAAAAAATGGGTAAACGTAAAGGCGTGATGACCAAGATGGAAAATACCGCCGGTCAGGTCAGAATGATATTTGATATTCCCACACGCGGTCTTCTCGGTTACCGCGGAGAATTTATGATTGATACGAAGGGTGAAGGCATTTTATGCTCGCGGGTAAGCGGCTACCAGCCATATGCCGGTGATATCAAGAAAACCGACCTTGGATCGATGATATCAATGGTTACCGGTAAGGCACTTGGCTATTCACTGGCAAATCTGCAGGAACGGGGCATGCTGTATATTGAACCTGCGACGGAAGTATATGAGGGCATGGTGATTGGCAACGCTTCAAAAGGAGAGGACATGGCGGTCAATCCGATTAAAGGCAAAAAACTGACGAATATGCGCGCGTCGGGCACCGACGAAGCTATCCAGTTGTTTACGCCGATGAAAATGACCATCGAACGCGGACTGGAAATTATGGCCGGTGACGAGTATCTTGAGATCACGCCGAAGAGCGTTCGTCTTCGCAAGCAATATTTAACTGAAGTTGAGCGTCGCCGCGCAGGAAAAAAAGTATAAAGATTTTCTCGTGAGAGTACTCGGCGCATAGGATTTAAAAAAAATATTTTTTCATTACACATACGCATGAATTGCGCTGTGTATATTTTGCATTGCGTATTTTTTCATTCTATTGTATAATTATTATGTTAATATCCTGTCATATTTGAGAATTTTTATCTCAATACTGAAAAGGAGGTGATATCAATGGCAAAAAAAAGAAAAGTCGCAAAGAAAGGTAAGAAAAAGACAGTAAAGCGCAAAAAGACCGCAAAGCGACGAAAACGTTAGTTTGGTAAATCTTTTTGACATCCCTTTGCTATGGACGCAGAGAAGCAATCCCGAGTACTCGGATACATAGCTTCGGGGTGTCAGCCCACCGCTATCTTACAGCGGGGGTTTGACAGGAGCTCCCAGTCATCAACGGGGGCTTTTGTTTTTTTGACGATGATGAAACGGTAACGTATACTTTAAGTATCATTTTTCTATTATGTCTCATACTCTTCGTCTCGGCATTGGACTTGCATTAGGCACCGCGGTTATCTCGGGAGTGTCCAATTACGTCGCAAAAATTTCAGTAACCATTGTTAAAAATCCCGTTGTCTTTACGACGCTCAAAAATATGCTTGTCGCTGTTCTGTTGCTCGGCCTGTTCCTTGCCGCTGCAAAAGCTCGGGACCTTCGTGGACGGTCGTGGAAGGATTGGCTGAGACTTGTGTTGATCGGCGTAATCGGCGGCAGTGTTCCGTTTGTCTTGTTCTTTACCGGATTGTCAAAAACAAGTGCGGTCACCGGAAGTTTGATCCATAAGACGTTATTTCTGTGGGTCGCACTTCTTGCCGTGCCGATTCTGAAGGAGCGCATCGGGCGTGTTCAGTGTATCGCCTTCCTCTTATTGTTGGGCGGAGTTTTTGCGCTAGGCGGATTGCGCGGCATGCATCTCGGTACGGGCGAGCTCATGATATTCGGCGCAACGATATTGTGGGCAGTAGAAAATATTATCGCAAAGGTTGCTCTGCGTACATTTTCAAGCATTACGGTCGCGAGTGCCCGGATGAGCATTGGTTCCGTGATTCTCATAGCCTACGTTGGTATGACCGGTGGGATCTCTGCCGCTACGCATCTGGATGCCGAGCAGTGGAAATGGACGTTGCTTGCGTCAGGGCTTTTGATGGGGTATGTCATAACCTGGTACACTGCACTGAAACATGCTCCGGCGACGCTTGTGTCGTCACTCTTGGTACCGGCCTCGCTCATCACCAGCGTTCTCACGCTGGTGTTTCAAGGCAGTCCGCTTGCCTCAAAAGATCTTATTAGCGGAGGACTGTTCATCATCGCGATTACGATAACAGCACTGGTATCTAAGGTTCCGCCACGTCATATTGATGCGTATGAACGCGCACATCTCAACGCTTAACGGCGTTGCCCGTTGCAGCAGGTACGCATTCGGACCCAACAAGCTGAATATGTGCGGACCTGATGAGTCGCGCGAGCTTTCTGCATATCTGCGCGAGGGCGCGACAGATCAGGGTCTGGTCGATATGCTTAAAGAATTTAAGACTTTACACCCGTATTTGCGAGCAATCGCGAAGGCGAATCATATACAAGATCCGTTTGATGAGCGGGTAGTCGAAGCGTACTGGATCGGTAATGAACTGCTCGAAGCGATCCCTCAAAAGACATTCTATGCCCATTTGGTTGATAATCTTGGCCTGAAAAAGAAAGCGTCCTCGCGTGATTTTGACGAACTGACCGCAAAACTTCCTCAAGGCGCTCGCATGCACCACTCATTTCATGTGTTTAATGTATATAAGCGAACCGGACACATGGAGATCCTGCATACATTGGAAAGCATGGACGCGTGCCGGGTAAGCTGGGGAAGAGTAACGCTCATTGACGGTCCTTCGGTGACGGTGATGCGAAAGCCGCTTATTCTCGAGGGGCATCAGCTTGCTCTCGGCCCGGAACAGCGCTATGTGATCAATCGCACGCTCGATGATAATGACGTTTTTGATGAAGTGAAAATCGGGGATTGGGTAACCGTTCATTGGGATCGTGCATGCGAGATTGTCAACCAGAGCGCCGTACGGATGCTTGAACGCTATACGCTTCAGCATATCGTCCTTGCTAATCAAACGCTTTAAGCTTGTATGGAGGTGTGGGTGTTTGGCAATGCGGACCTTGAGCTAGACGCTCTTCCCGTTCGTATATTACCGGGATTAAAAAAACAATTTCCCGAATATACGTTTGTACATAAAGACCCGCTCGACGAATGGGAGATGCATGGTGAGCTCATGATCATTGATACGGTGCGTGGAATATCCGCCGTGACTCGATTTACATCGATTGATGATTTTATTGACGCTCCGCGAGTGACGATGCACGATTTTGATCTTGGAACTCAGCTCAAGTTCTTGCAAAAACTCAACAAACTACCGAGATGTACGATTCTCGGTGTTCCTGCAACACTGACAGAAGCGGAGGCGATTATACAGCTCCAGCCTTTTTTGCGTCAATTTTCAGGGTAAGGAAATGTGATCCGCAACTCATGCACGGATCGTATGCCCTGATGAGCTTCTCGAGTTCTAGCTGGATAAGCTCTTCAGACGGATTATCCGGAAGCATTTGTTCCAGTCGGCGGGCCATATCCTGCTCGATGTTAATTTGATTTTGGCCGGTTGGCACGATTATCTCACCTTCGATGACGTTGCCGTTGGGTCCTATGGCGACTTTATGATAAAGCGTGCCGCGGGGTGCCTCAACTACGCCGATACCGACGCCCTCTTTTTGCGTCGGCTGTACAGGCCGCTCGACAGCAAATGTCGTTTGTTCAAAAATATCGATAGCATCATCAATGCAGTGAAGGATTTCGATTGCCTGCGCAAGATTGTTATCAAAAATATTCGTCGACGGGAACCGTTTAAGCGCTTCTGCGGCGTCTGCGCGTGTTTTCGGGTGCAGTGTTTCTTGGGCAAGATTGACTCTTGCTAACGCGCCGACCATGTAAGATTCTCCCTTAAACATGTATCCTGACGCATGGGAATAGGGGATGACAACGTGTTCAAGATGCGACCGGAAGTCTGCTTCCCTGATGAAGTCGCCTTTATCGCTCACAATGTTACCGTCAAGAAAATTAAACGGTTTTGCAACCATCGCCATAAACTTTGTCTGCCGGTCAAATGTGAACGGCGCTCTCGCGAACCGTTCAATGGTGCGTAGGACTGCCGGCCGCGCATTTCGCAGTTTTTCAAGAGAGGTGGCAATATCAGCCGCCGAAGGAACTTTTAAAAATCCGCCAATCGTCGGGTTAATGGCATGGACGCTCCTGCCGGCGATAATGATTGCCAGGTGGTTCCCGGCTCTTTTTATTTCAAAGGGGTCATGCAAAAGCTGCTGCTCTTCGGGGATCTTTTCGTCAAATTCAAGAAACGCGTCTTTGCCGTACATGTCAGGCAGGGCGAAAAGATACAGATGGAGAGCGTGGTCCCGGATGTTGAGTCCGTACATCGTCAGTTTTTTCATCAGCTGAGACTGCGGCGTCGGAGTGATGCCCAATGCGTGTTCACATGCTTCAATACTACAGAGCAAATGAGCATTTGAGCATGTACCGCAAATGCGTGAAAGGAGCGCAGGAAGCGTTTTGTACGGTTTGCCGCGGATTGCCTGAGTGTAAAACCGCTTGAACTCGGTGATGCCAAATCGGCAATACTCAACTTTTCCTCCAGAAACTTTCACATCAAGAGTTGCGGCGCCCTCGACTTTCGTAATTTCCTTTTTCAATGAGAGGTCAATCGTGTGCATACTTATACTCCTACATGAAATTCCTGGAGTAGGGCAGTAAGCGCTTTTAAAAACATTTTTTCATCCATTGGACAGCCAGGTATGGTCACATCTACGGTAACTGCATCCGATAATTTGAGCACACGGGGAAGGTACGCGAAACGGGCAAGGATTGGCTGGATTTCTTCAAGGCGTGCCGGATCGAATTGATTTCGTTGTGCGGAAGGCAGGCCGATTGCGGCACATGCACCTATTGCGACCAGTTTTTTTGATTTTTGCCTAATTTCCTTCACTTTATCGATATGTTCTTGAGAGGTGAGAGCCCCTTCTACAAAAGCGACATCCAGCTCGTCAAGCACGTTATGGGTCTGTAAAACACGCGCATGCCTGATATCCAGTAGACGTTTCCAATCCTGCCAGTGATCATTCAATAATTCGGTAAACACAATCGTGCTGTCTTCACAGCAGCTGAAAGTAAACCAGCCGATCCGTAGTTTTTTTTCGGATGGTGCTGATTGCGCGGCGGTAATGGTTTTTGTGGGGGTATTCATCGGTAACTGTGTACAGTATATCAAAGAAAGCAGGTCCTGAGTAGTTGTCGACCGGTTGACTTGGAACTGTCTTTATGCTACAGTACACGCACTTATTACGATATGTCACGACGTATACATGATGAGGCGGTTTTGCACCGCTTATTGCGGTCAAAGCTTCTGCTTAGCGTAGAGCTTTTGTTTCTCGTGCTGATCGGTGTCGCACTGGGCAAGGAACTTGTCCAAAAGTATACGATTGAGCGGGAAATCAATCAGCTAAAAGAGGAATACGCTAATTTAGAGAAGCAAAAAGTAGATCTCGAACAGCTGGTGACTTATTTTCAGACAGATTCATTCCAGGAGGAAGAAGCTCGCACAAAACTTGGACTCATTAAGCCCGGAGAGAATGTCATTATACTGCCTCAACAGAATGGCGAGGATCGCGCCGCTTCTTCTTCGTCGACTACTGATGAATCCGTTTCACTTTCCCAATCCTCAAATCCCCAGCGATGGTGGAGTTTTTTCTTTAGAACAAAAAATTCATAATTAATAACGTATTATGGCAAAAAAAAAGACAGACCAGGAAGGCATAACAGAGCAGAAGGCGTCTAAAGCTCCCCGGACTCCAAAACGAACGGCAATGCGAAGCACTTCGCCTGTCGCACCAATCCAATCTGAATCGCATGAAGCATCGCGAGACGAAGTGATAAAAATGATTTCTGCCGAAGGAACTGAAAAAAAACCGATAGAGCTTCCGCAACACCCTACACTTGGCGCTCAAAAACCACTTCAATCAGCGTCGCTAGTACCTGCGCTTCCGGCTCCTCGTAAACGGTTTTGGAAAGTGTTTTTAATTGTTGCGATTATTATTGTGGTCATTGTCGCCGCGCTTGTCGCAATGGGAATAGGAATATACTCACAAAAATGGAACAACACCTTTGTGAACAAGGTAACTGACATCCTGCCGTATCCCGCCGCACTTGTCGATATGCACTTTATTTCCTTCTCACGGTACCAAGAAGATCTGACAACGCTTGATCATTACTACACTGCACAGGCTGATGCATTCCCGGATTTTCAAAAACCCGAACATGCACAACTTGAAAAAACGGTACTTCAGCGAAGTATCGAAGATTTTTACGTACGGGAGCTCGCTCAGCAGTATGAAGTAACGGTATCCACTGATGACATTAACAAGGAATTTCAAACAATCATCGACCAGGCGTCGAGCGAAGATGATGTCACACAGACATTAAAAACATTGTATAATTGGACGCCGGAGCAATTCAAGGAACGTGTGCTGGAACCCTACATTCTCAGGACAAAATTGCAGGAAAAACTTGCCTCGATGAACGACTTGAATGCCGATGTGCGTACGCAGGCTGAAGATATTCTTGCAGAGGTTAAAAAAGGTGACTCAACATTCGAAGATTTAGCAAAAAAATACAGCGAGGACGGCTCTGCTGAGTCAGGCGGCGACCTTGGATTTTTCGGCAAAGGAGAGATGGTGCCGGAATTTGAAACGGCGGCATTTGCCCTCCAGCCGGGAGAAGTTTCTGAAATCGTCACCACGCAGTACGGGTACCATATTATCAAGGTTGAAGAACGGATCCCGGCCTCTGAAGACGGTGAAACGGCTGAACGAATTCGTGCACGGCATATTTTACTCAAAACAAAGAGCGTTGAAGATATTGTGAATGAAAAAGCAGTCGCTTCTTCTGTGCGGATACTGATGAGTGGATTGCGATGGGATGCGACGTGTACAAGCGTTCTTGTGCCCGGTGAAACCTGTGAATCTACGGCTAGCGAGGTGCTTCAATAACCGCACACGGCGCGGCCAACCGGCCTCACCATAGCCACACGTCGGAGTCGAACCGACGACCTCCGCTTTACGAAAGCGTTGCTCTACCAACTGAGCTAGTGTGGCTTGGGTGAAGACAGATAACCTGTGCTTCGGTACAGAGCGGATAACGGGAATCGAACCCGTGCCTCAACCTTGGGAAGGTCGCGTACTACCATTATACTATATCCGCCTAAAATCTATACAAGATGATGAATAGTATATCAATTCAATCGCAAAAGTCAACGAACACAATGACAAGTTGTCTTATCACACTTGGCCTGTTCGGGATTTTTGCATGTGGTATGCTTGTCGCGCCTCAACCGTCATTTGCCGCAGATGATGCCTTTATACGTTTCAGTGCAGAAACCATCGTCCGCGGATACACGGGCGAGACGGATGATGCAAATTTCAGAATCGGCGTATGGCCGGGAGTGCTCGCAGAACCTGCGTCATTATCACTAAAAAAACTCACCGAAATCGACCGCCCACTTCCCACTGAGGGTAAGATTGTCAGCGACTTTTACCAATATGACTTTCTTCGGCAGGATAATTCAGAAAATCCGCTTGTACTACAGAAGCCGTATACGCTTGCTATCCGTTATCGGGGCGACAATGCAAAAAGGAAAGTTATTCAGTACTATGATGACAACAAAGAAGGATGGGTCGCGCTTCCTTCGTCGACTGATTTTACAAATCAGTACGTGCGCGCCATTACTCATTTGCCTTTTTCGCGTGTCGCTGTCGTTGAAGAAAACGTCATGCAGGAGGGGAGAGCAAGTTACTACGTGCATCCTGCCTACCGCAATGAACGTATTGCGGCAAGCAGGGAATACGCTTCGGGGACGATTCTCGAGGTTATTAATTTAGAAAATAATAAGTCGGTCATTGTAACTGTCAGAGATTACGGTCCTGATGCCGCAAAGTTTCCAGATAGGATTATAGACATTTCAAAAACAGCATTTGCCGATCTCGCCCCCTTATCGCGCGGCACTTTGCCGGTACGTGTGCTGCCACTCGCTCCGAAAGTGCTCGGCGTCTCAACGACTAATTCTGCGCCAACGGCGGTACAGCCGACAGTCAATTCTACCGCCGCCATTGCGGTTGATAGTGCAACCGGTACGGTCCTGTTCTCCAAAAATACGGACGCAGCGATGCCCATTGCCAGCTTGACCAAATTGATGACGGCGGTTGTTTTCCTCGAAACCGAGCCGTCATTTGACTCCGTTGTCACATACCAAGCTGAGGATAATGCCATCGGTGCGAAACTGTATGTATCCCCGGGGGAGACGATGAGAGTGAAGGATCTGTGGTACTCGGGTCTGGTAGGATCGGCAAATAACGCCGTCAGGGCTCTCGCGCGCTCAACCGGTTTAAGCGAAAAAGATTTTGTTCAGCGGATGAATGATAAGGCAAAATCATGGGGACTGTCTCATACGAATTTTGCTGATGTCACAGGCCTTGATCCGCGCAACACGTCAACTGTTGGTGAATACGCCATAGTAGCCTCAAAGGTGCTGAAAGATATACGGCTCCTGCAGGCAACGACCATGACTTCATATTCATTCAGCACGATTAATACCGGTAAAGCCCATACGATTATCAACAAGAATAAAATGCTAGCTTCGACATGGTATGTTACGGGCACGAAAACCGGATATCTTGATGA
>JBAZCI010000003.1:0-59311 GCA_041671025.1 Patescibacteria group bacterium | reverse complement strand
CACGGCATCGATCATCGAAATTGCATATCCCTTTTTCGTTGTTCTGTTCAGTTACCTGATCTTCAAAGCAACCCCGAATATATACTTTTTTATCGGAGGCATACTGATTTTCATCGGCTCCGTGATTATTATTAGATACAGTAAATAATATACTCTGTTAAAGCAAAACGCCTTCTCGTATGAGAAAGCGTTCTGTTTTTAAATTTCGTTTGGCACCTAGCTCCAGATCGCAAGCACGCCGCCCGCGACAAGCAGTGTAACCAGATTGTATCCGCTATTGAGGACATACAATGCGAACGGCCGTTTTTCAAATATGACACCGTTTAATAGAACCGTCCCGACAAACCCGACCCAGATCAGCAGGCCGACGAGCATGCCTTCGTCGAATGTGTCCGCGCCGATTGCGTTAACAAACATTGCAAGAACAAACACGGATACCAGCGCCACGATAAACATCATGACATACGCCTTTCCCGCGCCCGCCTTAGCATCAGCCTCGCTAACATTAGCGAGACGCATCCACGGCTTTTGGAAGAGCGGCCCATACCACAGCCCTCCGATAACCATGTACCCTAGCCCGGTTACGAGAACCGCCAGCCAATTGACTGATGTTTCGAACATACGTGTATCTTATTAATAATAATTCCCAATAAGGATTATACCGCACATATCAAAAAACACAATAAAAAAAGAGACGATGGTACGAATCATCGTCATTAATGTAAATTGAGTGACAGGGCTTATGATACGGTAAGGTGAGGCGAAAGGTGTATATTTTTTTCTCATAGTGAGAAAATCCTTTATACTCCTGCATACCGGAATTCGTACAACTACTAAATAAGCGCTGCCGCTGGTTTATCACGAAGACAAGGCATAATGAGCACCCAAAATGTTTTGGGAAAGCATGCCGCGGGCACGGAGCCAAACGAGTACAGAAGCACACGGCGCTCAAAACGCCTCATGAGCATAATGCTCATCTTCGGGAATAAACCAGAGAGTTTGAGAAAGAACATCGATCCCTCCCTGGTATAGATCACATCTTACTCCATAGGTAATCAATGTCAACATCCCTTGCGACCTATACTACATTTGGCAGGGACTGGCATTTTTTCCCCTTTTTGCGTATGATATACGTATCTTTCTATGGAAGAACCAATCGAAGATCACGGTAAAACGCTACTTTCGTGGTCATTCCCTGAATTTGTAGCCCATCAGCGATCACGAACATGGTATATTCTTGCGATTCTTGCTATCCTTGGCGCGCTTGTATTTTCAATTTTCACGACAAATCCCCTGTTCGCGGTTATTATTGTGATCACGGCAATCATTATCGTTTTCAGAAATCGGCGAGCACCGGCAGACATCCCTTTTGCCATTACTGAAGACGGGATTGAAGTCGGTAAAGTCTTCTACCGATACGACGCTTTGACGGCATTTTGGATTATCTACGAACCCCCCGAAGTCAAAAGACTATATATGAGTTTTCGTAATACGCTCAGAACCAACTTGTCTGTATCGCTGGAAAATGAAAACCCCCTTAAAGTCAGGGAGATACTACTGGAATATGTCGAAGAAAATCTGGAGCATGAAAATGAGTCGCTTTCTGATGCGTTTCAGCGGGTTTTCAAACTATAGACAAAATTCACAACCACCGCTAAGCTAAATAAAGCTTTTTTTATACAAAAGATAAATTCTCCTCACAAATCGAGTAAGTACTATTTTTCTCAAGCTCATGCCCTCGTCGTTTCCCCCTCCGGGGGATGTCCCGTAGGGACACAATGGATCCTGTACTATGCATGCCTCGAAAATCTCGGCATCGCAAGTACAGGAGAGCTAGGACGCAAGTCCCGACCCCGAATACGGGGTCAAGGATCCCAATAATATAAAAAGTTAGATTCCCACATTTAGATAATAATTTTTCTTAAGCCCTCGCCCTCGTCGTTCAATGGATAGGACGCAAGCTTGCGGAGCTTGTAATGTAGGTTCGATTCCTACCGAGGGCAGGGGCTTAAGAAAAATACATCCATACCACTAGTAAAAAGCGGAACTTGCGGAGCTTGTAATCTAGGTTCTCCGCCACAATAAATTATGAAATTGGCGGACCCGCCTCTGGCGGGGATTCCTACCGAGGGCATGAGCTTGAGAAAAATACAAGACCGGCAATACGCCATTCATGAAAATGGTTGCTTTATGGTAGAAAACGGCATTTTCTGCAATCCTAGGAGTCTGATATACTATCAGTATGGAAAACGAGGAGAAAGGACAATCAGGGAAGCAACAACAGCACGCAAGAGAGCTAAGAGCATTCAGAATAAAGGCGCTTAAAGAAAAAGGGGCAAGTACACAAGGCGCGAATAACGTTACCCACACGATAGAAGAGAAAGTAACAGCCTCTCCAATTAATAAGTCGAAAAGTAAAGGGAAGCGCAACGCTAACAAGGATACTCTTCAAAAAGATACTGATGAAAGATCAGTGAATAATTTGACTCCTGAGCAAAAATCGTTAATACAACAACTAAAAAAAAACAGAAAAGGGGGAATCTCCCGCATGCAAAGAAATAATTCTGATAATAGACGAACCAGTCCCGCCTCTGGTATAAATGATTCTGAAAGAAAAGAGGGTTCAGCGAATGCAAATGATGCATCATCCGCCCCCCAAAGAAGAATCCGAGGAAATGTAGGTCGCGGTATACTACGATCCGAGCGCGCTCTAACAATACCAAGCCCATCAGGTGTAGAATTTGAAGATAAATTCGAGAATGAACGTAAGCGAGAGTTTGATGCTGGTCGTAATACATCAATCCGATCAGATTACCGAAGTAGTGTCTTGCGAAGCCTTGTGTCGGATGTTCAAGAATCCGGCATCGACCTGGACACAAGTATTTCAAAGCCGGACAACTTATATCTCAAAACCTTTTCAACTCTAGCAAGAGGCGCAAGTGGAGAAGGAGATGCTGGACTCATCAACGACTCGCTCCAACTGGGAAGAGAGCTTCGTAAACGAATGCAAGAAGGCGAAATGGGCGCTTTTTATTTAGTGCTCGTACTAGCCATAATAAAGGACTTCATTGAGGTTCTCGAATTTGTGCCAGTAGCTGGGATTGGAGTCAAAGGAATCTCCCTTGTTCTTACCCTTATTATCATCGGTTTTACTGGAATTTTTAGCGGAGTAGCATTTAAAAGGTTTGTGATTAAAAAGATGCTTGGTACGCTCGTTATTGCAGCCATTGCAGAAATATTTCCGGGTACCGATATTTTTCCCACAGCTACACTCACGGTAATTTTAATGAAAATGAAAGCTGATAAGGAACGTGATAAACATAAAGAACTCCTCGAAAAAGTAAAGAGCCATTTGGGTAAAATTGGCGCCTCGATCGATAAATAATGCCAAAAATCTTCCCACGTGTGTACTAAAGTTAATAGTACATAATAATAACTGGGATACACATGGTACGAACACTTAAAAGCACAATTTCATCACTCCCTGGCATTGGAGTGACAATACAGAAACGGTTACTCAAGCTTGGGCTCAGAACCATCCAGGATGTCTTGGCATACTACCCCAAGCGCTATGATGACTTCCGTACCATCGTCTCCATTGCCTCGCTTCAGCCGGGAGTACGGTCGCACATTAAAGGAACTATCAACGTGATCGAAAACCACCGCTCTCCGCGCAGAAAAATGATGATTACGGAAGCGCTTATTTCTGACGAAACGGGAAGCGTTAAAGCCGTGTGGTTTAATCAGCCGTTTTTGACCAAACAGCTGAATCAGGGCGATGAGGTATTTCTGGCAGGAAAAGCCGAAATGAATGAGTACGGCTTCCATCTGACCGCCCCCACGTTTGAAAAAGCAAAGGCAGAACAAACGCACACCGCTCGCATTGTTCCATTGTATTCCCTCACAGAGAACATCACGGCGAAACAGCTTCGGTACCTCATAAAAATTGTTTTGCCGGTCGCCAATACAATTAAGGACTGGCTCCCAGATGAGATCGTCGCCAGTTATCATATGGATCCCCTTGCAACGGCGGTCCAACATGTTCATTTTCCCCCTGACGGCAACGCACTGAATCAGGCGCGTGATCGGCTCAAATTTAATGAGCTTTTTCTCATACTCCTCCGCGCCGCACTCAACCGTGAACAGCTGAAAAAAGAACCTGCACCCACCATCCCCACCAATGAACACAGGATAAAAGCATTTGTTGCATCTCTTCCATTTACCCTCACTGACCCGCAGAAAAAAACTGCCTGGGAAGTACTTACCGACATGAGAAAAAACCGGCCTATGAACAGACTTCTCGAGGGTGACGTCGGATCCGGGAAAACCATTGTCGCAACGCTGGCGATGATTAATGCCGCAGACAGCGGCTGGCAATCTACGCTCATGGCGCCAACCGAAATACTCGCGGAACAGCACTTCAACACCATCTCCCGGTTGGTTAAAACAAGTGGTCTCACAATCGGACTTCTCACCGGCAGTACCGCCAAAACCAGTCACACAGAACATGTCACCAAGTCTGCGCTCCGATCAATGCTCGCTACAGGTAAAATAGATATTGTTATCGGTACTCACGCACTCATACAGGATGCGGTGCAGTTCCATAAACTTGGCCTCGTCATAACCGACGAACAGCATCGATTCGGCGTGGCTCAGCGAAAAAAACTGGCAAAGGCATCCGCGTTAAAAACATCCGTACCGGTAGAGACTCCCCTGACCCCTCACCTGCTTTCGATGACCGCCACTCCCATACCCCGCACGCTTGCGCTCACCCTCTACGGAGACCTAGATCTGTCAATTATTGACACACTTCCGCCGGGAAGGAAACCAATCATCACAAAAATCATCATTCCTCAGAAACGCAAAGAGACATATGATTTTATCCGCCAGGAAATGAACAGCGGCCGACAAATCTTTGTCGTATGCCCGCTCATTGATCCATCGGACACGCTCGGCGTAAAGTCTGTAAAACAGGAGGCCGAACGCCTTTCACAAGAAGTTTTCCCTGATGCCTCAATCGGCATCCTCCACGGAAAGCTTGGACCCAAGCGCAAAGAGCAGGTAATGAGGCAAATGGCGGACGGTAAGATCAATATCCTCTGTGCAACGGCGGTTGTTGAAGTAGGGATTGATGTACCCAATGCATCCGTCATGGTCATCGAAGGCGCTGAACGGTTCGGCCTCGCACAGCTCCATCAATTCCGCGGACGCGTCGGCCGTGCGGAGCATCAGTCATACACATTTTTATTTACCGAAACAGAAAGTCAAAAAAGTATCGACCGCCTACATGCGCTCGTAGACTCCACCAACGGCTTTGAGCTGGCTGAAAAAGACCTAGAATTCCGCGGTCCGGGAGACATGTACGGAACAAAACAAACAGGCCTGCCGCCGCTCAAGATCGCCACGCTCGCCGATTCGCTTATTATCAAACAGGCGCGCGAGGCCGTCGGGTCGCTCGTCCAAAAAGATCCGACATTAGACCGATGGCCGCTCCTCAAGAAAAAGGCGGAGCATTTTGAACGGTCTCTGCATTTAGAGTAATACAGGTTTATACATCCTTCGCACCCTGGAGAGGGTGCTCTAGTGGACAAATATACAGCGCAGGCGACTCGGCCTGCGCTCGTGAATATTGGAATCACGCGCACCCACAGCGGGGTGCGCTTGAAAAATATATAGATAGCGCACCCTTTCCAGGGTGCGGGGCATTATCATTTTAATACATAAAAAAAGAGGCAGGGATCGTACGTTTCCCTGCCGTGTAGTCTACCTAACTACAATTTTCTTAAGCTTGAGTACCTTCCTCCCAAATTCTTCTGGCGTAAAATCGCCAGTTCTCCCACTAACTTCCAACCTTTTCATAAGATCAGAAGGAGTACCGCGCATCGGCTCTGTGCTCAGAAAAAATACATTATGCACGGGACACCAATTGACTTCTTCTGCTGGGCTACGTCTAACAGTACCCGCATGTTTCAGCCCTTTAATGCACTGCTTCGTGCATTTTTTAGCCATATGACCTCTTCCCTCTTGAGGAAAAAATGTACACACCGTTTTGCATTTTAGGAAACGTGCAAAATTACCTTTTCGATACGACCTCCTCTCAGTTCAGTGAGAATGAGAAAAAACTTTTTTGTTACTTACTGATTTGGGTATACCAGAAAGGCGCCGACATGTCAATGCGTGCATATATTGTCTCTCGGGCTTTACTGCAAATGACAACACTCTCAAAAACTAGGCCGCAGGCGGACCAACCGGTTGAGATTCTATGACAGGACTCTCGCCACAGTTGGTCACGGTATCGGTAGAAGGATTGCAGAATCGGCAATAATCACTACCGGGTTGCGCTCCTACGCGCGCGCATCCGGCAAGGGTACCTGTGCAATTTACCGTGCCCCCGCATGTGCAGCTTGTACAGCTTGGAACCGTACATGCCCCATACGGTAGTTGGGTTCCTGTACATTGTGATGCCTGTTCGCACTGCTCCTGGCATTGAATAATCCCGTCACCGCAGGAACCGGACGTGCATTGAGTCGTATTGAATCCGGAGCAGGAAGCGTTACAGGAAAGGCTCCCACAGTAAAAGCCCATGCTTGCGCATGTCGCCGTGCCCATGTTGAGATAATCGCATGTTTCTCCGGCATCCAGAAAATTATTATTACAGGTACCGGAAGACGTACTGGAACTCGGACAATCCTCCGCGCATGCCGAAGTGTTTTCACCGCAATCGCACACACCGTTGCCGCAATGCGGCGTCCACGTCCCTCGATTGCAGAATTCGCCGGAAGTCGCCTGTGGATGGCACATGCCTGTTGTATAACACTCGCCATTTAAGACACACCCTCCGGAACAAAACCCGAGTGCGCTGCTTCCCGAAGGTCCCTTTGCCACTTGATCACAGCTTCCTCCCGCAGTCCATTGACATTGCGATGCATCGCATGACTGGCAAGATACCTGGGGACAATCAGCACCTGCCGATTGATTGCAGGTTGTGCACAGACACTGAATCCCGGTAGAAGTTTGGGGTCCTCCGCTCGTGGTAGTCCATGCGAATGTCGGGTCATGTTTTATCTTATCAAGAGCCTGCTGAAACCATTGAACATACTCCCGTGTCGGCGCATATTTAGGGTTCTTCACACACTGCCACCATGTTTCTCCCGGACATCCCTCCCTCGCTACCGGATCTTCCTCAGTTGCAGCACGTTCTGAACTACATTTATTTGCCCCTCTTCCTCCGTTATATGCCGCAGCTACATACATGAGGTTTCCCTCAACACAAACCGGACCTTTGGGGCACGGATCTTTCTGTGTTGCGTTCGGACAGGTATCTGAAAAAATAAATTGAAGAAACGCAACGCCAGCTGTAATATTGGTTCTCGGATCATACAACGGCGTACAATCTGCAACCCCCGCCGTCGCAGGCATCACCTGCATAAGTCCGCATGCGCCCAACCCAGATTTTGCGTTCGGATCGCCTGAGGATTCAATTAACATAATTGCCTTTACCACGTCGCGGTCAACTTTGCCGCTCGCAATTTCTGTAATTAATGCATCATAGGCACTTACATTCCCTCCATTCCATTCTACTGCATCAAAAAATTTCCAACTCCCCGAGAGAAATTCATCACCAGACAATACATTCTCTCCTGGAAAACCTTGCTCTATGGTAGAAACGTATTTGATCGATAAATTTTTGAAATTGACCAACGCAGGATTAATCGTAACTAAAATGATATACGCACCGAGCGACAGTACCAACCCGATAATCGACGACTCGATTTGCTCTTTCGCTTTTGTCAACTGCGTCTGACTTCCGAAGCTTGTGACATATTGATACCCGCCCCACATTATCATCACTGTAGATAAAATACCGGCTATACCGACAAAAAATACATAAAAAGCAGATATCCATTCGCCGATCGTTGATCCGGTTATTTCGATATTCTGCCCGGCAATAAATTTTGATCCCGGTAAGGTAAACTGCGGTTTAAAAAAAACTTTTTTTTCTTCTTCTGGAACGACAATAGTAGCGTCAGGTGGCGTCACAGAAAGCGAACCAACAATAGAGCCAGTTGACTTGTCGTAACATTTGGACCCAGCAGTAATATTGAGCGGATCCGCACAACACAGATGCGTATGTGGCGCGACATCGCAATAACACCCCTGCTGATTAGCACAGGTGTCTACTCGGCAATCTGAGGCTATTGTTTGAAGTCCAAGATCTCCACATGTTTCAACAGCCGCGTTACCGGTATGTGAAAATACCCCAAAAAAAACTGCTACTAAGAATACTACGAAATAAATCTTACTCACCATATGTATTATCTCAGTTCCGACTTAACTAGCAACTCGAGTTCTGCAATAGTCATACTACCACTTTTTTGCAAAGAATTCACGAAGTAGTGGGGAGTTGCTGTGATCCCGCGTTCTAATCCCTCCTGAAGTCCCTGGCTCACCACATCTGGCACTGGCCTCAATAAGCAGCTCTGGAACGCCGGTACATTCAAATTAAGCGTGCTCGCCAACACAGGATACATTTCATCAGATAACTGAGCCTGATTTGCAAATAACAGATCATGGTACTCCCAAAACTTCCCTTGATCTTGTGCGCATCGGGCAGCCCGAGCAGCGGATGCGGCATGGGGATGTGAGTCCTCATTCGGCATATCTTTCCAAACCAGTCTCACATCGTCAGGATATTTCTCAAGTATTTCAGTCAGTATCGACTGGGAATTCTTACAGAACGGACATTCAAAATCAGAGAACTCTATAATAGTTACGCGCGCGTCTGAAGATCCCAACACCGGGTCACGTTCAGTCACCGGCGGGGGCACACTAACAATCGTTGGGTCATCGGATCCCCCACGGCTCAAAACTGAATATCCATATACAAGCAATACCACCGCACCCACGCAAAGCAAGGCAACAAGCGCGAGTGTGGATTTATTCATAAAATATCTGCCGAAACACTCTTATTTTAGCTGTACGCGCAATATCCGTCCGCTCGTCGCGTCGGTAAAATACAGAAAATCTTCACCGGTAGACAAGAATATATTTTGAGCGCTGAATTGACTATTTCCATTCTCATCAACTGGCACCGCAAGTGGTGTCCGGAGACCGGTGGCAAGATCTACACGCCAAAACACATCCGGCGTACTGGTCGCCAATTCCGGATAAATGCCACTACCCTCGGGCGGTTTCTGAGGAACAGCGCAATATAATATCGATCCGCTCGATGCGAATGTGCATTTATCAACCCAGGTTTGTATTCCCAACGACTGGCGTTGCTGGCCGACCTGATCGCCCTGAACGTTTACGAGCGTTAACGTCGGATTATAATTTGTTTCGCTGTTATACGTGGTGTATAACAACTTGTCGCCTGTCGGTGACCATTTGCTTTCAAACCCTCTTCCTTCAACCGCAAAGGACTTGAAATTTTCCCCGTGGAATCCGATCGGAATCACTTCTTCCTGCGTATCGCTGCTACTTTTATGAAAAAGCCCCACGATTTGATTGTCCGGTGACCACGCAACCTGTACATCTTCATCGTTATCTCCGAGCGGTTCCACGCCCACGGATTCTGAGCCGTCAGGCTGTGAAACAGCAAGCCACCGGTTGTTGACATCCGTCGTGATGAATTTGTATGCAACCTGATTACCTTGGGGGGAAAACGTTATGTCGTCCCATTCCTTTGGGAGCGTAGCCTGTGTACCGTTAGAAAAATTAAATAAGATTTTACTCTGGTCTGGAAACGTTATAATGGCAGAATCTTTTGACGGAGACCATACAATATTTGTCACATCGGGAAATATTTGACTTGAAAGCTCGATACGAGATTTGCCGTCCTTGCTGACACGGTAAAACTTTTTAGTAATAGGGTCGTAATACACGACACTTGATCCATCACTTGCAATTGCCGCTGATACTGCTGACGTTTCTGTAACGGATAACACCGTCGTTACGCCACCGCGTGCAATTGTGTCTGGCACGGCGTTCACACTAGTTGACAGCGCGTTAGTAGAGGCATTGATGACTGGCAAGTTTGCCAGAATATCATTGACGGTTACGCGATTCGTTGCGGCGTTATTCGTGCCGGGAAGCGTACCGTTTGTACCCCCATTGGTATTATTTGCCAGAGGCGAAATAACATCCTTAAAAAACACAAAATAAATCATTGCAGCAATTGCGATGACGACGAGAATAAAAGCTATAATCAGAAATTGTTTTCGAAACATATAGTTCTTAATTAATAACAGTCGAATTGGTTATAAGAACCAATGATGCCGTCTCCCGACGGATTCAATCCGCCCGCAGTATTAATAGAAAATGCATTATCCCAAAAGATCACGCATCCCTGGTTAGCGGGACACTTCGTGCCGATACCTCGCCCGCCGACTAAACATGCGCCCGTACCGGGAACCTCAGTACAATCATCTTTAATAAGGCCACAGCTGACCGTCGGATCTCCTCTCATTTTTCTTTCCTTCTTTTCGGTTTCTCCGGGTTTCGTATATGTCAAACTGATAAGATTTAAATTACTAGATGCAAAGCAGCTAATGCGAGGTTTCCCGTCGAAAAGTATTTTAGACCCCAAACAAACGCCCTGCGCATTATGAGTGCAATCTCCTCCTACAATAATACATCCCTTCTGATCATCGCCATTCCATACACTGCCGCAATTTACCGTTGAAGTATACTCACCTTTGTCCCTGCAAAAATTTAAATTTTCCCAGTCCCCGCTTAGACCCTGTTCCACAGGAGCAACATCTTTTATACTTAACTTAGACAAATCCACAAGCGCGGGGTTTATCGTATACAGGATGATATACGAGCCGAGCGTCAACGCCAAACCGACCATTGCAGATACGATCGTATCTTGAGCATCGGTAAAGCGTGCCGGACTTCCAAAGCTGATGACATACTTATACCCGCCGTACATGATCATAACTGCCGAGAGCACACCCGCTATTCCGGCAAAATATTTATAAATGCCGATGATAAAACAGGGTAAATCTTTGACTGCGTATACAGTCCTCGTGCCAGTACTTCCTGCATCGGTTTTTTCCCGTAGTGTCTGTGTCACGCCAGGAATGGGTGTGCCAATCTTGATGTACTTTGTAGATTGACTACTAATTGCGCAGATATCTGGATTCGTCAATGCGCTCTGCGCATGAGCAAAAAATGGAATAGACAGTTGACTGGCAATAATGACCGTTGCAAACAGGCCTTTCAGAATTTTCATGTTACGATTCGAAAGCTTCATAGCAGATAGTTACTTCATGCCGACCCAAACGGCCTTATTGACCTTCCACTCTCCTGCGACTTTTTGGAGCGTCACAACAATATCCTGATAGTACGCACGCTCACTGTCGCCGGTTTTTTCAATACGCTGGGTGGAAACAGTGTATTCTGCACTGGCATCCGTTGATGCACCATCAACTGTTGAAAGGACTACCGTCGTTGTGCCAAAAAACGTTTCTCCGGACGGTCGTGCGCGCCCTGTAGCAATCAGCTGACGCCCATACACCTGCATCGAGTCAGTCATGAACGGGAGAGCCTCACTGATGTTTTCAAAATTGCTCTGGTTGGAATATGTCCCCCAACGTTCAACGAAATGCGTGACCAGCCGCTGCTTACTGACCGCTTCACTGATCGCCTGCTGCGCAGGTGCCGGTTCGAGACTGTTGACGGTGTTAACCACATTCACTGCCTGATTGACAGTCGTGTTTGACGCAGGATCAGCCTGTTTGGTGCACGCGGCGGTAACTAACGTCAGTACACCGATCGCGATGACTGAACTGATACGCAGATAGCACATAGATTATATGGGTAATTCTTCGGGCCCCTCCGACTGTTCTGTAGCGTTCTCCTGTCCGGCAATACTCTGTTCAAACTCACGCTTCGCGGCCTCAATCTCCAGCAATTGCCGCGGGTCAGATGTAATAATCTGGTCCTCAGTATACGACGCGACAACCTTGATGGCTGCGTGTTTTGATCCGGCAAAAAATATGCCTTCTCCGACGCCGCTTTCCAGCAAAAGATATTTTTCTCCCTGTGTCAGCAAAAAGGTTTTTGCCACAATATCAATTGATGCGGGGGACTGCTTCATGAGCAATTGGATGGATGAATTAGTGACAATCGCCTGTCCGTACGGTGAGAGCAAAAAGTCGCTCACATCCTGCGTAATCGTCGTAATGCCGAGATAGTATTTGCGGCACCGCTTCACTAGTGCATAAATAAATTTTGCGCTGTCCTCGTGTTGCATCAGCCACCAGGCTTCGTCGATAACCATGATGCGCTTTTTTAGTTCCGATCGCACGATATTCCAGATATACGAAATAATGGTCGAAATTCCGATCGGCCGCAATTCATCTTCCAGGTCGCGGACAGAGAATATCACCAATTGGTTATTGACCTCCACATTGGTCGGAGAATTAAAGAGGCCTGAAAAAGTGCCATCAGTATATTTTTTGAGTCGCAGAGCAAGATTTTCTCCGCCTTTCATTCCGCCTAGCACTTCCTCAAGATCTTTCATAAGCGGAGCCTTCACGCGCGACAGATCAGCTTCGGGGGTAATATCATTCTTGGCGTAGGTTTCGATTAGTGCCCGGTCAATAATGGAGTCCTCTTCATGCGACATCTCGCCAAGCATGAGACGCATAAGCCCTTTCAGGGTGATGACCGCCGAGCGTATGACATCAGCAGTTTTTTGATCATTGACCTGACGGGGCAAATCGAACGGATTTATTTTGCTGTCAGAATTAAGGGAAATATTGATGTACGTACCTCCTACCGCATCAGACAAATATTTGTATTCCCTTTCCGGGTCGATAATAATGACGTCCGTGCCAAGCATCATACTCCGCAGAACTTCCAATTTGACAGAATAACTTTTGCCGGCACCGGAAGTTGCAAATACAACCGTATTAGCATTTTGCAGTGAAAAACGGTCGAACAGAATGAGACTATTGTTGTGACGGTTAATTCCGTACAAAATCCCGTTGTCTGAGGTCAATTCCGATGAAATGAACGGGAACGTCGATGCGCACGGAGACGTGTGCATGTTAAACACAACCATCAGCTGGTCGTCAGCGAGCGGAAGGGTCGAATTGAATCCTTGTTCTGATTGATAGAAAACGCGCTTTGTAAAAACAAGTTTTTGTCCGAAGAGCGATTCAACTTTTTCCGTTATCAGATTGAGCTTCTCAAGCGATTCCGAATATACGGTAACGTATAAAGCGAATTGAAAAAACTTTTCAACGCCTTGCGTCAGGTCGTCGCGAAGCTTTTCAATATCCCGGAGTGCCGTTTCACGGATCGGGTCGCGCGGCGAACCTTTTTCCGCATCGGACAAAATCTGCGCTTCGAGCGCACCTACTTTGTTTCGCAACTGTTTCAAAATAATTTCCGACCCCAGCGGATAAAAGAACATGCCGATATCCAGCGGGACATTGAGATTGATAATCGGCGCGAACCAGCCGACAGAAATGTATCGGGGATAGGTCACGACAAAAATGGTGCGCAAGAACATCGACCCCAGCTTGAGATGATTCGATTCGACTTTGAGTGCCGCAGGCGCGATAAGATCACGCACCGAAACGACGCCCATGCGATAAATGCGCTCTGACTCCAGGGTGAATTTTTTCTCCTCAAGTTCTTGTTGGCGCAGCAACTCCTGCTGCTTTACCGAAAGGTCCGGCGCAGCCTCTGTGGGAACTGATTGTATTTTTTTAGAAAAATTAAGCATATTACATGTCCACTTGTACCGTACCTAAATCTTGAATATTTTGCTGAGGGGATGTCTCGGGATTATAGGTATTGTAAAAAAGTTCAATAAGACTTTGTGTATCCAGCGGAACAGATTTCACTCCAATAGACGAAAGACCGTCAATCACATACCCGACGCGTTTATTGAGTTCTTCCACAAAATGCTGAAATTTCTTTTGCTTGATGTTGATAATCGACGTAGGTACCAAGGCCTCGCGAAGACGGGTCAAAAATCCGAGCGTTGACATCTTGCGGGGAGAAAAAGGAACGATAATATAAAAACGTTTGCTCATGATATCCGCAAGCTCAACAAGTTCGGCGATGTATTGACGATACTCGATCGTTTGCATCTTGAGCAATTCATTCGTCTGCTGCTTCTCAATATTCTTCAGGCGTTCCAGATAATCATCAATGTTCAGCTTGCGGGACTGAACGACGATTTGCAGCATGAAGTCCAGGGAGTTTAAAAACTGAACATACCCGCCAATAACCGCTTCCTGTTCCTCTTCCGATTTCAAGGCAAAATTAATGGACGACGCAAGAAGCACAGCACGGAGAGTTCCGTCTTTCATGACAATAACACCGTCGCGAATTTCCAGAATGTCTAAAAAGTGCTGTGTCGGCGGAGCTTTCTGTTTCGATGGTGCTGCTTGCTTGGTAGCCATGGTTATTTCATTATTTCTTTAATGCCTTCCTGATATGCTCCTCCCGTGTCGACAATAAGGGACAACTCAGCGAGACGACTTGCCGATACTGCACGTTTTGGGGGGATAATTTCGTCCTTCTTCTTTTCTTTTTCTTTCTGTATCCGTTCGATCATCTGTGTTTTGTTCCACACCTGAAGCTTGGGGCGTTGAAGTGTCTGAATAATCGTGAGTACGAAATAATGAAACCGCCGTCCGTTCACTTTTGCAAATGCGAACAGTCCCGTGACACCAAACGTAACCACACCGAGCATCGCCCCGATCCAAAACTGGAATATTTTGAGTTCAAGAAAGATTAATCCGAATCCGATTAAAAAAGTGACAAACTGCCGGACGGTAATCGGGCCTAATATCTTATTCTCGACGTCGATAAATTGTGGGACGACAAATTGCTGCATATATTAATATTGAAGAACCCGGTTCAAATCTGCGATAGCACCGAATTCATCACTGGTGATTGTTTCCTTCTTTGCCTCAGCACGTTCGGCTACCACCGCGCTTACCGCTTTTCCGGTTTCAATGCTTTGCCGGCCGATGTCCATATACAATTGAAACAGGGGGGAGCGGCGCCAGGCTTTGATGCCCGCGGACCGCATCGCATACGATTCATCCTCAAGGAGAGCTACCTTCTCAATGACATGTTTCTTCGACTCTTCTACCGTACTGCCCAATCTGCGAAAATCAGTGACAGTTAAATCGGCAAGTTCATCTACGGGTCCGAGCATTTTACGAACCTGTGGAGTTTTAACGATATCTGACAGCACCGGACGCTCAAGAGAAGACGGCCGTTGCATTTTCAACGGGCTCTGCTCCGGGTTTCCATGCACAGACTGCGGCTGTACAGATTGCACCGACTCTGTCGGCGGATGAACTGAGACAGATATCGGTCGAGTTGCCGGGGACTGATCAACGACAGAGACAGTACTTTTGCCTTTCTGCAGAACTGGGGGAGGAGTCACCGTTTCCTGCTGAGTATGTTGAGCTTCATCAAATTGAGCCGCATCTGTCATGCGTGCCGGTCCAACCCGAGGTTCGAGGCGTTCCGTTTCAACCGCCGGTGCAGGACGCGCAGGCGCGGCAGTACGAGGTGAAGGAAATGGTATTTTTGGCGCATAGACTGGAGCAGACGAGGGACCCGCTTTTGCAATTGAGGATCGCAATGATGTCAGGATGCCCTGTTCACGCAAACGGGCGGCGGTGTTTTCAATATCAACCATGAGCCTTCGGGCAAGCGACGGTTCATACCCCATACCACCGATTTTTTCTGAGCGGGTCAACGCTTCTTCTGTCTCCATCTCATTCCTCATTTCCATAAGATGCGAACGGATAATCTGCATAAACCGTTTTTCCATCACATCATCAGGGAATTGCACCTGATTCGATGAGATAATACCCTTAATAATGCCGTCAATATTGATCACCTGCTCAGGCGTATTAAAGTGCGATATTTTATTCCGGTGATGCAAGATATCTTCCTCATCTTCCGCTTCAACAAAATAGGTTGACGCACCACCCTGCTGGGCGATAGGCGGCCGTGGCGACATCGCTGCTTCAGAAAAAGTTGAGCGGGGTGGGGTTACTGGCGATGAAGAAACCTGTGTTTTTTGTAAACCGATAGCCGGCTGGACATGCGGAAGCGAAGGCGGGACCATTTTTTTTGGTGTAACGGGCAGTGGCACCGGTCGCTCTGCGAGTGGTTCTGGGATAGCGGGAGCGACGTGCTCAGTCTGAAACTTTTGTGCAGACACAGATACATCGGAAATTTCAGGAGCGACGACGGGCTTTTTTTCAGCTGCCGGCTGTGGTGCACCCATTGGCGCGGGAGAAACAGGCGATCGTTGTGATCCTACATCAACAAAAACACCTCCGCGCACAACCTTAAATCTCCCGTCCTTTGCACGGATGATGAAACCTTCTGGTAATTGGTCTGCGGATAATTCAGCCATGGTAAGTTAAAGTGTGGTGATCGGACGTGATTGAACGATGTATATGTTTCCTTTTTCTATCGCCCATTCAATATCCTGAGGAGATCGATAATGCCGCTCGATATTTTGAAAAATTTCCGCAATGCGCTTAATGTGTACCGGGTTCAATTTCTGCTTTGACGCGATACGCGCGGGCACACGAACCGTTACCGTGCCGCTTGCTCCTTTTCGCACAATCATCTCGCTCTGCGATGAAACATTGACGTCTAAAATAGTTTTCTTCTTTTTGTCAAAAATGTAGGTATCGGGTGTTATTTTCCCCGAAACAATCGACTCTCCCTGTCCCCATCCGGCTTCGATAACCATTTGGTTGCGATCCTTAGTCACCGGATGAGCGGTAAAAGTAATGCCGGAAATTTCTGAATTAACCATCTTTTGCACGACAACCGCGACTGACACTTTTTTCCTGTGCATCTTTTTCTCAAAGCGGTAAAAGATCGCCCGCGGGGTAAATAACGATGACCAACAGGTTTTTATCGTTACGAGAAGCTTTTTGCGGTCAACGAACAGATAGCTCTCCAGTTCACCCGCCCACGATGCTACAGTAGAATCTTCCGCGGTTGCTGATGAGCGGACCGCAACTAACTTTGCGCCAAGCGTATCAAACGATTCAAGAAATTCTTTTCCCAGATCTTTCGGAAATGCTGCCTTTTTAATCACATCACGCAATTCATGTGATGCACGGTCAATTGACGAAATATCCTTTGGGTTAACCTTATGCAGCCACTTGTCGATTTCAATATCAATGTCCGTTTCTTCTATAAAACGTTCAAATGCTTGAGCGGTCACCACAAAACCGGGCGGTACCGGTATACCCGCTCCTGTCATTTCTCCGAGCGATGCTCCTTTTCCTCCCGCAATTCCGACATCCTTTTTACTGATATTCTTGAAGAAAACGGAGTACTGTAGCGCTGATTTTCCTGTTTGTTTCTTTTCCCCCTTTTTTTTCATGATCGCGGAGATTTTTTAAGAAAAATGATCAGAAACGTATGCATATTATAGCATAGATTGAGAAAAAAATAAAGGGGCAATGACGGTAAATAGTGGGTAGTAGGTTGAGGGAGGGGTCCGTAGGTTCAAGCGTCGTAAAGCTGTAGAGCTTTATAGCCATAAGATCTCATCGCTTTACGCCTTCATGGCACATCTCCCGTGCCCAAGGTCATCCATGGACCACCTAAGGCGCAAGAACCCGTGGATCCCGTGTATTATGATTTCATTGATAATCTACATGCACGGTAAAGCGCCGTCGGTTAAGAAGCCTGAAATGGTTGTGGATTTCTCCATTGAACGATAACCTTCATCGCAGTATACTATCCTCCCAACACTTACATAGGCTATGTTAGATATTCAAGACATCAAAAAACTGACAGACTACCAACTCAACGTGTACAAAGAGGTTTTTTGGACGAGAGAAGAGGGAAAAGCACTAGATATTAAAGTCGACAAGATACAGAGCACTCTTGATGCTGTATTAAAAGACAAAGGCATGCGAGATACGGAGATAACCATCCTCAACCATCGGATGATGAGAACAGAAAACTTCTTACACAAGGCATCACCCAAGCTCGGTATTACATTTAAAAGGTAGATAGAATTTTTCCAGATCTCTACATGATAAGAGTTTTTTTGTCATGGCCGTTGACATATTGACAAACGACAGCGTTCATGACAGAATACGCTATTAAAAAGCTCATTACATTGTATTCATCTACAAGCGTAGGAAAGGAGAAACCATGTCTACGCAAAAAATCATTAAAGTCGGAGCATTCAGAGAACTTAGTCCTGGTGAATGTCGGATTCTGTTCCTACGTCATGAGGAACACACAAATGACATCACTTCTACTGAAGGCTTACAACGACTCTTTCGGCTTGGACAGACCTGCCAGAATGCCGGACTTACTGTCGAATCAGCGTATAGCTCACCGGCTGATCGATGCCTTACGGCCGTCCTTGCCGTAAAATGCGGCATGGGATGTGCCAAGTACACGCAAATCGACCGGCGACTGGCGCCAATGGAGTTCAGCGAACCTGAACGTGTCACTGAGCTCAAAAAAGAAGCAACAAAAGCAGGCATGAGTGTACATGAGTACGTTTTTCACTTAATCGAAACTGACACCGATTTCAAATCAGAGATGTTCATGAAAAGAGGTGAAGAGGGCGCACGAGCACTCAGCGAAATCGCCTCTGAACACGCCGGCGAATCCGTGCTTGTCGGTTCTCATTCCGCGACAAAGATGGAGGTCACGATTGCCACACTCAAAGGCGACCCGCATCTCAACAATGTTCCGCCGATTAAAACCGGTCAGATCGTTGAGCTCATTTTGAAGCTCGATGACGCTACCGAATTGAAAGTAGAATTGGTAGAATGCAACTACCTTTCAATCGCGTAAGCACGTCACTCACGCAAAGCCAACCCCGTTTCATAATTGAGGCGGGGCATTTTTTTATTAACGTTTTTCTATCCGTATTTCTGTAACAACAATTTTCCGACTGTTTTCATATCATCGAGCCTGTAAAAAATAAGCTTGTTCTGTGTGCTAAAACTCCACTCAAGCAATATATTTCTCATAGTAATTTTTTTGGCTGCCTGCTTGAGCTGGCGTTGCTGACTTACACTCAATACATTTTTCCTGCCGGCAATTTGCGACCATTTCCCGCCCATATACTCAAAACGCCCATCAACCGCGCCCATTCTTACTAATTCGGAAATATGCCCCCGAACCGTTTCCACAACAATACGATTTTTTTCAACAAGCATGGTGCCGCCTCTTCGCCAGTACCATGACGGATACACGGCAATGATCGCACCGCCGCCCTGCCGTTGCTGAATACGACGAACCGCGCCCGGCACTTGCGATGCAGTAATATGATTAACGTACATACTTTTCCAGGGTTTTCCTTTCAGTTCAACCGTTCGTACCGTCCACCCGGCATACGCTTTTGTTTTTTTATACGTTTCAAGCTTTGCAGCACTGCGAACAAACTCCCATATAGGATGAGGCAGGCCAAGTCGATCGATTTTTTGCAGTCCAGCCAAAAGTGCCATCAGAGCAGTTGATGTAAATCTGAAACTGTATGAAAGAGGTAATCTGGTTTTGCCGCAGACAATCGCTTTTCATCCGTAAATCCCCAAGTGACCGCCGCCGTTTTCATCCCCACGGATCTGCCGGTATCAATTTCATGAACCGTGTCGCCGATGATACAGCTTGTTTCAGGATTGATGCCATGTCTTTTGACCATAGGAGCAATTTCCTTCATTTTATCGTGGATACCGTAGGCAATCTCGGAAAACAGATGCCGGACACCGAATCTCTCCGTTTCCGCAAAAATCGTAGCTTCCCCGTCTGCACTAAGTACATATAACCTTTTGCCGGCAACGTGCAATCGATGTATTTCATCAACGATGCCGGGAAATGCGACTGACGGCGGTTGCTTTACTATTTCTTCAGCAAATTGCTTATCCTGCTCTGCCTTAGAGCATCCCGGGATAAATTTCCAATAAAAATTCATATACGGTGCCTCGAACTCATGAAGATATTGTTCGAGCGTCAGCAGTGGAACTCCGTGCGTCTTAAAAATCATCATAGAAACGGCGTACACCTGGCGTATATTATCCGATACTACTCCCGCCCAGTCAAAGATAATCGTATCAATCATGTCAGTTTTTTAATAATTCCTTTGTTGGCATTCACTTCGACACGGTCGCCAGATTTAAAAACTCTTGTTCCTATTCTCGTGCCTACTATGCAGGGAATATTGTATTCGCGTGCAAGAATAGCGGCATGCGAAGCTAACCCGCCTTCGTCAGTAACAAACGCAGCAGCTTTCCGCATGATAGGTGCAAAATCAGTAGAAGTCATTTTGGCTACGAGAATATCCCCTCGCTTGAACTTGGAAAAATCGTTTTGATCAAGAACTATTCTGACAGTCCCGCGAACAAGGCCAACGCGAGCACTTAAACCCTGGACATATTTTTGCCCTTGAATTTTCTCTTGAAATTGTGATTCAAATTTTTTAACCACCCTCCCGTATTCCAACCGCACAGAGTCTAGGGTGTCATTATAAACCATAAGTAGACCGCAACGCTGTGCAATAAGCGGTCGCTGATATTGATGGCGCCCTCTTGCTAAATCAATAATTTCATCGGAAGTAAGTAGATTCATATCTTGCCAACCAGCTAAACCATGCGCTTTTGCGAGTTCATCAAACACCGGTCTTATTATATAATTGGCTTGAGTAAATACGGCTTTACGGTATTCATTGAGATAGGTGACAAGGGAAAGGAGCCGAAGTTGATCCCGGATTTCGGGGGAAATGTGCTGCTTCGGTTTAACAGGATGATGCGCTGGAGCAGATCGATATGTGCGAAGCCGCTGAACGAAATAGTGAACGTCCCAAGGCTCGCCGACAAAATTAATCGGAATCCAACAGTATCTTTTCCAAAGTCGTACGGCATTTTTGTTAACATGTGTCTTGTTTTTTGAAAACGTAGCCAATTCTCTTTCTAGCCTTTGTATAGGTGAAAGTTGTCGAGGCTGACCGTAATAACTGATTAAAGCAAGGCGGTTGCTTTCCCTCGGCAATAGCCTCACTATTTCATCGGTAATTACCTTGCTACTTATTGCAGTGATGTCTAGCAAACTCTGGCATACTCCATACCATCTCAAAAACCTTTTCAGCGTACCCACGTCTGAACGAATTTTTTTGGCCAAGTACAAAAGCTGATTCCCGCTGGTCAGATATGTTGTTTTTAAAAAAGAAAGATAGCTTGGTGTGTTTAGTTTAGTCCTTAGAACCTCAATAAATTGTTGCCGCGAATACGCTCCTTCTTCCAACCAGTAAAAATCGGAGTGGAAACCTCGATGAACTTTTACCTTAAAAAATCCTGGGAGTTTAAAAAGGTGCATACCCTGTGTCCCAAATTTCATGCATAGCTCATCGTGCCAAATCGACAGATTTCGAGACATAACGTACTTCCAGCGCAACTGAAATATATTCTTGGATGTAACTCTCATGATAATTTTCTTACGATCCCACTGAGGGCATCCACTTCAACTCGATCTCCCGTTTTCAAAACTTTTGTTGCAACCTTTGTCCCGATGACGCACGGGATACCTAATTCACGTGAGACAATCGCCGCGTGTGTGGTGATTCCTCCTTGGTCCGTAACGATGGCGCCGGCTTTTTTCATGAGCGGGACGTATTCAGGAGTTGTGTTGTTGGTTACAAGAATGTCGCCTTTCATAAATTTTCCGGGTGCATGTGCGTTCATGACCAAACGCACTTTTCCTGTCGCTATACCAGTGCTCGCTGAGGTCCCCTGAATCTGACGAATACCTTTGGTAGGCGGGATAAAGTCTGCATCCCGAACATACCGACTGACTTCCTTCCCGTGATAAAAATGATACCCGAATGGCGTACCAAAAAAGAAGCTTTTCTTTTTGCGTTCTCTGATTTTTTTCTTGTCAATTGCACCGTGCAAAAAAATGTCTTTCATTTCCGGCTCAATACTGTACTGCAGGTGCTCTTCGGGTATGTCCCATCGACGTCCAACCTCCGTGAATATCAAATGAAGAAAATGACTAAACCGTACAAGCGACATTTTACGGTAATCCTGCACATGCGTCATGAGTTCGGATATGCGAATAATATTGGCAAGCGCACGATCATTGATACGGCGGAGTAAGACCCTTTTTCGTACAGTATTGCGCCGAAACCTTTTTACCAATGAACCTCCGCGCTCACTAAACGCAAGATCATACAATTGACCAGCAAAATAGTCCGGCGTGAGGACGCGGGCATAATAATTATTTTCAATCCAGTACCACTGTTGAGCATGCCTAACGAGTTTTTTCCAAAGCGGGGACTGTTTTTTTGCATACGCAGTAAATAACTTTTTTGTTCCTCTATATTTTTTTGCGAGAGGCACTAATCGGCATAACGCCTGCTCAGCTTCATTCGTATATGACGGAATCGTTGCTGCCGTCAGTACCTCAACAGCATGATCTGCAGGCATCTCTACAGGAATCCGCTTCTTAATGTATGTCGTAAGCCAATCGTCCGTACCGGCCGTCAAAAAAGAATCTGCGAGATAGCCATGCGCGCCCTGGCGCATATTTGTCCAGTAGAGCCGGTGATACGTGTCATATAATTCCTGATGAGAAAGAGAGTGCCAGTTGATTTTTTCCACCCGATTATACGCGCGAATGGTCTCCAGGAGATCACGCTTCCACGCATGATAAAATTTCATAAAAAAATCCAAACGTACGGTGCTTTTGGCAATGAAATATTGCCGTACGCGCTTCAATTCGCGAGCATCCCAAAAAAAATCCAGCCGAGATTCACCATGTTTTATAAACGAATAACTATACGCTATGCGAAACCCGAATGGATAGCGTTTGTACGCAAGAAAAACACCGGCGTGTATGCCTTGCATAAAGATCGTATGCGGAAAACCGGTATAGTCCTTTTCCAGCCACTCATCATGAGGGTTCCTGGGACGCACCGGCTGTGCGGCTAAAACGCGATATTCGTTCATATTTTCCTTACAATACCTTTGGTTGCGTCCACTTCCACACGGTCGCCGTCTTTAAGAATATGCGTAGCAACCTTGGTCCCGACAATACAGGGCTTCTTGAATTCCCGCGCGACAATTGCCGCATGACTGATAATACCGCCTTCATCGGTGACAAAGGCTACCGCCTTTTTCATCGCCTGTAAGTAGTTCGGATGCGTCGTGTTGCTCACGAGCACATCGCCGCTGCCCACACGTTTCACGTCATGGACATTTCGAACTATCCGTACAATGCCCTGCACTTTTCCCTGATGAGCGGCGATTCCACGAATTAATGCATCCCCGTAATGTGACTCCGCTTCTTGCATGGCGAGCCTGTATTTTTTTGAAAGCGGCATGACAACAATATTCTTTGGGGTAGCGCGCACAGAAAGCATCATACCGCCCCGTTTTCGATTCTTGAGGATAGGATGGTCTAGAGTATTGCTTTTCAGCATGTGTGAAATCTCATTAAGCGTGAAATACCCCATGTCAGCGGTGCTAACCCGAAAATGTTTTGCCATCGCCTCAAAAAGGAATGACCATTCATACGCATGCTTACGACGCAGATCATCCCGCCAATCTTTAAAGAATGACGCATACGGCGCCATCAGTATCATTTTTTTGTCAGCGGGTGACGGGTGCAGGTGTTTTACAACACGTGCCATGCTCCACAGACTAAATTTTTTCGAGACAAGCGACTGTGCAGTACTGCGAACCCACCCGGCAGTAATGGGCCTATGCCAAACGACGGTCCAACTGCGTAAAAACTGGTAATCCCTGACAAGCTTGCGAATTGAGACGCCACGGGCAACAGCTTTGCTGACCGTACCGATTGCCGTGGATTTCCACGGCGTAAACAGGCTACTGATAATCACATCATATTGATCGTCAAGCTGTCTCCGTCTTATTAATGCTTTAATGCGGTCTTCAAAATCATGCTGCCAAGCTTCGAGCGCCCACCACGGCATGATACTATACGTAAAATTAACAAAATCAAAGTCTTTTCTAAACTCACCGAAAGCAGAAGAGAGCATACCGAGAGAATACGGGCGGCTATTGCGTAATGTGCGTTTCCAGTGCTCAGTTTTTGTATGTGTGTCCTTCAAAAAAACCTTCCCGCGTTTGTATAACCGGATAATATCTTGAGGTGATCGAAAGTGTCGTCTATACAATTCGCGGCCGATGACACGCTCATCGACACCGCGAATATAATACGTAAAATGTTTTTCATTAAAGTACCCGAAGAGATATTCAGACTTGCGCCCGGTGATGCGCCAAATCTCACGATACGCCGTTTCCAAAACCCCGCATAATGTTGGTATGTCGGAATTCTTGCGAACAAAGAGTTTTTTCCACTTGGATTTCATATTTTTCTCACTATTCCCTTATCTGCATCCACTTCCACGCGGTCGCCGTCTTTAAAAATCTGCGTTGCATGTTTTGTGCCCACAACGCACGGTTTGCGCATTTCCCGGGATACAATCGCCGCATGACAAGTGATACCGCCTTCATCGGTAATTGTCGCTGCAGCTTTTCGCATCGCCGGCACAAAATCTTGTCTTGTCATTGGCGCCACAAGTATATCACCAGTTCGAACTTTATGTAGATCGCGATTCGTAAATACGAGCGTAACCCTGCCACGCGCATGTCCTGTTGAACCTGTTGCGCCCTGTACAGTATATGTTTTGTGCAACTTCTGCTGAATGACAACTTTCGCTTGTTGAATAGCAGATTTACCGCTCAAAAGCTTAACTTGATTTCCATGATGAATAAGCAGGAACGCGCTTTGTCGTTGGCGTATCACTTTTTTAGGAAATAGCGTACCGGCACGCAGATATTCGTCTATTTCGTGATCAGACAGCAGGGCAACCTCATCGAGAGTTAAACCGAGTCGATGACCGATCTCATCATATAACGGCTGTAGCGCCATATTTAATTTTTGCCGCAACGAATCACGGTAATCCCGCAGCCAAATATCCTCTTTAAGAAACGCTATCAATTTTTTCCCATACCCGGTTAACGGAAGATGTTGCAGAGCCTTCGCATACAATTTTTTCTGTGTAACCACGTGACCCTCAAGCGCACGGCGCTGCTGTCCCGGACGCCGCAATGCATTAAATTCGCCGATAAAATGTTCAAATGCATACGGGGTATGATCGAAGTCAAAAACGGGAATATGCCGGTATCGGCGAGCATGTGCGCGCAATTTTTGCTGTACCTTTTTTTTATTCCATCTCTTTCTTTGTTCCGCAAGGCGTAGTAGGGCGATTCGCTCTTGTATTACTTCGTTTGGCGTCAACGGCTGAGAAAACAAAAGTATATTTCGCGTTACCACGGCTTCATTCGACAATACCTTTCTAAGTTCCTCACGTACTGCATGTGCGAGCGGCTCACCAATACTGTGCACCGCCCACATGCGTACAAAAAATATTTTAATAAACGGCCAAATTTTGCGTTCATAGATTTTCAGCAGTTCTTGATTACTTTTGCTCGTTAAATCCTGCCTTGCTGCCACCTGAACTTTTTTAAGAATCGAACACAGTACGCGAACGGCTTCTCCATGAAATGAGTCCAAAAACTGTTTTTGGCGTAATAGTTTTATCAAGCGACGAGTATATGTACCCAGCTGAATTGAATCAACATAGTACTCGGATTTTTTCCTATCTCGAAAAACAAGGGTGTCTGGAATTCCAGCGCCGTATTTTTTCTTCATTGCCGTACCAAACCCGTAATTCCATGCTTGTGATGTTTGTACCGCAATTCGTCGAGTTACATACTTCACCCACATACGCGACATAATACAAATGTTGCAGTCGTATTCGTTACACGTTCTCTACTTCACCCTCCTCGATAATTTCTTTGAGCGTTTCGGGAGAGACTACCTCATCAAAATGAAACAGTTCATTGCCATCCTTATCTTTTTTATCATACATCACGCGTACTGACGGCTCATCGGAATGACTGGTTTTAACAATGTCGACTTCAAATCCCTCTGTTTCATCAAAACCTTGATTACCCAGAGCCCTCACCAACGCATCTCGCTCCTCAACCCCCTTGATTTTTTCGACCACTTTAGCAAGAAAGCAGTCAATAACACCGGCATGACTTCCCATAAATCGTTCCATCGTGTCACCATATTGCTCACGTTTTTCAGAATCACTCACGAGTGTATTAAATGTAGGGGCGATTTTGATATATTTTTCCACGACTTGTGCAATGTTTGAAGCAGCGCGCGAATAACTAATGCTTTTCGAATCGCCCATTTTTTCAGCAAGCTGGTCGCTTTCTTCAACAACAAATTTTAGTCCTTGCTTTTTGTCATACGCTTCATCAGTAATACGCTCATACTCCTTATCATAGAAATCAAATCCAAGCCGCTTATCTTCTCCTACCCGATGTCCATATTCCAGGTCTTGATCAAGTTTTGCCTTCAACTCCTCCAGTGTTTCATCCCCCGTGATATCGGTCCTGCCCTGTGCAATAGCCATCTCGTATCCCGCAACCTGCTGTGAACGTACAACATGGCTGCCGAATGCCATTGCCGCGTCATGCCTTCCTTCACGTTTTTTCCCTTTTTCAATTGCCTGCTGCCTCCCTTTAGCTGTCATTAACCGTTCTCTATTACTCTTATTTGGGTCCTTTTCCTTCTCCCCGTGCCTTGTAAAATGCAATGAAATGCGGGAGTCATACCCCTCTATTCTCTGTTCCTGCTGACCTCTTTCTTTAAATGGCGTCATATAATAAATTGTTTGTACTAGATTATTTTTTTGATTATTCCCTTATCCGCGTCCACTTCTACGCAATCTCCTGTCCTGAACACGTGTGTCGCCACCTTTGTTCCTATTATACACGGTTTTTTCAACTCGCGTGACACAACTGCGGCATGACTGGTAACCCCGCCCTGCTCGGTGACAATCGCAGCCGCCTTTTTCAAAATGGGCACAAAGTCAGGCGTTGTTTGGTTCGCAACAAGTATTTCACCTTTTTTAAATGCCGACATCTCATGTGTCTTTAATACAACGCGGACTACTCCTGTCGCTGTACCCGCCGATGCGCACACTCCCCGGAGGTGCGTCACCGTAGTTGAAGTTCCGACAGAAAAATAGGAGAAATACGGGCGAGATTCTCTGGTATTCGCAATATAATATCCGCGCGGGGTAACGGCAAAAAATGCCTGCTTTTTTCGGGTAGCAACGCGCTTTCTCATCTCCTGCGGCTGAGCAAATAATTCAATGATTTCATGAAATACCAGATGGCTCAACTCATATGCGGTCAGACCCTTCCGCCTCCCAATTTCTTGAAGAAAACGCCCGAAATGATGCATACCCATATACACGCCGCTTTTGCGGATATCTTTCCATTTTGCAAATAACCGGGCAATCTCAAGAACATTCTTCATGGGCTTCGATAACGGAAGAGCACGTAATAATCGACCTCGTTCCTGACGGTAGCTCGCAATTTCCTGAATTTTTTTCTGTCGCTCATCATGTAATGAAATATTTTTTGAGCGCGCATGGATAATCAATTGCGTAATCCGTCTATACACTTTTTGAGCGGAGAGATACTCAACGTTAAAATAATTATTACGCACCCAGTGGTATGCGCGTTCATGATGAATGAGTTTCTTGAATATTTGTGGGTATTTTTTTGAAATAATTTCAAATTTCGGCAGTGTTTTATATCGAGTATCGAACATCTCTGCGAGCGCATACAGATCGGATTCTTCTTCCAACGTAAATGACAGATGCGTGGGCATTGTCAGCAGTCGAACCGTTTCAATACGATTCTTCCTAATGCCCTGCGTCGATAGTTCTGCCTGAATCATATCCTCCAGCCAATCGGTCGTACCGGTCGACATGAACGCGTCGGCAATGTATGCCACCGAACCGGCTCGCAGATACTGGGTATACAGCAGAGAAAATTCTTTGAGCAGATCCCTGTCATTAAGTGCGTCAAGCTTCACGGTAAGCAAACGCGAACAATTACTCATAAACTTTTTCCAATCAGACTCCCATACCCGGTGAAGTTTGTCGATATGATGAGTACCCTGCCGAGAGCCTTTCAAAATCCAGTTGCGTATTTTTTGTATACCCTTGGGATCCAAAAACCACTGCCCTTCGTCGTTGCGCATGAATGCATAGCAATAGGCATACCGGACGGGTGCATATTTTGCAAGCGTGTTCACTTCGCTTTCAGACGATGCAAAAAGCGTAAAAATCTTCGCGTGAAATGATTTATTGTAGTGAGTGGCGGTCTTGGCAACTACGCTTCGGGGAAAGGAAGTAAGCTGTTTCATGTATATTATTTTAACTTCTTCACTGTCCCATGTATAGCATCCACTTCCACGCGGTCGCCGTCCTTAAACATACGTGTTGCATGACGCGTACCTACGAGACATGGGATGTTCAATTCCCGCGCAACAATCGCCGCATGGCTCAACATGCCCCCGCCTTCGTCCGTCACCAGCGCTGTTAGTCGCTTCATATGCGCCACATCCTTTGGGTGTACCATCTCCGTAACAAAAATAGGGAAGCGGGGAATTTTTTTGACGTTTAACGAAGTAATCACCGTACCCTGAGCTGTACCCGGTGAAACGGGCGTGCCCAAAAGCAGGGCTGTCGAAAGTAATTGATTGTGCGTATCAAGATAGGTGCGTACTTTTTTTATCTGGACAGTCCGGCTATCTACATATTCTTTACCGTTTTGAAAATAATAGATATATCCGCGAGACCGGGCTTCCAGCTCTGTAGCCGAAACTGTGAGACGCCGACCGACTACTGTACGTCGCAATTCATCCCGCGTCATCATCAGCAGTAATCGTGCTGATATTCGGTACATCGGCGCAATACGGCGCAGTGCCTGCAGGAGTACCTTTTCACACCGGGGATAGATATGCGCCAAATCGTTCCGTTCGTCGGCGAGAAGCCGCATGTCACGTACCGGAAGTTTCCTCATCGAAGATGTAGCGAATTCCGTATATCTCCAGAATAGATTATACACACCGATACATGCCAAGTACCGCGGATACTCCCGCAGTATCCAGAGGATGCACTGTGCCGGATTTGAAGCCGCATATGCGGCATGCTCATCAAGTTGCGTACCGAATGCGCGTCCCCGACGATAACTTTGTGTCCGAACTGCGCGAAACCATCCGTGCAGGGCCAGTTTCTGATCAAAATTTTTGACAATGCGTTGTATATCAAACAGCGTCTGCCAGCCGCGCACTGTCCCGATACCACCGATAGGTCCATAGGTCATGCCTGTCAGTGTACGTACGAGCGTCCCGTATCCGTACCCACAGCAGCTCAGCGTAAGGAGTGGAAGGGGACGATATACGCCTCCGTCCTTCTTAAGATGCACATGTATGATGTTATCCGCTGTCTTCATGGTTTACACCCTCCTGACAATGCCGTGATTTGCCCGTACATCGACAATATCGCCATCATGAAATACCCGCGTCGCAATTTTAGTACCGACAATGCAGGGGATATTGAGCTCCCGGGAAACAATTGCCGCATGACAGGTGATGCCGCCTTCATCGGTAACGACCGCCGCTGCCTTTTTGAGTGCGGGCATAAACTCGGGACGGGTCATTGAGGCGATAATAATATCGCCTTTGCGGACGTTTTTTAAAGAAGCAAGACCTTTGCAGATGACAGCGCGACCGACTGCGGAACCTCCGTTAGCAATCGAGCCGTGAATATCGTAGGCGGCTACTTTCTGATGCCTTTTTGTCATGCGTACAAGCATCCGGTCATGCTGTCGACCGCTTACTATATATTCGCGGGTGCCGTCAAAGAAAAAATAGGATCCCCGTATTCGTATACCTAATGTACGCCTCATACCGACAAGCTGATGTATGGAACGCAGGGTGAGCGCTTCATGCGTGCCAAGCTGTTCAATCAATTCTTCCGATACTTTTGATCGTTTTGCAAGTTCATGTACGACAATCCCAAGATACCCTATCCCGCGAAGTATATTTTCCTTCCGCTCATCCTGCCATTGCGACGTAAAGTCTATTATCTGTATCAATGAACGCAAATCCCGATCGAGAGCAAAGCGACGTATGAGTGTATTTTTCTTGTTGATAACCTCAGCATATGACAATTTTTCTGCAGGACGATGTTTTCTTCGCCGTTCAAAAAAACGTTTACTCAACTGTACCGGTCCCTCATAGCTGTTTTGAAGCCAAAAATACTTTTGCACATGGGCGGCAAGCTGTGTATCGGTTCGTACCCGCCTGAGTTCGCTTTCTTCACGTGCCAGAAATGACTGCTGAACAGGGGTGCTCAGCGAAGTGTATATCATATTCCAATCAGCCGATCTCCCCACGGCCTTCAGTAATTTGTGCCGAAATTCCTTTTCAACCTCCGTACCGATAATTTCCACGAGATGTGCGGCACCCACCGAATCAACTTGAGCCTTGCAACATACTCTGAATATGCGTATAAGCTCATCATCAGAACAAGCGGCTAGACGGGCTGGGATGAGCGTCAGGTAGAATGTGTTATTTTTTTTGATACCGAACATGTATCGTTCTCGTATCTGACGCAAATACTCCGGTCGTTCTGATATCTTTTTTTTAATGATACCCCACAATCGCGCCAAATCAGAGTTCAGGTAGCTCATCTCTCCGTATCTGTTTTGGTAATGATACAAAAAGCTTGAATACCCGTATCCAAGCTGTTTTTTCATAACGATCCCGCTATACCCGGTCAAACCAAGATACAGGGGGACCGCATTAAACCCCTGCGTATACCAATCTTTTTTTATTGCAGCATCGAACGGGTTCTTTGCGTGCATATCATTCTGTTTGTATGTGGTGCTTTTCTCTGTCGCGTAGTTCAAAAAGATTCTTGATCGGTATTATGCCGGGCGCACCCTTCTCCTGTGCATCCGTTAAATGATACGTGCGCCCTACTACATTGATACCTTCTTTACGTGCTTGAGCAACCGCATCAAGAAAAAACTGGCAATTCTCTGCTTTATCATCAGTATATACTACTTCAGTAAAGCCCTGTGCATTCAGTTTATGCAGTATATCAATGAGCATTGGAATTGTTTTCACATTGGTGTCCCCGTAATCGAACGTGCTAAACCCTTTTGAAAGATACGTAAAGATATCAACAGGGGTTTTCCGCTTTAACTGAACGCTTCTCCAGACATTAACTTCATGAACACCTGTCGTAAAATAGCTATTATTTTTTGTCCACCCAAGCACCTCTACAAATCCCGGAACCAGTGAAATATCAAAAAATCCTTTTTTATATGGCTCCTCGTATGCATCTTCAAATTGTTTCGGTGTGACCGTTTCGAGAGAATATCCTAGTGATTCAACAAATGCTGGATAATTACTCACGCCGCTTTTTTTCTGATCCCATCGTTCAGGAAAAAGCGTATTTGCCAAGTCCCACAAATAATATGTTTTTCTCATAAACACTCGCTTAATAATAGTTACAACGCCGTGATTGCCGTTCACTTCGACGATATCACCGTCATGTAATACATCTGTAGCAATCTTGGTACCGATAACACAGGGAATATTTATTTCCCGTGCGACAATTGCGGCATGACACGTCACTCCGCCTTCATTTGTAACGATTGCCGCCGCCTTTTTCATCCCGCTGATGTAGTCGGGCCGCGTCATGACAGCTACCAAAATATCCCCCTGGCGTATCTTATGAATCTCCGTCGCGCTTTTGATGATCTTGACCGGTCCACGCACGACACCGTGATTTGCTGAAAGACCGCGGAAATCATTGACATCCTTTTTTGATTTCTTAGCAAGCGCCTGCGCATACAGACGACTTGCACGCTTTCCCGTTACGATTTCATACCGACTCTTACCCACCTGCACCCAAAAACATTTCTTTTTGCGGTCGCGCGCCTCTTTTTGCGTAACAAACGGGTATGTGAATAACGTATCCACTTCTGGAGCAATGAGATATTTCATTTCGTGCAGGGTATATCCGAAACGTCGGCCGATTTCCGCCAACAGCAGACTTCCATAATGCATAGACCAGTAGGTATGCTTTTTCCGGCTGTCTTGCCAATGTGTGAAATCTTCTGAAATTTCTAAAAGTGTACGGAGTTTCTTGGATAGCGACAACTTTGCGGCCAGTTTCTGCTTGTCGCGGAGATTCCGTTTTGGCGTCTCAACGATACTGATAATCTGTTCACGGATATTGATACGTGACGCGAAGATGCCCTTCAGCTCGGCAATCCAGGAGTTTACATCAAGATACAGATTGTGTACATAATTATTTTTACTCCAAAAATAATCACGTTCCTGTTTTTTTAGTGCACGAAGAATGGCGGGATATGCTGTCAGCTTGTTTCGAATCTGTATTACCGATTCGTTCATGAAAGCGCGCCGAAGCACAGGGATGCGTTCGACAGCCAGTGCAATGCGTAAAACCGAAACCTCCACTTCATTGATAAATGAATGGTGTATCGGTGCAGTGAGTACGGCAAAATACCTGCCACTCTTTTGGGTGAGGTCTTTTTTCTTTAATAGTACGCCGAGCTCCGTTTGCATGAGATAATCAGTGCCCAAGGCAAAACCGTCGATTATTGAACTGGAGCTCACCACATTAAGCGTGCGCCGTATGAATTCATCGTACAATTGCTTCAACGCACGGTCACTCAACTCCCCGATGCGCTCCCAACGGGTTACTGTACAAAAATGAAAAAAGTCTGCTTCGTCGGCCGCCCATTGTTTCATCAACTTCTTGGAAAAATGCGCCTGCCGCATGCCCGCCTCCAGCACCCGCCCGGCGATGCGATCAATGTCCTGCTGATCAATGTACCATTCGGACACATCTCCTTCAAACAAGCCAAAATGGCTAGTCGCGTGACAGCCAAATTTACGCGCTTCAGGCGTCAGTTCGGCCATCGAGATAAGGAAGATGAAATGCGGACTACCGTCAAAACGCTGATGATACCACTGTGTTCGTTTCAACACGGGAAGCGTTTTGCTAATTAACCCGGGAATAAATTTCATATATTTCAACTTAATCTTCTCACTACTCCGTCTGTAGCGTCAACCTCAACCTGATCACCATCCGTAAACGTCCGCATCGCAAAACGAGTACCAACGACACACGGAATTCCCATTTCGCGCGCCAGTATTGCCGCGTGCGAAGTCAGGCCGCCTTCGTCCGTCACGATGGCGCCGGCGTATTTCATTAACGGCACAAAATCAGGACGAGTCATATACGTGAGGAGAATGTCTCCCTGCCGTAATCGCTTGCCGTCCCGGATTGGGTTTTCGATTCGCCGAACAATACCGCGGTATCGACCCGGTGAAGCCCCGATACCCTTGAGTTCTTTTATTTCACCCGGGTGGTTGTGCTCGTATATTTTTTTCCACATTTTTTTATACGCGACCCCCGAAAAAATATATTCATCTCCCTTTGAAAAGACTGCATAAAAAGAACCGGGTATGCGTTTATGTAATTCACTTTTCGGAATGGGTGTACCCTTAACATACGCAAATAATTCCGGAGTGATCAGATGCTTCATATCCATCAGACTCACCTTCGATTTTTTTGCGACCAAAGACAAAAAATGGTTACACCAATAATTTGCTACGAGATTCGCAGCCTTTCGCTGGTCCTGCCAATGTGCCGAAAAGCCGATCAACTGTAACTGACCCTGTTCTCTACCGGTGAGGCGTGTTGTACGCCGTGTCCGTTGAATATCCTGAGCGTACAATTGAGGATACCGATTCAATTTGTTGAGGCGCTCGCTAAGCTGTTCGGGTGATTGCGTAACAAGTTGTTTCAAACTGCGGTAAAAAAATTCCGAAGTAAGCGGAACCGTGTCGCGATAATTAAAATGAATCCAGAAATACTTGCGCTGAAGCGTTATAAGCTCCTTAGCCTCAATTGGATACTGTCTGGCAAATGACGCAAATGTTGGAGGCAGCTTCTTCTTGCCCAAACGGAATGCGACACGACTGACTATCAAGTCAACTTCTTGCAAAAATCCTCTCCGGGGCGGCCGGGTGAACGCCACAATATCTTCCTCAAGCTTTTGAGACCAGCCATACTTTACAAAGAGTGCCCGAATACATTCGTCTCCTGCGAGAGAAATATACTCAGTCATCAACGGTAAGCTGTATTCACGAAGATAAAGGCGATAAAAACGGGTAAAGTCTTTTTCAATATTTCGAATGCCGTTTTTTTCTAACCCATGAATACAGTCGTAAAATTTCCGTGCGTCACTCTTCCATCTGCGATATCCATCTTTAATAACTCTCGGATGAGCTAAGCATTTTCGACCTAATTGTGTAAACTCATCCTCATCAAACGCCCAGTATGCACGATCGCCATTTTTTTCGCACACAACGATAACTTTCGACGCAGCAAAAGCCGGTAATATTTTTTTCAACTCATATGTAACCGCTTGCGCGGGAATAATTGTTGCGAATGGCGTGAGGATCCCGCCCTGGATGACCCAGCGTTTCGTCCGGCCGAAAATGCGGCGTTCAATTGACTGTATGTTTTTCATCGTTATGGGATATTACTCACCAATCTTTTTATCATACCCTGTTTTAACAAATTCACAAAAGCTTGACCAGGGCCAATCTTCGGGATCTTTGCATAAGCCTGCACGGACAGGATTCCAATGTATGTAGTTAATTTTTTCTTCCAATTTTTTATCAGAATAAATATTGAAATCGTAGAAGGAGGGCTGCCAGATGTTGTATTTTTGTTCCGACATTTTGCGATGCGGATATTCTTTAGGGGTAGGTCGGGTCCCTTGACCCGACCTTTTGACTGACGAGGTCAAGGGACCTCGTCTACCCGGATGGAGATAGCGAGCGATTGCATTCCCCGAATAGCTCTTGATACTCCGCATAATTTTCGAAACGGTTAATTCAGGATGCTTCCCCACATCCCACCATACGATAAGATGGATATGGTCTGGCATAATGACATATCCCACAAGCTTAAAACCCAATTTTTTCCTGTAAAACTTAATATCCTCGAGTAGAATTTCACAGCACCGCGGGTCATGAAAGAGTCTTTTGTTTCTGAATGTCTTGGTCGTTATAAAATGGCCGTAATTCTCATCGTGGAAACGTGGCATTGTCATACTCCACCGCATCCTAAATCTTTCTCACAATACCTCTGTTAGCGTCTACCTCTACTCGATCGCCATTTTTAAAAACCTTTGTAGCGATTTTTGTGCCCACAATGCACGGAATACCTAACTCACGGGATACAATGGCCGCATGAGATGTGACGCCGCCTTCATCCGTCACGATAGCCCGAACGCTCTTAATGGCAGGAATAAAATCAGGCGTAGTCTTACTCACTACCAAAATGTTTCCGTGCTTCTTGGGTAAGCGCGCAGGCAGTTTGCTGACGTTCCACACACTCCCGACCAACTTCCCATAGTACGCCGGCATTCCATGGAGTTCAGTCTTGCTTACGCTTTTCAGCCGTTCACGGAGATAAGCAGCATATATTCTTCGTGCATCCCGCTGAACTATCTGCGTACCTCTTCCATTGATAAATACAAAACCGCAAAATGTGCTTCTCGATCGGATACGTGTACGGGTAATGGCTCTCCGTCCGAGAAGTACCGCCTCAATCTCTTCCCATAAAAAAAGATTGATCTGTTTGTGAGTGATACCGATGCGCCGGGCAATTTCTGCATAGACCAAGGACAAAGCATAATGCGCCTGGGTTTGTATTTCCTTCTTTACATCCATCAATGTATACCCTATCTGAAGAAGCGAAAAGAGATACCGTTGTGTATTTTTTAAACGGTATTTTGTAAAAATTTCTTTTTGCTTTTGTTGAATTGCGTCCTTCCGCTGTAGTTCTTTTCTTCTCCGCATGCTGCTAAGACGTGTACGAAAATATGACGTGTCCCTTACCGGCCCCTCATAATCAAAATGCATCAATGCATATTTTTCCGCATGCCTATCCAATGCGATTTCCCGCATTGCTCCGGGTTGCAGCGAAGCGAGTGCATGAAGTTCCCGTGACTCGCGTTCTACAAATGATTCATATACAGGCGCCAATACTGCTTGATATTCACCAGCTGACATCCCTGTATCCATTCGAATTTCGTTTAGCGCACTATCCAAATGTTCTTTGATGAAATAGGGCAACGGTTCCCCGTAGGGAGCCGTTGAAAGATACGCCGCATGCACTTGTTTTCGCAAAGTAACCAGCTCATCATTCGAAGCATGGCGTAAGGGCAAGGAATACATACGTCTAGATAAACGACTCAGCACAACCGCGCGCCGGTTAAACTCCCGACTGATACGCAACGCGAATGTTCGATCCCGCTGTACACGTTTCCATACAGCAAGTGCAATCTGTTGATAACGACTTTCACCGCTTATGATATGGACGCGATCTTTGGTATAGAAGAAATACAGAGGGGTTTCGGGCTTACCCACCACTCTGGCAATTGTAGACGACCATACTTCGGCTACGTCCTGCACGGCAAGAATTGAGCATTGACTGCGTTCATGAATAAAATGGTATTTCATGCTTGATCTATACAAACGCTCTTACGAGGCGATATCAGCAGACTTGTTGTCCTCCCACTCTGCGTATTCCTGCATGAGCGCACCTAATTCCTTTTCAAAATCTTGTTCGGATACTTCCTTTCTGTTCCACCGGTCAAGCAGATCACGGTATGTTCGATATTGCTCCGCGAGCTTAGCTACGGCCTGATTATCGATAAATGTCCCTTCTCCTTCAAAACGATTGTTTTCAAATGTTACCGGCATCCGATCGGGTGCGGATTCGCCTACCTCATGCCCGAAACGAATCGATTCAGTGGGTGCAAAAATGCCACCCACAGCCTTTTCCATGTGTGCGTTTCCGTCATCATCAATCGTGGCGTCAAAACCGCGCCGTTCGCCATCCGCCGTTGTGCGTATTAATGTTTTCTTGATAAATGCTTCTGAAAAACCGGCATGAGTGCCGATCGGCATAACGATGTCTTTTTCGATTGGACGTGCTGAGTCACGTTGTGCATCCACTGCGCCAGTACGCTTACGTATGTATTCTGCGCCGGTTTTCTCCGCCTGCTGTACATTGCTCGCCATACCCATTGCCAGAATATGCATAATTTCAGGGTCATTAACCATATTTTCCATGCCCACCGGTTGGTAGGTCTCCCGAATCTTTGCCCATTTTTTATCGGCCGGGTCATAGTCGGGGTGATCTTTTTTGACTGCCGCATCAATGATTGCGGTCTGGGCATCAACATGGCTCTTAAGTGGACCCGCGACATCATAAAATAACCCTTCCCGACGCCGAGCAGAGTAGTGTTCGCCCGTTAAGGGGGAGGCAGTTCCACTTTCTCTGCTCATACTGTCAACGGTTTTGAACGCCCGGTCTGTTTTTTCACGACTTGAGCGTCCCTTAACGATTTCCGCGGTTTCAGCTAATGACCGGCCTTTATCCTGCATCGCCTGCACACCTTCTGGAGTCAGCTCTCCTGTAGGTGTCCGGTTCGCATGCCGGGTAATCATAATCTCAAGGCGCGGCTTTCGCTCTCCTTCTTGTGAACTTTCTACGCGCATCCCTTGTTCACGACGATTCATATGCGTATGAAATTATTGTGTAATTTTCGATAAATCTTTTTTAAGCTGTTTGACACTCCTAAAAGCTATAACATGCATGCCCAACTTTTTTGCCCCTTGTACCCGGTCCGGTCGGTCATCGATATAGATGCTTTCTGATGCGTGAACACCCGCTTGTCGAAGTGCATATTTAAAAATTTCAATCCCGGGTTTGCGATAGTGCACCATACCTGAAACTGCGTGTATCGTAAAGATCTGCTGTATTCTAAACCGTCGAATCAATGAAAAATACCATTCTGCCGGATGATTTGAAACAGTACCAAGGATATACCGCCTCTGCAATTGATGGAGCAACATGCGAATACCGGGGATCAACCTGCCATCACGGCGAATGCCGGTCTTGAACTCTCTGCGATTGAGCCGCAAACCTGTTTCACTTTTGAAATCTTTTGCGACATAGTGTAGATACTTCTGTTCGGTAATCTTGCCCAAGGTAAAATCTCGCCAGTACTGATGATCATGGCACGAACGATACAGTGAGCCGCGAGGATACCGATGCCGTTGTTCCATGCGATACACCGCTCGGGGGAAACCCTCGCGATAGATAACATCGCCGGTATCAAAGAAAATTGCTTTAATCATCTGGAAAGGATTTTTACAAGTCCGGTCTTGGCGTTAACCTCCAGGCGGTCATTATCTTTAATAATGCGGGTGCCGTTTTCTGTTGCAATAACGCAAGGCACGCCTAATTCACGGGATACGATCGCCGCATGAGAGGAAAGGCCGCCCTGGTCAGCAACGATCGCCGCGGCACGCTCCATCGCCGGTACGTAATCCGGTGTAGTAAACTGTGCCACTAAAATATCGCCTTTTTTCACCTTGCCGATTTCTTTTTTATCCAAACACACTTTCGCACGACCCCGTATGATGCCGCCCAAACATGCCATTCTGCCCTGGATTTGACGTACCGAATCTACTTTGACAAAATACTTTTTTTTCAATGCCTCAATCTGCTTGGGATCGACAATAAGCTTTGTTGCAGCATTGGTTACTACCATCGCGTAGTTATGATGCCTCTGCTTCATATCTTTCTTCGTCGGCAGTGATTTGCCTTCGAGTGCGCCGTACATTTCCGGGACGCTGACATCCATAATTTCTTTGGCCGGAAAATGTGCACGACGGGCAATTTCGTGATACATAAAGCTCGCACCGTAATCTCCAAGGAAAAACGCCTCGACCCTCCGATTTCTCATATATGAGTGAAGACGGGCCTGATGAATGAGTTTTTTGAATGCCGCGTCCGGCCGGGCTTTCCGCATTGCCCATGCATATTCTGCACGTAATTTACTCGGTGAGCTGTCATGTACGAGCTGATCAACGCCCTTCTCAGTTCGCCACGCCTCTTTGATACGTTGAACAATATCCGCATACGTATACGGCTGGCTCGTCGCAAGCCCGCGATTAATGTACCCGTATCGTGTCACGTGTTTTACTATGAGTCCCCGATCGGCGGGTGAAAGAGAATGCAATCGTGCGCGACGCTTTTGCAATACCCGGGCCAATTTCATCAACTCCCATTTTTCCTCCGCGACATCAGTCATTTCCTTTGGATCCGTAAAAATGAGTACGATTTTTCGAAAATCGGGATGATCAGCCGGAATGTGTCGGGCAAGGTGCTCCTCAATGGCATCTTCAAAAAAAAGGTCGGTCGCATATTGCGCATACCATGGGCACATCAGATCCCGATATATTCCCAAAAGTGTATCGAGCGTTTTCTTCATGTACGCATTTGTTTTTGCGCTCCAGTCGATTTTTCTCAGCGTATGTCCAAGCGCGTATAGCCGTTCTGACTTACGCAATTCACGTCGGCAAAATGATTCCAGCCAGCCGTCATTACGCCGAAGATGGCCGACTATTTCTTTTTCAAACGGATCATACTCCTTGGCTGGCCAATACATCATGTGATTCAGATACACGCGGTTAAGCAAAAAATGCTTGAACTTTGACCGCTTGGCAATTTCAGGAGCAAAACTGGAATTAATTGTAAAACGCAAAAAAATGGGCAGTTTGCTGGACGGCTTGATCCGCCACGGTCCGAAACGTGCTACGGCTGATGACATAAGAAAATGACTTAATGATTACGAATATCTCCAGTATATACCTGAGTTAACACAAAAAACAGAGGTTTGCAACCTCTGCCCTAAAAAACCGCGACACACGAAAAGCGATCTTTACCGCACAACCTTGCGCAGGCGCAGAGGCCTGCGCTATTCCATTTTTATAACCAACTTCCCATCCTTCACCTCATGTTCAACCCATGCAAATATTCCCGCGACTTCATCCGCATACGCCATCAAATTATACTCACCGTCCATGATATCACCGAGTTCCATGGCAACGATCGCCGCCTCTTCTTCGGTATACTCAAGCCGGTCGATAAGGAGATACTGTAACAACTCACTGACCGCTTCAGGCGAGGTCGGATTGGCTTCAACAAACGCGCCGGCATTTTGATCAGCATATTTCCGCACAGCATATGATGCAACCGTGGCGCGCCAGCTCTCGCTTTGTTTCAATGCATCTTCCAAACGCTTCAGCCGCGCAAGTGCGAGAAGACATGCAACAGTTCGATTTGCATCTTTAGCTTTGAGCGCACCGACAAGCTCCCGTTTGATTTTGACAGGATCGTCTCCAAATTTCTTTTTGAGATCCTGTTCCGTTGAGTACGCATCAAGAAGCACGCCCTTTGCCTTCTTCACCAAATCTTCGGGAGTCACAGCGGGCACTGAATTTTCATTGGCGCTTTGCACTACTCGTGAAGGACGTATTTCAAATTCCCGGCTGACCGTTTTTGAAGCACCCATGGGCATACGGACAGAAACGCCCTGTTGAAAATCAATCAAGTCCCCCTCATCGTTGATATATCCGATGCTTTCTTCAACTCCTTCAAGCGTTGTCGACGATAATTTCAGCCATTCGTACAAGCGAAAAAGATCTTTGAGTTTATTTTTCTCCGTTTCGCCCAGCTTGCCAAAATTAGGGCTAGAAAAGAAATATTGTGCCTGCTGTACCGTATCGACATATTCTGTGCCGGCTTTGTCAAAATAATCTCTAAACCAATTCTGGATAGTGCTCTGTAGCGTTTTGCCCGCGACTTGGATCGGGGCTGATGGGACTGTTTGGTTGTTTCTTGTCATTGCCTCCCGTAGTTTTTTCTTGAACGCGTCCCGTTCAGAAAGCAAAAAAGGAGTAACAAGAAGCTTCGCCTTTATCCGTGATTGGATATCAAACTCTTCCATCGCCAGGGCATCATATATACAGCGTTCACAAAAGGATTCGATGTCGCGTTCAGGATACCAATCAAGCGCTGAAAATCGGAGCTGAGAGACGAGTACAAAGTATTTCTCCTCTAACTCATTGAGTCCGCTCACCCGGTCAAGTGAGAGAGCTTTGACAATCGCTTCCGCAAATTGTTTTGCTTTTTGCGTAGGGAAACATACCAGACCATATCCTTCGGCAAAAACGTCTTTTGAAAAAACTACGTTTTGCAATTTTTCCGCGGCAATATCTTTGATATCAATCATACACTCGGTTGCAGTTTATTCGTCATTTTCTTCGTCCTGAGTATTCCCAGCATCTTGTTTATTTTGATTGACATTATTTTTCTTTTCATCAAAAGTATTCTTTTTTTCAAGAGCAGTCTGAACTCCCTTCAACACATAGTACACTTTCAACTGATCCTCTGGAGTTGTAAACCTTCCGGCCTGAGCCATTGTATTCATTTCACCAAAAGACGTACTCATTTCCTGTTTTAAATGTTCGGGTAATTGTTCAAGTGAAGTTTTCAGCTTTTCAATACTCTCACCTAAGGCAGCTGAGAATTCCGTCACGCCCATGCCAGCACCCTGACCAAGATCGCTAATTGCTTTGGAAATACTTTCCTGTGATTTTGCGAGAACTTCGGGAATAAGCGAACCAATATCATGCGCAGGGAGTTCATCAATTTTATGAATGTTATCTACTGCGTGATCCACTACAATTTCCGCAACTGTAGACGGCTCCTTTGACTGAGTAACAGAAGCCACTTCTTGAGATCGTAACCAATCAAGTCGTTTATTTATGCCCTTGGTACTACCTGTTTCTAGTGCCTTTGTATATGCCGCCTCATCATTTATTTCATGATCTGCACTTAAATCAGTAATCCCATCGGTTTGGCGTTGTTGATTGATAGAATGCAATTCTTTCCAATAAGTAAAGTCTTGTTTCTTTTCCACGGCATCAATAATAATCTGGTTCAATTTCTGTGTCGCCTCTGCACGAGATTGCTCATTTTTTTCGGGATCAACTGAAGCCTCGACCATATCGTCAATATCCTTTTCCGTCATTCCAAGTGAACTTCCCCCAGCACGCGCGATCCATTGATGGAACTGCCTTAATTGCACATCATTGAACTCACCCGTTTCCATCATTTGCCTTTCAAAATCTATAAATACATCCAGATTTTCCTGCGCGGTTTGCATATCTTCAGGTTGAAAATGTTCAAGTTTGGTCTTGAGCTCTTGAGCAGTGTTGTACTTGAAATTCTTTTTACCTGGATCAGACATTGACCTGAAAGTTAGCCTTCCACGAGAATCTGCGCGTTCTTCAAATCGATTTTGTCTACGCTGTTTAGCAACATATTGTCTTCCCGCGCCCTTTGCATTATATCTTGCAGATATTTCCGCACCTTCTTCTGCGGTTGTCCAACGAAAATCTTGCGCATGCTCATCCCACGTCGTTATCCCCTTCACCCATGCGTCATTCTTTGCTAATCCAATTTCTTCAAGATTTTGGGCGATACGGATTGTATCCCCGGACTCACCGAACATATGTTGCAGCATTGCCTGTAAATTTGTCTGAGTAACCGCTCCACCATCGAGTCCCTTCGACGCCAAAATCTTCGCCATTAACGGCATTTTCAATGCTTCGTTGAGATCGTGGTTATTAAGTAATGTACGGAGTACTGCTTCTGCTTCAGCAACCTTATCGGCTTTCACACTTCCATCCTTGTTCATAAACTCGTGCTCAAGTTTGTACAAAAGTATTTCTTTTTCTTCGCCGCCAGCTTCAATTTCTGATTGTACCTTTCGTGATCGTGCCGCGCGGCCCAATGTAGCATAATCTGTTTTTTCTGCCTTATTAATAAGATAGCCACCAAAAAAACGGTTCATAATATCCTGACCAACTGACGCCGCTTCTCCCAAACGCTGTTCTTCCTTCTTTGCACCGCGTTGTTTCCACGCAGTAGGTATCGCGCGCATCTGCACACCATGCATCGTTAACCCTTTGCGCATACCTTCGGCGTTAATTCTTTTAGCCATCCATTTGCCAAAACGAGGAACAGGAATAGCGTCTCTCACTTTACCCAAACGGCTACCTTCTTTGAATAATCTACCCTGAGCGAGGTTCTTTCCAAATTGAGTACCGGCAAGACGTTTTTGCAGTCCTGCCTGTGCATCATCGGCTCGCTTTGCGGTCCATAATCCCGCTGCACCTAGAGCTCCTCCGGCAAGTCGTAGCGGCGCGCTACCGGCTTTACTAATCTTGCCTGCAACGCTCCCGGCAAAATTACCCGCCGCACCTCCTAGTTGCTGGGCAACCATCAGGCCACCCATCAACATCGCTATAGAGATAACAAATGTGAGAATGTTGGACGACTCTGAAAGACTGGAAACGCTTGCCGCAAGAGGAGTTTGATTAGCTTCCACAATCTGGGTTTGCGTAGATCCGACTTTGCTTTCAACCTGAGTCTTAAAATCAGTGGTCGTTTCGGTCGTAAACGCAAGCGCAAGCCAGATAAAGAACGCCATCACCGGACCTGTCACCAAATACTTCCAAAAAGTACTCCACCATTGGCTCGAATATCGTGTCGCACTGGGAAATGTGGCTAAGAGATAGGCGAGAGGCGACAGGACAACCAGAATCCAGAGCATGACAATACGTATAATGAGCATAACGAGCATAACAACCATAACCGCCAGAGCAATCAAGACAAAAATAATTGCAATGATCAATGCTCCAAAAATATCACCGCCGGTAACGTTTGCCGTACTGTCCCTAAACTTAAGCATCTGACGTAACTGGAGCATTTCCGTAAAATTCCCTGCCGCCGCATCCTTGAATGCGTTAACAAACGTCAACATGACTACCTGTGCAACATCAATAAAAAATCCAGCAATAAATTTGGAAAAGTTAATCAGTATCGCCATTAACACTAATTTTCCGAGCAATTTATTAAAACGATACGCTTCGATCTTGAGAATCGTGCCGAAAGCGATAATCAGCAGAACAATAATAAAGAACATGTTGGAGACATCCCGGACAATCGTCCATCCTTGTACAACCGCGGGCGCATTTACAAAGTCATTGTACTGAGCAACACCGATAAGAATATCAATGACAACGAGAAGAAGCTTGCCGAGCAAAGCGGCAGTCCATAATAAGAGATTATTAATAATCCCGTAAAAAACCGTGGCCATTATCCCTGGGTCGTCAGTACCAGCCGCGGATTGAGCCATGGCAGGAGTCCCGGATAATAGTGCATAGCCGACCGCGACCGCCAGCGCAAATACAAACGCCCGCACCCGTGGGTCGAGATTTTTTAGTTTACGTATTTTCTGAATTAATGCTTTCAAAAAAATATGGATGATGTTAATTTATATGAGTTGACGAGTACAGCATGTTATGCGAGTTTGTGGGTTACCCCTACTTCCAACCGACTTTAGTCGGGTCGCTAGATTAATCGGTACGCCACTTAAGTGGCTACGAAGAAAAAAGCTAACTTCTACCGCACCGTAATCCTACCGTTAAACGCGTACCATCCAGGATTATCCTGAGGTCCGTTTGCACAGCTGGACGCACGTGTAGCGATGCCTGCGCCGTTATTGACGCACGTTCCGCCGCCCTGTGTACAGAGATTTTTGTCCTGCGCATCCTGACACAGCCATCCATTACGCGCACCTCCATTACAGACCGAGGTCTGCACATTGCTACACGTCCCCCAGTGATCAACCAATTGTACGTGCGGGATGAGCACGGTGCCCGAAGTTACCGACAACGGTACCGTATAGAAGAAGGTGTGAGGATTCTTAGGATCCGTCCGAGGCGCATACCCCCAGCTCATACTGCCTTTGCGGTCAGCGCTGTCATTCTGGCCGTTCCAGTCAATGAGGATCGACTCAAGAGGCATCTGTTCTTTATCAACATTTCCGGTAAAGGTTACTTTAATCGTATCGCCCGGTGAAACAATATTAACCAGGTTCCACCCTCCGGCCGGCGCTGCGTCGTTTCGATACTCTGTGCCGTTAACCGCCAAGGTGAAATTGGTTACCTGCGGCTGGATTGCACAGTATGCGTTTGCCGCGGCAGGATCAGATGGACGACGATTGTCTGGACAGATAGACATGTTGGTAAATAATTGCTGCCAGGTATCCACTTCTGTTGCTGCATCATCACGAGTATACTGTCCGGTGAGTCCGTTCCATGTCCATCCCTCCAGCGCACTTGCAAACAATCGTTGCAGGCGAGGGAGAAATTCATTCGCCGCAGTCGTTACCGGTACAGAATTCGACAGTAACCCGCTACAGTACCCGCCTTTTGTTTCACATGTTTTCTGTGCATCAACCGTATCACATACTTTTCCGTAATTATCGCCCGCAAGACATCGCGATTTTTCGCATACGCCATTTTCACAACCGTACGGGCTTCCGGCGCGTGTTTGTGTGGCACGATCTATCGTGGAAATATAAGGAACCTGCACATACAACGGTGTATTTGCCTCCTTGCCATACCATGTCGCCGGATTGCCGACGAGCGGAGGGATACTGCCGAACGGTGACAGGTCTTGCGTATGCCCATACCCCATTGGCGTGACAGAATAGCCGCTTCCTGCGGATACACGGTCTGCCCATGCAATGACATCATCACCCGCCACCTTCACGATATTGGTGCATGATTCACGGAGATAGAACTTCAGATTGAACGAACCCAATTCGTCTTGACCACCTGTCGCATCTTCACCGACAGCGCGTATATATTGCAACGTCCCACCCGGCGTAAACAAGAGGTCAAGCCACAAACAGTCCTGCCCCGGCTGAATTGAACCATGGCACGACTCGAGCGGATATACACGCCAGATGACGTAGTTTGTACCTCCGATATTTTGCTCAAGACGTTTGTATTGATAGTTTTTATTAATCAATGGGAATTCCTCTACAAAATTGCTGCGCACCCTGTTGAGCGTGAATACGACTTGAGGCCATACAAAATTGAAATTCTCTGTCCACTCAATTTGCACTGAGTCAATATTTGTTTCTGTAATAGTACTCGTTAATTGCTGAGTCACCTCATACCCATTTTCGACTGCATTAGCGTTAGCCGAATCAGTGCCCCCGCGTTGGGTGCAACTACCGTCCCATGATTCTTTATCAACATCCTCAGGCTGACAATTAAGATCCCCGCCTGACTGAACCGGAAATCCCTTAATCGTAGTTAGATATGATTCCGTAGGATAACTCACGGGATTAGTACCCGAAACACAAGCATTTGTTATACAGATTCCCTGAAATCCTTCGCATCCAACAGTCGGGAAAATAGGACTCGAAGTCTCAAGGCATATCCGTGAAGGCTGGTTGCTGCAATATCCATATTGCGACCCACAGCTCGTTTTACGAATAACTACTTGGGCGTTGCTCGATACGCCGTCGGCCTGTTCGCAGAAATAGAGCGGCGAACGGTCATTATATCCCGCCTGCGCTTCCTGCCCGAAGATATTCGGCTCACCGGTGATGACGTCAATCGGCCACCAGTTCAGGCAGATCGACGAATTCTTCGGATCTTTTTCAATACAGTAGCCTTTCCACCCGCGGTGAGTCACGCCGTCAAAATCGGTGTACTCGCAGAGCGGCGAATCTTCGCCGGGGTACATGCGACATGTGCGAGAAACTTTGTTATCCGCTCCCTGTTTGGTTTCCAAAATCGGTTTCATTGAGACGTCGTCCAGATAGAATGCCCGTCCCGAACCGCGGCAAGTGCCGCCGATGGATGTACATGTACTCACAGGGCCGCCTTCAACGCAGAGCGCGTCATTCGTGGTCGCTGTAGTACAGTAACTTGATTCTTGTACTATACTCAGCCGAGTTGCATTAGCGCTACCGGGACTTACCGTCTGAGGTCCGAGAATATACTCCTGCCAACTGGACGTAGGAGAAATAACTCCAAGAACAGCTCCGCCAATACGTACTCCCGAAGCATTAAGATATTCAATTTCAACACGTAACCTGTCTCTGAGCGTTATATTTCCAGATTCGTATCGTGCCTTAAAAGAAAGTACATACTGTGCACCCCCACTGATTGACTTGCCAAGCTGATAATATAACCCTTCATGCACGTCATCACCCGGATCTACCTGCAATATATTATTTTCGTTCAACTGGGGATTCCCAGGTATCGCACCGTCGTCACCGAGTTCAGTAAGATTCGCCTTGATCTGCGCAGAACCTGTTAGACTCCAATTGCCGAATGAAGTGCCGTTTCCTGTCCAAAGCGTACTTATGTCATTTGGTTTATGCTCATCGAGTGTCAAGAAATTATTATCCCAGAAATCACCGTCCCGAATCATATCCTTGCTTGCCGGACCGGTAACACCCTGTTCAATCATAGATCCAACGGGATAGGTGCCCTCTATGACCCGTCCGTCGCCCCAATCGATTCCCGGCTTCGCTAGCCCCGTCATATTCTGGATAGAAGAAATGGTATTTGATGCATTATCAGAACTGGTGAATGTCATATTCGGACTCTGCACAACTCGGCATGATCCCGAACTGCCACCACAGTCGGCATCGCTATCGCACCGCTGAGACGGAACGTTCGCACATGCGCGATCCGGGTTTGCCGGCAGACATTGTCCGGCTCCGCAATCGGCGTTCGTTACGCACGTCTGAGAAGGTGCGTTGGAACAGCGATAGGTCACATCCACATCCAGCGCGATGCAAATTCCGTTGATACAGTCTGAATCGCGTACGCATGATTTGCGTGTATCAGAACAGGCGCGCGTGCCCACACATAAGCCGGTGACAGGGTCGAGCTTGTTGCACGGCATCCGTTCCAGGCACACTTGCTCCTGGCTGCCGCTCCGGTCCTTGACCGAAGTTCCGGCCGAACATTCAAGCCACTGACTGCACACGCGGTCGCGCTGGACTTTGATCAGCTCATTTGAATCGCAGTTGGGCGATGCGGGAGTCTGCGGATTATTATCGCAATTATTCGACGGTACGCTTCCGCTGTTGGTGCCCTTTGCATAATACTGCGCGGGAGGATTCGACGCATTGTAGAATAAGCGGCATCCCTGCAGATCATTAACGATGCCGTTACAGGATGTCGCGTCCGTAGAATTATTGATATAGTAGTATGCCTCGCATGAAGCTACGGCAACGCATGATCCCGCACCGCACTGTCCTGCATGCTGAGGATCAGCCTGACACGTAACTCCCGTTCCGCAGGTTGCATCCGGATTCGAAACATCGCACGGTTTACCGTCATTCACTCCTCCGTCACAGTATGCGCTGGTATCACAGAATGCTCCCGGACTTGAAGACGCGGCGTCGCACCGTCCCGCGTTGGGCAGATTTGCAGGAATGCTCACATCACATCCGCGCGGATCAATAGGGTCTCGGTATTCAGTACATCCGCTTTGAGACGCCGGACATGTTCCCACTAATCCGTACGAAATAGAACCGACAGTTCCTCCAATACCGCACCCAATTGATGTCCCCGTACGATACCATCCCGGAGTGGTTGTCCCGGCTGGAGTCTTATATTCACAGGTTCGGACACCCGGATCTTTGAAATAACTGGCGCCGGTATCGCTGGCGTACTCCTGACAACTGCTTTCATCCTGCTGGCACATCGTCGTCGCATACGTGTCAGGATCATTGATGATATATGAAGTCTCGTAACCGCTTACCTGATTGGCATTGTCCATCAACGGTTTACCCATTTCGGTACAACCTGATTCCGATGCAGCGCATTGGACAGCCGGATCATTGATCACCGTCACAATCGTATCTGAAGGAATCGCGTATGTCTGTGGATACGGATCGGGGGCGGGACCGCCGGCAATATACGCATCCAAATACGTCACATCGGCACTGGTAACGGAATCATCGCCATTTACATCCATAATTGCCCACGGATCAGCGCGGTTAACGCCTGGCTCAGTCGTTGCAAAGTAGCTTCGGAGTAAATCGCGATCGATCACATCCACCCTTCCATCATTATTATAATCTCCGCGTTGTCTTCGGGTAACCTGCACATTTTCGTCAAACGGCTGATCGCTATTGTGAGTAACAATCATTTCCTCGCATCCCACCGCATCGTCGTCGCACAAACGGCTGAATGATTTCAAATAATTGAGGCGCTGATCTTTGTCACGATAGGCGGCACAATTTTCATACCCGGAACAATCAACGGTTGATCCTTTGATGCGATAGAGGTCATCTACGACTTCCTGTAAAATAATGTTATCGAGATAAAACGCGCTGGTACCGCCAATCAACAGGAAAGTACCGGTCGGGGGTGCGACATCAAGGTATAACGGACCAAGCGTATATTGATTCCAATTTCCTGCGCGCGCAATCGCCGTTCCGGTAAATTGAGCTGATGCACCATTTGCGAGGCTCAACATCGTACCGGTGCCATCATATAATGCTGCCTCAATACTTACATTGTTGGCGCCACCGGCCGCCCAGAATGAAAGCGTATACGCAGTATCGCGTTTAACCAGGGTATCAACGACTGTTTTTGCTCCATCCATTCCGGGACCCGGATAGTTCAGATCGAATACGACCATCGAATGGCCACCGGCCTGCGTGGCGTTATTGCTTGGGTTCAGCGAGGTCGGTACGTCAGCGTTCGAGGTCCACGGAGCAATCGAGCCGTTTTCAAAATTTGACGTCAGAACGGTGCGCACGTTACTTGCCGCTGCACCTTTGTATTCACGGCATCCTGCAAAGGCGGCCTGACACGATGTCCCTTCACTCGGCACCATGTGGTATGTCACATTTCGGTTCTCAAGCGTGTCGGTCGTGTTCTTAAACGGATGACAATCGTCACTCACGAATACCAACCGAGACCGGAGCATGTAATAAATATTTCCGGTATTATCGTAAAATTCTGTGCAGTCAGGGTTCGTAAATATATCTGACGCAGGACATGTTGCTGAAACGTGTTGTTCGATTGACCCGTCGTTCTCTTCATCAAAAGCAACGCCATCAACGCAATTGGGGAATCGATGAGCAGGATTTGCGATCGCAGGATTATCCACGCCAAGATTTGTACAGGGCGCTCCCGCACTGTTTCGCAGCAGAGTAAATTCTTTTAATTGATACCCAAACTCTTCACTGCCGATCCAGGTATAAAAATTCTTGGAGTTTGCGGCCGCATTATCCGGCTTCACGCACTGTCGGATATAGCTGTAGTATTCCGTACCTTCTCCTCCCTGGGCGACTTCGTCAAGATTCGTATACTCTTCGCATCCCACTTGTGTAGCAGGGCACGACTTTCCTGATGTAGGAACAATTGATACCGGTTCTCTTGCCGGACGGCGAGGAACATGTTCTACCGGCATTTCACGAAATGCTTTGCATCCGACAAATGTTGCGGGACACTGGTCGCACGATAACGGGTTTCCCGCCTCACATTCGGAAACATCGGTAATCTGTCCGGTGACGGGAGCTGCACCCGTTGTAACGGGCGTGTACACGGCACAGCCGATATCCTGACGATCACAGCTCCGGCGACTGCCGTTCAGATACACTTTGTTCACCGATCCATAATCTTTGTATTCCGTAAGTCCGCCGCGTTCCAGCTGCATAGCATCAACATAATATTCTGCAGGACCGCTTGAAATGACGGCAACAAATGCAGTACCTGTGCCTAATTCACCGGTCACAGAAAGACGCTGCCACTCGTTTGTTATCCCCTGAGTAACCGTCGAACCATTTAAGTTGAGTATGATTTGACCGCTTACGACTTTGACATAGACACTTAAAGTATATCTACCGCTCGTATGTAAAATTTCCGGTGTTTGGGTTGGAGAAGATGATACTTCAAAAATACCACCCGTACCTCCGGATGTTGTTAAATGGTAGGAGTACTGTCCAGAATAGGCGTCATTTGCTGTTTTTTCCACCACGAGGCCGCTTGCTGTTGCAATATTCCAGTTATTAAATTCAGTAGGATTCGTTGCAGATGTCTCATCTCCCAGCTCGAAGCTTGAGTCAAAGAGAAGATTCGTTCCGCTTCCCGAAGCAGTCCGGATCAATTCCGTACATCCCGCAACCGATGCGGAACAGGTGCTTGCATCACGGTCAAAGGAAAGTCGATTCTGAGTACCCGCGGAAGTAAGACCGTAGTCGCACTGCCACTGGCCGCTGGAATTTTTCTCCTGACAGTACCATTTGCAACTCGCATTATCCGCACTGCAATTGTTGTACTCCACAGTATTCCGAAGATACGAGACCTGTGTACCGTCAGGCTTGGTATATTTTTGACAGCTCGCATATTGCGCGTCGCACGATTCACCCTGGAAACGCCATACGTCCGTTTCTTCAGTACAATATCCATACCGCTGGCAGGTACCATCAGGATTTTCAACAATACACGTTTGTTCGTCCGCGCAAGTAGTGCGACGGATTACCTGCGGTTCTTTAGGTACAACCTCGCCCTCTGCGGTCACCGTCGAGGCATTCGGACTTTCTGCCCAATCCTTTGATTGGATAAGTTCACCGGCACCCTCGCGCTTACATACCAACTCCGGAGCTTTTAATACCCAGTTAGGATCTACCAGTCCGCAAAAAGGCGAGTAGTCTACTTTTTCTGTGCATGTACCGTCGCTCGATCCATCGCCATTCGTATCGGGACATACCGGATCATTTACCGGCAAACAGGTGCTTCCTCCGCACGGACCGTCATCAACACATTGCGTACCGGGAAACGTCCCGCCGCATGTGCGTATATTCAGCGTACATGTTGTCGTTGAGCTATTTGAGCATACATTCTGCCCACAAAAGTTAAATCGATCCATGACCTCCTTCAATGAAAAGCTGGTTCCCGAATAGTTCTTAATATATTGTGCGGCTAGCTCCCATCCGGCCGGAACAATCCGGTACTTCCTGAGCATGACAAGGGAACGATACGGATATCCATTGAGATACTCAGGCTCGCTCCCGTCTGCAGTGAATCCGAATGTTTTATTGCCGTCGATCAGTCCGCGGTCAATTGCTTCCTGAAGCGTCAGTTTTTCCTGTACGGCCTGCGCAAACCTGCTATCGATGATGCAATTGTTGTAATTCTCGTCCGGAGGACAACTGGAAAGTTCTGATACGATATCGACAGCACCCCCGGCAACATAGTCAGGCTGGGCAACTTTTGAAAAAATACTGCGCGCGACTGCTATACCTCCTCCTCGGCTTCCCACATTGCTTGCGAATGCAGCGGGATTGGACTGCGGATTGAATCCTTTAATAAAAATCTGCTGAAGCAGTTTTGATACGAGTGTATTGGTAAAAATTCCGAACGCATCCGCGACAATCGTTCCGGTCTGCGTCGTGTATCCTTTGAATGATTCCTGCAGGGGAATGACTACGCCGGCTTCTACCAACGGAGCGGGAGTTTTCACAAAACCGCTCACCTTATCCGTCACCGCTTGAAATTTATCGAGCAGACTTTTATCCCGCACTTCCTGTTCCGCATCGATACGAGCATTCACCATTTGCCCACGCAGAGTGATAAATGCGCCGAATTCGCTTGCTTCCGGATTAAAATTATAAGAAAAATCAATTAGTGTGCCACGAGTGCTTTTCGCTTTGTTGAAACTGTTTTCCAGATTCTCTCCGATCTTGGTGAGCGGACACCGTCCCCGCAAATCCGGTTTATCATTTCGAGCCAGTATATCCAATCGTACTTTTGTCTGAATGTCGATTGGTTCGCACAGACTCTTGCCAAAAACATGCTTGGAAACGTTATCTAAGAAGTCGCCTACCGCGGCATCTCCGGCCTCGGTGACCGCTTTTCCGGGATTTGTATAAAATAACGGCCGCTGTCCCGTACCGCCTGAAGCAATATACACTGCTGATTCGTACGCCGCCTTATTCAAAAAAGCGCGTAAGGTATTTTTGTACGCGATATCACCTGCAGTCTTCAGCGCTTTCCAGACTGCATCTTTGAGGGTCTGCCACGGATTAGCAACGACAATAGTCGGCTGTGCCACAAGTCTGCCCAAAAATCCGGGAACCTGAGCATGTACCGGCGTAGGCCGAAGCACGTATCCTCCGCACACCAGAAGTCCGGTAAGCACGATAATCCCAAGGATAAGTTTAGCCTTGAGTCGGAGTCGTAATTTTTTATTTCCTGCAGTGTTCACTTTTCAGAATCGGTTATTGACTCAATTCTTGAGCGAGCGCTTCGTCGAATGTCGCTTTTAGCGTTGCGTCATCGACTGCGTCAAGCGTCGCCTTATCCACGCCTGACTGCTCTAAAAACGACCGTATCTCCGCCGCATTCAAATTTTGAAGATTTTGTAGCTGATTGACCGCATCGAGTGAACCGCTATTGGTGGCAAGGTCCGAATCAAGCCCCGTATTTGTATTAGTCGCCGTCCCTTGATCCTCAGCAACAATTTCATTGTACATCTGGAGCAGTTCTTCATCCGACATCGCGTTTAATGTCGCCTCGGGAGCACCTGCATCCCTCAGGCTTTGCCGGAGCGCATCGATCGAAACGGGAGTCTGTTCTGTAGTATTTGTCGCAGTAGCAGAATTAGTATTGGCAACTGCCGTCTGGAAACAGTCTACGCCTGTGGGACAATTTGGATCGGTTGAATTTTGAATCTCGCCAGCATCGGTTGCACCGTCACTGTCAGAATCCTTCAGATACGGGCTTGTTCGATACACATACAGCTCGTCGTAGTCATTCAATCCATCTTCGTCGGTGTCTTTGACGCGTAACTCTTCAAGTGTACCGCTCGTGCTCTGCGCGAGAGCATCGGATGAATTCGTATTTGTTTCAGGTGCGGCAAACGGTGACCGGAGTAATTGAAAAAATGCCACTGTCCCGAATACCAGTGAGGCGATACCGATCGCGAGTACGGCGCCAAAAACAACCTTACGACGTTTTACTTCATTTCCGCTTTCACGTTGTCCAAAGCCGAGACCGTCAGAATTTTTTGTTTGCGGCTCCACAGAAGTGTAAGTGACTCTTTTTTATTGAAAACTACCTCTATAAGACCACCCTATTATAGCAAAGAAAGCCAAAAAAGTCAAACAGTATAGGGAACTAAAATATTGCAAAAAGAACGGATTTTTTTACAAATGAGATTTTGTGGATATTTCAGGCATCGCACCCTTTGCCATAATTTAAACCTCTAAGCGCACCCCGCTGTGGGTGCGCTTAGTATTTTTTTAACCCCGCACCCTAGAAAGGGTGCTCTTTCTCTTCCTCATCCTGAATTCATTTCAGGATCTCGAGATTCATCGGGACTAAAAGCTTGGTATAAAAGAATATTTTTACCCTCCCAGCGCAGGCCGCTGTGCCTGCGCTCGCGAGTATTACAATTACGCGCACCCACAGCGGGGTGCGCTAGAATCATAACATTTAGAGCACTCTTTCCAGGGTGCGGACTATAACCCTTGCGGAACTAACTTGAAACGGTCGCACCCTAAAAGGTGCGCTATAATCGCAACTATTTCAACGCGCCAACTATCTCCGCCCACTGCTCGAGCGTTAATTCCTGCGCACGGGCATTTTCTCCAATATGGACAGAAGACATCACCTGACGAACCTTTTGTACATCAAGATGCAGGCCGCCGGCAAGATTATTGACCAACTTTTTCCTCCGCGCGCTAAAACCGACTTTAACGATACGGAAAAAATCCCGCTGACTGACCCCAGGGAATTTCCACGTGATATCCTCAAAAGCAACCAGCGCCGAATCTATCTGCGGTGCCGGCCAAAAATCCCCGGGTGGTATCGTCGCGACCAGTTTTGGAGATGACTGCGACTGCGCCATGATGCTCAGCACGCTCGTCGATCCCGGCTCGGCGACAATGCGCTCTGCCACCTCTTTTTGCACCAGCACCGTAATGCGGTGCGGACGGGGAGGCTCCTCGAGAAAACGCCTGATCACATGCGAGGCGATATTATAGGGAAGATTAGCAACAATATGATATTTGCCTTCAATAATTCCTCCCTGTTCAGCGAAAACCAGCGGAAAATATCGTCCTGAACCACTCGAACTGCCGGTACCGTGCTAAATTGTTTTTGTAAAAAAGCCGCACAAGTGCGGTCAAGTTCAACTGCAGTGATGTGTGCCCCAGCCTGTACCAGCTGCTCAGTCAGTACGCCGAGACCCGGCCCGATTTCGAGGACCGGCACGCCGTTGATATCGCCTGCCGTACCGATAATCTTTTTGAGAACTGCCTCATTGACTAAAAAATGCTGGCCAAGCGATTTCGTCGGCTTCATGCCAAGATGCGCGGCGTATGCCTGCGTCCGTTCCCTAAGGTTTTGCATGCGCAACTCGCGATGAACCCCGTAAATACAAAAGCGTGAACAGCCCGGCGAGTGCGAAAATCGGCAGCCACGGATTTTCAAAAATGAGAACGCACACCAATGCGCCTGCAGCTGCAAGTACTTTGCCGATACTCAACGCCTGTTCAAAAAAGATCGCAATGGCAACAGGTTCATCATCAGTTGATTTATCATACATATCAGCCATTAACGGTACAAAAAGCATGCTTTTGGTTAGGCGCGACAACACATCGAGCCCGAATACAAATCCGCTGGTTGTCGCCGCAGCCCGTACCACCCAGGAAACCATATATCCGAAAATGCCGTACCGGGAAACATATTTCCGGGCAAGCGAATCGGTTTTTTTGCCTATGACCAGCACAATTAATGTCGTGAGCAGTGTTGCACCGGCCGCGATTGAACCGATGACGGCAAAATCTTTGATAATCAAATAGATAAAAATCGGCCAGAGAAACATAACGATAAGCTCCTCGCCAAACCCGAGATACCGATAGAGCTGATCCCTATTCCCGCGGTGAAACAATCGGCTAAAAAAGGACCGATACGGGATATGCTGGATGAGATGAATCTCCTTGATGCGCAGCAACGGAATTGCCGAGAGGAGAAATAGTACACTGACAAACAGAAACAGTGCGGCAAAACCCAGTTTGGCTACCACTACGCCGCCGACAAGCGGACCGATAACATACATGATCGAACTAATGGCAAGGAGCGTACTTACTTCACGTCCTCGCTGACCCCGATCGGCAAATAGCATAAAGTCGATATGAAAAGCGGGCCAATACAGCATCTTTTGCGCCGCGAGGAGAAGCGGGGCGATAAAGAGCAGCAGAGGAAACTGGGCACCCGCATACAGGCAGATGAAATAACTCACCAGGAAAATATGACTGTAAAAAATACAGTGTTCCAAGCCGAGCCGTGCGAGCAACCGACTGGTAAACGGCAGTACGAACAGATATACGAGATATACAGCAAGATAGAACACGAGTACCGGAACAATCGACTGCCAAAGCGTATACAAAAAAACAGGTTCAAAAATGAGCACCGCAGCCTGGCCCAGATCCATAAACCCCACCGACCATCCCAGCGAAATGAATTTCCGGGAAACGTGCTTCGAAAAATAATGAGGAAGATGTACGTGCAGCTGCTGAAGCATGAAAATGATTATTTAGTTATATCCACCGGACCCTTTCTCAAGACACGAATGGATCCTTTAGTTGTATCAACCACCGTTGAGACGGGGATTTCATCGAGCGCCCCGCCATCAAGCACCAGATCCGGCCGAGATTCCTGGTCTCGGAATTGTTTCAGTACATCATCAACCGTATAGTTATTTGCGGTACCGCTGATATTTGCACTCGTTGACGTGAGCGGCCTGCCGAATGCTTTGAGAATTTCTAGCGCAACAGGCGATTTGGGTATTTTTACCCCTATCGTATCCATGCCGAGCGTCAATGAAAGAGGCACGGACGGTTTCTTCTTGAAAATAATCGTGAGGGGGCCGGGCCAGTACTTCTTTGCCAGCTTTAACCCCAACGGGTTCACTTCAGCAATAGTTTTGAGCATGGTCAGGTTAGCCACAATAACGGGCAGGGCTTTTTGAACGCGTTTTTTGACGATAAAAATCTTACCGATCGCGTCCTCATTCAACGCGTCCACTCCCAGGCCGTATGCGGTATCAGTGGGATACACGATCATCCCGCCTGTACGAAGGGCGCTGAGAACCCGTTGCATAGTGAATGACTCGATTTTCTTGCCAGTAATTTTGATAATATCCATACCTGTATAGTACCAGAAGAAATCGTACAGCGTAAGCGCTACTGCTGGTCCAAATAATAACGCGCCGGATGTTTGGCGAGATCCCATGCGTACGTGCGATAGGCGGCGCCGTGCTTTGCTGCAAGAAAATCGGCATGGTCGGCAAATGTCTCCTCAAGGTCAATACCCATGGCCTCTGCTACCTTTGAGGCAATATACTGGATTGCCCCGTCGCGTTCACTCTCCAGACGAAACCCGTAGCGCAGATTCAGGTGAACAAACTGGAGGAGAACATCGACCAGCATCATAGAGGTATCCTCATCCACCGAAACGGTGAACGGTCTGGCAAAAGACTCATCGGCATCAACAAGATATATGGGAATAAACGGATCGGTGTACTCCTCGCCCCACTCATACCCGGTCAGCTGGGGAATTGCCTTCATGATTTTTTCATACACCTGCTCATACACCAACTCCAAATTCGCACCATGTTTAATGATATCCTGCCAGATATCTCCAAAATCACGCGACCCCGTGTAGAGTCGCTTGGCATAATCATAATTATAACGAATCTCGGTCGCTGGGATCATACTACACAACAATGCTCACCAATTTTCCTTTGACGTATATCACCTTTTTTGGTTCTTTGCCAGCAAGCCATTTCTGAACTTTTTCTCGAGCCAATGCAGCTGCCTTTATTTCCGCTTCCGAAGTATCAACGGGCATTTCAATCTCATCACGAATTTTACCGTTGATCTGAATAACGACGGTCATCGTATCTTCAATGATCATCTTTGCGTCATACTTTGGCCATTTTTCCAAAAAAATACTACTCTCTTTCTTAAAATGATCACTTGAGCGTGAGCATAAATCTTGCCAAAGTTGCTCAGCTAAATGAGGAGTGAATGGGGATAAAATTTTAATAAATTTTTCGATAGCATCCATATCAGCGCTATCACCTTCAAGTTTCCCATTCTTGTTTAATTTCATACCCCAATCTCGACCATTAACAAATTCCATCATTGCTGAAATGGCAGTATTAAATTTAAATGATTCAATATCCTCTGTAACTTTTTTAACTGTCTTATGGATAGACCTTGAAGGTAAATGCTTAAACTCTTTTCTTTTATTAATATGCTCACTAAGCACCAAATAAACTCGATCTACAAACCGTCGCAGGCCAATTATTCCCCTTGTACTCCACGGTTTCGGATCTTCAAACGGCCCCATGAACATTTCGTACAACCGCATCGTATCAGCCCCAAATTGTCCGATAATCTCATCCGGATTCACAACGTTCCCACGGGACTTGGACATCTTCTGTCCGTCTTCGCCAAGAATCAGCCCTTGGTTTTTTAGTTTTTTGAAAGGCTCATCGCCCTTTTCTTTTACCAGTGTTTTTGGGATGACTTCAATATCACATAAAAACTTGTATATGAATCGCGCATAGAGCAAATGCAACACCGCATGTTCCGCGCCTCCAATATATACATCAACGGGCAGCCAGTGTGCCAATTTTTTCGGATCAGCAATTTTTTTTTCATTATGCGGATCGCAATACCGGAGAAAATACCAGTTTGATCCGGCCCACTGAGGCATGGTGTTCGTTTCACGTTGTGCGGGACCTCCGCACTGGGGACATGTCGTCTGTACCCATGCATCCATTGCCGCGAGAGGGGACTCGCCAGTACCCGTCGGCTCATACTTTTCTACGCGGGGAAGTTCAACGGGTAACTCTTTTTCAGGAACCGGAAAAATACCTACAGGTAAAGGATCTTCTCCCAGAATTTCCGTGAAAACTTCAGGAAACGTATGTGCGTCTCCGTGACTTACCGTAAAATGATCACGGCCGGGCAAAAGCCTAAAACTGCCTTTTAATGCTTTTTTGTACTGCTTGGTAACCGAGGAAGGTATGTACACGTCATTATCAGAATACATGTACACGATTTGTCCGGTTTTTTTCTGGACACCCGCATAATCAACCTCTCGCGCATGAAATTTTTTCTGATACTCAACAGGGTCTTCGGGATGCAGATTCCGATATTCATCCCAGTCAATTGAACTGTGCGTCGGAGCGATTAATATGAGTTTGCCTATTTTTTTCTTCTGCCGGGCAATCAAGTGCATAGCTGCAGGACCTCCCAGTGAATGGCCGATAATAATGGCATGTTCGTCTAATTGACCACCATACGTTTCAAGCGTACTCAGCCACTTTTCCAGATCGGGCTTGTCGGCTTCCGGCAAGTTTGGCGCGATAACCGTGTGACCCAGAGCAGTAAGCTTGTCGCCCAACCATCCGTACCAGTCTTTACGGCCGTGTGAACCGGTTCCATGAATAATGAGAATCGTTTTTTTGTCATTC
>JBAZCI010000002.1:1840-68365 GCA_041671025.1 Patescibacteria group bacterium | reverse complement strand
CCGATCCGGGGGTCCATGACATACCGTGGGTCAGACTTTTTCTGCCACAGAGTTTTTTGAATTGAGAGTGGACGGTATGTGTCCCAAATTTTAATCCGATAGCCCTGACGTTTAAGCAGTTGATGAGCCTTTTTCAGCCGTTTTGCGACCCGGTGATGCAGAAGCGCTCTTGGTGCTGAGTATAATCTTTTCCCCACGAAGTTATAACGGGTTGCGTAGGGAATATCAATGACCAGCGAATGGTCAAAAGATGCGAGATCTACCAATGCTGCGTCTCTGAGGATTGTACTTTTGTATTTTTTTGGAAAATAAGATTTTGCCCGTAGTATCTTCGGGCGTACACCGCGTTTTGCCAGTTCAGTCGCGAGATTGTGGGTAAATGCGCGCTGGTCATATCCGAGTACAATCGTGCCCGGTCGCATTTTTTTTACACTGCCCATCTTGTCTTTTACATTTCCAAGGGCGGCATGATCGACAAATGAAATTTTTTGTATATTGCGGAGTCGCACCCGTTCACCGTAAAAAGGGGGATGTTTTTTTACCTGCTCAACTGTACGGTCACGGGCAATGATAACCGTGAGGTGATCGCCGTATTTTTTGGCGTGTTTTAAAAACCATATATGACCCGGATGGATGAGGTCAAATGTTCCCGTAACGAGTACTTTTTTCATAAGTAGAGTAGATACAGTATAGCAGAAACTTGTAAACCGTTTATCTCGTTGATCTGTGAATTATCCACTGGAACCCATCTTGTCGTCTTGTGCAGGCGTGCTATGATAATGGCTCACACAACACAACATCGTACCTCACGATTTTACGCGGGAGAGTAAAATGGCGGAGAAGGCAACGGAAGGCAGTGCAAAAACAACGGCTACGAAAATGAGCCCGGAGTTCGTCGTCGAAATCGAGCATCGGAGCGGAGCGCCGGGCATGATCCCGATGCACAGGTTTAAGCGACGGTCGATTCTTATCGGCAGTAATGGCAATTCCCATGTAGCAATACCGCACGCCCCTTCTCTGAAGATTACTCACAGTACAGACGGTTGTCACATCGTTCAGAGACTCGGGCCAGGCATTGCTTCAGTGAACGGACGTCCGCTTGAAGATTCGGACATAATGGGCAGAGATGAAAAATTGGAGTTAGAACAGTATACTGTTCAATGTATTTCGCACTTTTAGCTTTTTTTCCGTTCACCAAGTTTTCAGGGTAACCTTCGTGGTTGCCCTCTTTTTTAGGGTATGTATGAAGGAATAAAAAAATCCCTACTCATTGAGAGTTCATTCATTGCGGTATCCATTGACGCAGGTCAGTGGCTTCTCCCCGTTACAAAGTGGTACTTTACGCCGTATGATGGCTGGGGGCCGATAAACAAACTGTCATGGAGTAGGGGTGAGTGAGTCGGGAACTGCTCACTCAGGCTGCATCCTCAATCGAAGCCGCCGAAGAGCAACTGGCTAAACGGAAGATGTACAACGTATTATCTCCAGTATACCTGAAAACACGCGCATGTACAGGTAGGCAGTACATGGAAACGGCAGTTATTTTTTTTGGAATTTCCTACTTCGCTTTTTAGGCTGTCCCATGTTCTCTCTCATTGCCGTGATTTCATCGCGGAGGCTGGCAGCTTTTTCAAATTCCAAATTCTGAGATGCAATGTCCATCTGATTTTCCAAGTCTTTGATGATATGAGGAAACTCTTCTGGCGGAATTTTGTTGAAATCGGGCAGGGCGCGCGGTTCGTCAGATTTCTTGCCGGCAAGACGAGATTCTTTGATCATTTTTTTGATTGATGTCGGTGTGATGCCGTGTTCGGTGTTGTATTCTTCCTGTGTCGCCCGGCGCCGGTTCGTTTCATTAATTGCTTTACGCATCGAGCCGGTAATTCGGTCGGCATACATGATGATACGGCCGTTCAAGTGCCGTGCCGCGCGTCCCATGACCTGCATCAAGGCTGTGTATGAGCGCAGGTATCCCTCCTTGTCCGCGTCGAGAATCGCCACCAGGGAAACTTCCGGGAGGTCCAGTCCTTCGCGAAGGAGGTTGATCCCCACGATAACATCGTATTTGCCCAGGCGCAGATCGCGGAGGATTTCCAGTCGTTCAAATGTATCGATTTCCGAATGGAGATATTGTATTTTAATGTTGAGGTCCTGGAGATAATCGGCAAGGTCTTCAGCCATGCGCTTGGTGAGCGTCGTCACAATGACTCGTTCGCCTTTTTTAACGTTTGCCTGGATTTCAGCGAGGAGGTTATCGATCTGGTGAGTTGTCGGGCGGATGTCAATTTTGGGATCGAGCAGACCGGTGGGTCGTATGAGTTGTTCAACGATCTGCGTTGAGCGGGTAAGCTCATATTGTTCAGGTGTGGCGGACACGTAGGTCGTTTGTCCGATGCGTTGAGTGAACTCATCGAAATTCAGCGGCCGATTGTCGCGGGCGGCGGGTAGGCGAAAACCATACTCCACGAGCGATGTTTTTCGTGCCTTGTCGCCTTCATACATGCCGCGAATTTGAGGGAGCGTCATGTGTGACTCGTCAATAAACAGGAGGAAGTCTTTTGGAAAGAAATCGATCAGCGTATACGGCGGTGTGCCTGGCGCCCGGCCGTCAAAATATCTGGAGTAATTTTCAATGCCGTTGCAGTAGCCTGTCTGCTTTATCATATCGAGATCAAAATTTACCCGTTGGTTGAGTCGTTCCGCCTCGAGATGCTTTCCTTCGGCAAGGAATTTTTTGACCTGAGCGTCCAAATCCTTTCGGATGGTTGCGATAACCGCATTGGTATTATCGGTTGGCGTGACGTAGTGGGTTGCAGGGTATATGTCCACCTCTGTTAATTCATTTTTCTTGTTAAGTGTGAGTGATTCAAGTTCCTCAATTTTATCCAGCGTATCTCCAAAGAAATGAAGCCGGTAGAAAGAATCCTCCGAGAACGCGGGGAAAATTTCTACAACTTCTCCGGTTACGCGAAACGTTCCGCGCCACAGATCAAGCTGGTTGCGGTCGTAGCGCATTTTAACCAGTTGCTGTAGGAGGTCGTTTCGTACGTAGTCTGCGCCTTTCTTGAGCGAAAGTGCGAGCCCTTTATATTCTGCCGGTGAACCGAGTCCGTATATGCATGAGACGGATGCGACGATAATCACGTCCCGGCGTGAAAGTATCGCCTGAGTCGATGCATGTCGAAGTCGGTCAATTTCTTCATTGATACTCGTCTCTTTTTCGATAAACGTATCCGTGCGGGGAATATACGCTTCGGGTTGGTAGTAATCGTAGTAGGATACGAAATAATGGACGGCGTTATTCGGGAAAAATTCCTGAAATTCCGTGGCGAGCTGTGCGGCAAGCGTTTTGTTGTGGGAAATGATAAGCGTCGGCCGTTGCGTTTGTGCAATGACATTTGCCATGGTAAATGTTTTCCCCGACCCGGTAACGCCTAGGAGCGTCTGATCCTGGGCACCGGAATTTAGTCCGGAGACGAGTTCTTTGATAGCGCGCGGCTGGTCACCAGTCGGTTTGAAGGGAGAATGAATTTCGAATTTCATAGTTTCACTTTTTTGAGTATACAGTATAGTCGAAAAAAGGATTGGAGGGAAGGCGCGGCTGTCGTCAATGAAAAAAGTGATTTGTGCCAATTGACTTGTACAATCGAGAGTAGTAAATTCAAAGTATTCAGAAAGGAGGTGAGTATATGCAATCTCCATTCAAAAAAGTCCTACTCGTGGGAATAATACTGATTTCCAGCGTTCTTTTGGCTGGTTGCGCTGGACCGGATGGTTGGGTGGCTAACCCACCAACCTCAGATCATGTAACTGTCAGTATTAAGGCTGAAGACGTTATTATTTATGTGAAACCGAAAAGTGTGGAAATTGGAAGCTATGTAAAATTTAAAAACAATACCGGCGTTTTAATTACCGGTACTATCACCGGGTATTACACGGTAAATAAAAAAATGAAGTCATACGCTGTGTTCAGCGGTGATTTGTATGCTGGTAGTGAAACATCAGAGAAACAGATCAAATTTCCAGCTAGTCTCGAGTACAGTTTCAAAGCATCAGGAGTCGGGAAGGGATGCGGTACGGTCATTGTCGGTGGAGGAGCGGGAGTCGGGGCAGAATGTAATTCAGTTGCTCAGTAGAAAAATTTCTAGAATTTCGTATGATTGTTTTGGTATAAAAAAACACCTCACGTTGTGAGATGTGTGTCGAGTTTTTCACAGATAATGTTGAAAGGTCGATCTGGAAATGCCCAGAGAAAGAGCAGCTTGAGAAATATTGCCGTTATGAGAAGCGAGAATTTGTGGCGCGCATTTTTTTCTCTCATCTCTTTTCATCTGTTTCCACACATGAGCAGGGATATCACCTGTTGAACGCAGCCAATCCGGTAACTGATGAAAACCTATGTGCTCGGCATCTATAAGCGCAATGTGGTGTGCCAGCTTCAGGAGCCCCCGGAAATTGCCTCGCACATGAAGCGCCGCGTATTCCAGAACGGCGTCATCAATCTCAAAGTGACCGTTGCATCCAAATTGTGGTTCGCTTTCGCGTACGTTTTTTACCATTTGAGCAAGAACACTTTTTAGATGACATCCCGGAATATCGCATAAGGGCGGGAGGGTGAATTCATGACCGACAGAAAGACGAAACCACAAGTCTTCGCGGAGATGCCGGGTTTCAATCGCTTCATGGACATCTTTGTTTGTAGTGACAATAATGCGTACGTCAATTGAGCGTGGTTCGTTTTCCCCGACTCGGTAAATGGTGCGATCATCTAGAAATTGCAGAAGCATTGCCTGGGCTAGCGGCGACATTTCCGTGAAGTCCTCGATGATGAGAGTGCCTTGATTGCAATGTTCGATCAGACCAATACGATTCCTGCGAGAACCGCTAAATGAACCGTGCATATGACCGAACAGCTCACTCGGAAGCAGGTCATTTGGAATTTGTGACAGGTTTCTTTTGGTGCACCGAAAGGTTGCACGAGCACTATCATCATGGATACATTGGGCGAGCAGGCTTTTGCCTGTTCCTGATTCTCCACGCAGGACCACGGGAGCGTGCGTATTGGTGATGTGCGTCAGCGATGTGTATTGCTCGGCTAAGTAGGGAAACACTTCTGCAATACGCTGCAAAGGGGGTAGTTCAGTTTTCATGAGATCTCCTTTTTATTGGACAGTGAGTAGTATTTCGTTTTCAAAAAAGCGAAGTTTTCAAGTCATCCTACTATCCTATAGGTGCATACGTCAAGAATGAGTCAGTATTCATGGTCAATATGCATATTTCATGATATGCTAAAGGGGCATTTCACATAACCTATGCGCTTCCATATCGACGAAATTAAGAGGACTCGGTGGCAGTTTATATCATGGATTATCGCTGTCGCATGGTACGCGCTCAGCGTCATTCTTTTGGTTTTTACTTTTTTTGTCGTCGTTGTTTCGGGGGAAATCACTATAAGCTCAAAAGCCGGATTTTTGCTCGTCCTGTTCTTACAAATCATCGTATTGCTGGTTACCCTGTTTGCGGTATGGCGGATATACGGCTGGGCACAGTGGATCACCATCGGTGTCGCACTTCTTTCAATTGCTTCAGCGATATTCTCGACGCAGATGAATTTGGGGACTATTATCGATGTGCTCATATGCGCGCTGTACATCATGGTTTTTCAGCAGTTGCGCAAAACAGTTACCCCACAAGTGCCGGCTTCTTCTGAATAGATAGCAACGACTGCGACAATTGTGCAATCCGGATCGTTAATCGGTTCATCGATTTTTTTTACTTTTTTGTATATACTGACAGTATGATTGCTCATCTTTCCGGCGTTATTCGCCATATTTCCGATAAACGGATCATTCTTGATACACAGGGAGTCGGTTATCAGGTGTGCGTCCTGCCGTCTCTTATTGAAGAGTATGCCGTTGGTGACAGGCTCGATATTTTTACGCATCTCAATGTCCGTGAGGATCTTATGGAGCTTTTTGGATTTTTGACCGTTGAGGAGCTGGAAATATTCAAAAAGTTATTACATGTCACTACTGTCGGTCCTAAGACGGCGATGAGTATATTAAGTAAAAGTTCAGTAGAAAAATTAATTGAATTAATCACCGCGGGAGACGCAGGGGCGCTCGAAGAGGTTCCGGGGATCGGCAAGAAAACGGCCGAGCGGCTGGTGATTGAGCTTAAGGCCGCTTTTGAAAAAAAAGAACGAGGCAAAAAGAAAGCACAGCCTACCGCAGAAGATGTGAATGCCCTGGTGGCGCTCGGCTACACGATTCAACAGGCGCGATCCGCGCTTACGGAAGTTGGCGGTACGGTTAAAGATGTAGATCAGCGTGTTCGTGCTGCGTTAAAAATACTTGGAGGACAGGCGGTACGCGGCGAATAATATGGACATCCGCCAGATACAGGATCAGCATGCATGGGATGCGTTTGTCGCTTCACGGGAACGAAGCCAGTTTTTGCAGTCGTGGGCGTGGGGGGAATTTCAACACAAGAACGGACGACAGATATTTCGTTACGGTTTTTTTAACGGTTCCGAGCTCAACGGAGTTGCGCTCGTTATCGAAATGCCGCTCCCGTTCGGACAGACATATTGGTTTGTCCCTCGAGGGCCGGTCATCGAAAACGCGAATGAACGCAATGCCATGCGCGAATGTGTGCAGGGAATATGCGCCGAAGCGAAGAATGCGAACACGCTTTTTGTTCGGGTGGAGCCGCCCATTTCAGCATCGGCTGGCTCTCCGTTAGAGAAACTCGGGGCAATCCAATCTCGCGCTATTCAGCCGGCTGATACCCAGTATCTTTCGCTTCAACCCACTGAAGAAGAATTGTTGCAGGCGATGCATGAAAAGACGAGATACAATATTCGTTTAGCGGAGCGCAAAGGTGTGCACATACGGACGGCCGGCGTTGAAGGTGTTCCGGATTTTTGGAAATTGAATGAAGAAACGACTGCACGAGACGGTTTTCGATCTCACGGGCAGGAGTATTATCAAAACATGTTTGAGGCGTTGCCTGCTGACACGCTCATGTTGTATCTTGCAGAATACGAAGGACAGGTCATCGCGGCGAATATCGTGTCGACGTTCGGTGACACGACAACATATATGCATGGCGCATCATCAAATACGGCGCGCAATGTCATGGCGCCGCATCTCCTACAATGGCGACAGATTCAGGATGCAAAAAAGCGCGGATCCGCATGGTACGATTTCTGGGGGATAGCGCCAAGCCAACTGGTGCATCGATCGCATACTGACGGTACGGGAGTCGGCGATGCATCGGCTCGTCAACATCCGTGGGCCGGCATTACCCGATTCAAACAGGGGTTCGGAGGCGAGCTTGTTTCATTCGTCGGTACATTCGATATTCCGGTGAAGCCGTTTGCCTATCGTCTGTACACTCTGGTCCGCTCACTGCGGTAAATTGCGTATGTACAGAAGCGCAAATTTTACCTAGAATATGCCCATACTATGATTACCGATATTCTTATTTCTGCCGGTGGCAAGGGGACGCGGATGAAAGAACTCAGCGAACATAAGCCAAAACACCTGATTGAGGTGGAAGGCAGGCCCTTTTTACGATATGTGCTTGATAATGTTATGGAAGCGGGTTTTTTGCACATCTATCTGGTCGTGGGGTACAAGAAAGAGCGCATCGAAGAGTTTGCAAAATTACATACGTATCCTATTACGTTTATTGACCAGTTTTCTGTGTTACCTGAAAAATATGGGACCGCCGTTCCTATTATGTCCGCTGAATCATATCTGGCAGGCAAGTCATTTGTATCAATTGCCGGTGATAATTATTATTCTACAAGGGATCTGAGGATCATGCGGGAAAAGCATGATGCGTTTACCTATGTCGCGGGCATTCGGCATGAGCATCCCGAACGCATGGGCGTTCTCGTGGCAAAGGCTGACATGTCTCTTGAACGGATTGTGGAGAAACCGACGGAAGACCTCGGCAATCTTATTAACACGAGTCTATATACGTTTACTCCCCGGGTATATGAAGCATTGAATCATGTCGGAAAGTCTCCGCGGGGAGAATATGAAATAACTGACGCCGTCTCTTATTTAGCCAAACGGAACGAGGTGAAAGTCGTGGAGCTTTCTGACCGCTGGATGGATTTTGGCCGACCGGAAGATATTGAGAACATGAAAGCAATTTTACAAAACCAGGAAGTGAAGTAATCCATGCCCTCGTAGCACAGTGGATAGTGTACAGGCCTCCGAAGCCTGGGACACAGGTTCAACTCCTGTCGAGGGCACTATATATACACCCAGGTTAGATAGGTATAAGTACCTTTTTACTAATTTCGTTCTATAATGTAAAAGTAACCCGCAGCGGGGTCTCTGGAGGCACATAGCAATTATTCACTGGAGGGTATCTACTTTTTTGGTGAACTACAGAAGAGGATGTATATAGTGCAGAAAAAGGATTGTGAAGATTTATAACAAGCTATATATTTATTTTAGTAAACTAATTTTTATGAGCGACACAACTAAAGCGAAACCTTGTCCACGATGCAAAACACAAATTGATCCAAAAGCGTCTAAATGCCCAAATTGTCATAGTGACCTTCGAAATTGGTTTATTCGTCATCCGATTTGGACAATAATTATCTTTCTTTTTCTGGCTGGAATAATTAGTAGTGCAGTTAATAAGTCACCTTCAAATACAAATTACGTATCGAGTAATCAAGCAACTAATTCTGAATTGAATGCAGAACAAAAGACGCAGCAAGATGCTCAAGAAAGAATGCGGACTGGCGACCCCTCGATGCCCCACTTTAGTGATGGGAGCCATGTAGTTGGAGCTGATATCCAGCCTGGAACTTATAGACAACGCGTATCATCACCGGGGTGTTATTTTGCTCGTTTAAGCGGGTTTGGCGGGACAATCGACGAAATAATTATGAATGAGAATGCCGGTGCCCCAGCTATAGTAACAGTTGATGTAAATGATAAGGGCTTTCAGTCGCGCAATTGTGGAATCTGGACTCAGGATCTTTCAACAATTTTGGATAGCCAGGCGACATTTAGTGATGGAACATACATATTAGGCACCGATATTCAGGGCGGAACTTATAAAAGCTCTGGCGGTGACTCCTGCTATTATGCACGGCTGTCAGGTTTTGGCGGTTCAATCGATGAAATCATTACGAACGAAAACACAAGTGACCCCGCAATCATAACAATTGCGTCATCCGATAGAGGTTTTACTTCTCATGGATGTGGTACTTGGTCGAAACAATAAAGTAACAAACCGCCAAGGTGTTTGACTTTTTAAAACAAAATAGTAAAATTGCCATCTTAAGCTTCGTATTACTGTATGGATTCGTAATATTCACTGTTTTTCTGTTTGTTACCGTTAAAACAAGTTTTTTAGTATTTATTATTGCTGTACTTTTTAACGTTTTTTTCATACCGAGTTCGCTGCTTCTAATTGAATTATCTGGAGGCTTTAAAAAGTACTTCAAAATATGGCAAAAATTTCCAAAACATTTTCATTATCTACTGGTGCTCATTATTGGAACTTTATTTGGCTTACTATTTTATAAAGTCTTCTTACCAGAATTTGAAAAAGAATATGAACGAACAAAATAAATTATCATTGATTGGCTACGCTATCTTAGTTGTTGTTGCGGTGGTGAGTACATTTTTAGCTGTATTCCTTGTAAATAATACAAAGCCTGATGCTGCAAATTCAAATATAAATTCCGGTGTCCCGATTAATATTAATGCTATTGATCTAAATAACATTAATCTTATTACGCAACCCACGGCCTTCGATAAATTTACCCAGTTAAAAAGGGAAGGGAAATTTATAACAGTCAATGAAAAACGAATAATTTCACCACAGTTTACAGTTAACGATCAAGAAGAAAATAATCGAATTGCCCTAGAATTCCTCCAAAATAACTCATTTGTTTTAGCCTCGACAGGTAAAATTTCTAACGGCTATTTGTATATTAAGACGGCCGCGGGTACATCAAGTGAAATAGGGACAATTGCACAAAATGAATCTGTTTATATTTATTTGGGGAATAAAGGCGGGCATTTATTCAGGCCAAACTCACTTATTAGCACACCATCAGAAGAAGGTTATACGCAATATTTATTCGATTTAAGCAATGTTAGCTTTACCTCGATTCCCTACAATGATAGTAATAAAAGTTATTCTGATAACTGGCTTACTAGACTTAATATTGTTGGCGATTCTTTTATTGGCGGTTTTGTCTCCTCAAATCGCTTTGGAGTAATTGAAGAAATATCCATTGCTTTTGAAGGTGAGGGGACAATTGTACTTAAATAAAATAAGAGTAAGCTGCTATCTACGAAAAACTGGAAACCGTAAAATTCGGTTTCTCACAAAAGCATGTAGTTGACTTCCGCGCTTATTTTGCTATCCTGATATTAACAACTTAATATCTTATCGTGAGCGGAGCGAGGGAACTGGCCCTATGACCTCCCGGCAACCGCGCAGAAATGCGAGTGGTGCCACATCCATTCCCGCTTATGGCGGGGAAAAGATAAGAAGGAAATGTGTTCGCGCCCTCTTATCACCAGTAAGAAGTTTTTTTAAGTAATAAGGAAAAAATATGCCACAGCGCAAACGACTATTCACATCAGAATCCGTGACCGAAGGGCATCCGGATAAAGTATGCGATCAGATTTCTGACGCGGTGTATGATGAATTGCTTAAGCAAGACAAAGACTGCCATTCAGCGGTTGAGACATTCGTTACTACCGGTCTTGTGGTTATCGGCGGTGAGGTGAAAACAACCGGGTACGTCGATATTCAGGCAATCGTGCGTCGGACCATCCAAAAAATCGGATACGACAAGCCCGAATACGGCTTTTGTTATTCAGACGTCGGAGTGATCAGCGCGATTCATGAGCAGTCGCCGGATATCGCCCAGGGCGTGGACGGCACCGGTGAACGCAAGGAGCAGGGCGCAGGCGATCAGGGGTTGATGTTCGGGTATGCGTGCGATGAAACGCCGGAATACATGCCGCTGACCATATCACTCGCGCATCGATTGACGCACAAACTGGCAGAGGTCCGAAAAAACGGCACCCTTCCGTATCTGCGACCGGACGGCAAATCACAGGTAACCGTTGAATATGTAGATGACAAGCCGCATAGCGTAGAGACAGTGGTGATTGCCGCTCACCATTCGGAAAATGTTGAAATGGAAAAGCTCCGCGCGGACATAAAAGAACATGTGATCAAACCCGTGCTTGGTGATTGGTATACGGACCGGATTAAATTTTTCATCAATGCAACGGGACGCTTCGTCATTGGCGGGCCGCCCGGCGACACGGGGCTTACCGGACGCAAAATTATTGTTGATACATACGGCGGTGTCGGCGCACACGGCGGCGGGTGCTTCTCCGGTAAAGACGTGACGAAGGTTGATCGAAGCGCGTCATATGCCGCGCGGTATATTGCCAAGAACATCGTTGCCGCAGGTTTGGCAAAACGATGCGAGGTTCAATTGGCGTATGCGATCGGCGTAGCAGAACCGGTATCTATCATGGTTAATACATTTGGTACCGGTACACTTGAAAACGGTGACATTGAAGACTTGGTCCGTAAGCATTTTCCGATCAAGCCGGCTGATATTATTTCACAGTTGAATCTCAAACAGCCGATCTATGAAAAGACAGCGGCCTACGGTCACTTCGGCCGGACCGACGTCGAGTTCCCCTGGGAGAAGCTGGACAAGGTGGACGTGTTGAAGAAGGGGTAATAAGTCGACGAGTACAAAAATACACACAGCCCGGGTCGGGAGACCCGGGCTGTGTTGGCTTGTATTACGCTCCTGATCATGGATGGGGGCGGCCTGGTGTTCATTTGTTTTTTACTCTTTCAAAATGTATACTTCCTGTATGAAATACTCCCGTCGCGCATCTGCACATCCCCGATATGCCACTGCAACCGCGTTTCACCGCAAGAATCTTTTGGCGACTCAAAAAATAAAATCGTCGGCAGGAAAATATACTCAAGGCAAAAAACCTGTATGATGCGTCGCACTAAAATTGTTGTAAGCATTTTTTTATTCTTCGTTCTTGTTACAGCGCTTTCAGCGTGCACAAAAACAGCGACGAACACGAATACACGAACGGCCGCGGATGATATTACTGACACTGTTGACGCACTTACGGGCATCGGTACTGTAGAGGTGAAACTAGAACAGGACAAAAAACTTGCCGCGGATAGGGCAAAAGAATTATGGCGTGCTCGCTACCTGGAAGGGGAAGATTTATCACAGGGCCCGTGTCTTTCAAATGACTTGATACCGGGATGGGTAGGCGACATCGCGCATAGTCCGCGGGTATCGGCAGATGACCAGCCGCAAAATCAATGCTCAGCATTTGTCACCGGTCAGGCTCAACACTTCGTTGAGCTTGATCCGATGGGGAATGTGATACGGTCGCAATAGATGACGTCAGTATATGAGACCATCTGAGGATGTGGTAGTATTTTAAGTGTTCGTTACAATACATTTTTGAAATGAAGCCGAATAAATAGCAACTTTTTTCTGGAGGGTATTCATGAAAAACGTGATTACGTATGTGGTTGGGTTGTGCGCTGTAGGTGTTATCTTCAGCTTTGCAGATTTGAATCCGCTCTTGTTCTTTGATTCATATCGCAACTGGATTAGCGGCATCATGCATTCGCTCTCACCTGCTGCGGGCACCTGTCTCGTATTGGGTAGTGCGATTGTTATTGGTGCTTTGGGCGCCGAAGAAGAATTGAGTACTCTCGATTCATAAACACAACCCGCGTTGCGCTAAACCGTTTTGTGCAGGAGAGAACCCTCTCCTGCTTCATTTCAAGGGTATATTAAATCAAAATACTTGAGTATGATCGACAAACTTCTTCATTGGATCGCCCGCGCTGGTTTTACCGGTTGGTTAGTGTTCGAATTTTTGAACTGGATCGACGTGCTTCATTACACGCTCGATTTTACCTGGTTTGGCCTGATGTTTACGCTGCTATTTATCTGGATCGGCTTAGAATGGATATCGAGCGCATTGCTGAAGTCGACTGGAAAGTCCCTTCCCGGTATGGTTTTCCTGCTTTCACTGGTAGGGGTAAGCTGGGACGCATTAGGAGACATCGCCCATTTTTACGGCAGATATGAATGGTATGATCAGGCTGCACATACAGCGGGTGGAGCATCAATAGGATTCGTATTTTTTGCGATTATCTGGAGATTGATCGCGTCAGGAAAACTCTCGATGAAGATACAATGGCACGCATTTTTTGCCGTATCGTGCGGCATGCTCCTCGGCGTCCTGTACGAGCTTGAGGAGTATATCGAGGACATGTTTACCGGCGGCAATCGACTGGGATCGGGTGTAGATACCGCCAATGATCTGATGTGTAATCTGATAGGAGCCGTGTTAATCATTCTCATCGCATCTTGGTATGTTAAACGCCGCAATCTACGCACTCAAGAAATTCATTAAGTTTCTTCTCCCGGAGAATATGTTGCTGGGGTACCATAGGTTCCTCGCATCACTTGCCGCATGGCGCTACGGTCATCCGTCGCGCAAGATGATTGTGATCGGCGTGACGGGAACCAAAGGAAAGACAACCACTGTGCATCTCATTGCACAGGTTCTTATGGCTATGGGGAAGCGTGTCGGGTTTACTACCGGCGTTTCGTTCCGAGTCGGGGACACAGAATGGCCGAACATGCTCAAGATGACGATGCCCGGACGGCTCAAGTTGCAAAAACTGCTCGCCCGCATGCGTGATGACGGGTGCGAATATGCAATTATTGAAACGACATCCGAGGGCATCAGGCAATACCGGCATTACGGCATTGAGTATGATATGGCCGTGTTAACGAACATGAGTCCGGAGCATATCGAATCGCACGGATCGTTTGAAAAGTACCGCGAAGCAAAGGGCAGATTGTTTTCTTCGCTCATCAGGAGGCCGCTGAAACATCTCAATGATAAAAACATACCCACGTATTCCGTATTGAACCGGGATGATTCCACGTATGATTTTTTTTCACATTTTTTTGCAGACCGCACCACCTGGTATTCGACGCATGATGATCGAAACTTCCAGGAAGGCGGACTCACCGCACAGCAGGTAGTTTCAGGGGAAACAGGGTCCACATTTACGATCAAATCAACCCCATTCTCTATTTCTCTTCTTGGAACCCATAACGTCTACAACGCGCTTGCCGCAACTGCCGCATGTTTGCTCCTGGGTATATCGCTTCCCGATATCGCTTCGGCGTTGAAGCGGAGCGCGGCACCGGCCGGTCGTCTGCAGGAAATCCCGACCAAAAAAGGATTTCGGGTATTTGTTGACTATGCGCATGAGCCGGCAAGTCTTCGCTCTGCGTATGAAGCACTTCACTTGTTAAAACCGAAACGGTTAATTGTTGTGCTCGGTTCGCAAGGAGGAGGTCGGGATGTCGCGAAGCGTCCAAAGCTTGGCGCTGTTGCAGCAGAATATGCCGATGTCATTTTTATAACAAACGAAGATCCGTACGATGAAGATCCTCAGCAGATTATCAGCGAGGTTGCGCAGGGAGTTCGTTCATATGTCGGCAAAGCAGTTACCGAGGGTGAAAATCTTTTTCTCGTTCCGGATCGCGGCGAAGCTATACGACGGGCGATCGGCAAAGCCCAGGCAGGCGATGTTGTGATGATTTCGGGAAAGGGCGGGGAAAAATCAATGGCGGTAGCGGGAGGGACATTGCTCCCCTGGGACGATGTTCAGGTCGTCAAAGAACGACTATAGGGATAACCTGTGAATAAGTGGGGATGATTAATCCTTCCGTGATGAAGGATGGGCTATTTATTTTGCCAGTATTAGCTAAAAAATCAATTTTTTTACCTGCCTGGGGGTGGGGACTTGACAAGAATCATTAGATTTTGCTATGCTCCACCTACGAAAAAGTTCCTCAAACATATGGATTTCACAAATTTAATGTGAATAATTCCATATGGTTGAAACGGAAGCCCTCAAATAATACATGGGGTTTGACGACAATTCATAAATAATCTACAACGGGGTATACTCTTTCCGCCTTTTATTTGTAAGCGGGAAGAGGGGGTTTTTATACTACGCTTAATTTTTTAAGACCGGAGAAATTACATGCCACAGAATATTACGCCACGTAAATATTTTACTACACTGCATGAGGCGGTCCCGCTGCCAAACCTGATCGAGGTTCAGCGTCACTCCTACGACTGGTTTTTCCGTGAAGGATTAAGAGAGCTTTTTGAAGAAATTTCCCCGACCAAAGATTTTATCGGCCGGGATCTTGAGTTATATTTTCTTGATTATTATCTTGATGAGCCTCGCTTCGACGAGCAGACCGCACGGCAAAAAAATGTAACGTACGAATCGCCGTTGCGCGTTGAGACGAAACTCGTCAACAAAAAAACCGGAGAAATTAAGGAGCAGGAAATCTATCTCGGCGACTTTCCGCTCATGACTGATCGCGGCACGTTCATTATTAACGGCATTGAACGCGTCGTCGTCAGCCAGCTGATCCGTTCTGCCGGCGTCTTTTTTACGTCCGATATCATCCGCGGACGCAGGATGTGCGGCGCAAAGATCATTCCGAACCGCGGCGCCTGGCTCGAAATTGAAACTGACTTTAATGATGTGATGTCCGTCAAAGTTGACCGGAAACGCAAAGTCCCCGTGACTGCGCTACTCCGCGCTTTTGGCTATGCAACGAATGAAGAAATTTTGGCGCTCTTTACCGATGTGGACACCGATTTGAATCACCGATATGTGGAGAGCACGATTAATAAGGATATTTCGCGCAACGAAGCAGAAGGTTTGCAGGAAGTCTACAAGCGCGTCCGTCCCGGTGACCTCGCCACGGTAGATAACGCCCGCGAGCTTATTCATAAGATGTTTTTCAGTTTTGACCGGTACGATTTCGGCCGCGTCGGACGGTACAAGCTCAATCAGCGGTTTGGTTTTGATTTTCCGAATACCAAAGAATACCGCGTCCTCCAAAAAGAAGATGTTGTTCAGATTTTGAAGGAAGTGATCAGGCTTAATAATTCAAACAAAGAAGCGGACGATATTGACCATTTGGGTAACCGCCGTGTCCGCGCGATCGGCGAATTGGTTCAGAATAAATTCCGCGTCGGTCTTGCCCGCATGGAGCGCATTATTAAGGATAGAATGTCAACGCTCGATATCGCCACGTTGACACCGAACCAGCTGATCAATGCCCGTCCCGTCATCGGATCGGTCAAAGAATTTTTCATGTCATCCCAGCTCTCTCAATTCATGGACCAGACGAATCCGCTTGCAGAGCTCGAGCACAAGCGCCGTTTATCCGCCATGGGTCCGGGAGGCTTATCCCGCGAACGGGCCGGTTTTGATGTTCGCGACGTGCATCGCACACACTATGGACGCATCTGTCCTATAGCCACTCCCGAAGGTCCGAACATCGGATTGGTCGGCCACTTGGCGTCGTATGCGCGGGTAAATGATTTTGGATTTATTGAAACTCCGTATCGAAAGGTTCTCCATGATCTTGATAATTCTGCCAAAAAAACAACCGGAGAAATTTTACGCGAAGATGTCAAAGACGGAGAAACAGTAGTTGCAAAAGCGGGAGAAGAAATTACAAAACACCTTGCTGAAAAACTTGAAAAAATTGAATCACTGAAGACAATCCCCATCAAGCCCCGCGCGACGAAAGAAGTTGTATTTCTTGACGCATTTGTCGAGGAGCAAAGTATTACGACCGCGGCAACCACTCCGATCGATGATGACGGCTATTTCATCAGCGAAAAAGCCGAAGTTCGCGAGCACGGAGAACCGACGGTTGAACACGTTTCAAAAATTGATTACATGGATGTCTCTCCGAAACAGATTGTCAGCGTGACGACATCCCTCATCCCTTTCCTTGAACATGATGATGCGGTCCGCGCATTGATGGGTACGAATATGCAACGGCAGGCGGTGTCCTGCGTTACCCCTCAGTCGCCGATCGTCGGCACCGGCGTTGAAGCCCGTTCGGCCCAAGATTCCGGTCACGTTATTCTCGCTCAGGCTGACGGCGTTATTCAATTGCTTCAGTCTGACCGCATTGAAATTCTTGAAGACAACGGCAAAGTCCGTGCCTACCCGCTCGGCAAATTTGTTCGCTCAAATGCATCTACCTGTATGAATCAGCGGCCGATTGTCGTAAAAGGCCAAAAAGTAAAGAAAGGCGATGTACTCGCCGACGGTGCGGCATGCGATCAGGGAGAATTGGCGTTAGGCCAGAATATCCTTGTCGCATTTATGCCCTGGGAAGGCGGCAACTACGAAGACGCTATTTTAATCTCTTCGCGGCTTGTCGAAGACGACCGCTACACCTCCATTCATATTGAAGACTACGTCGTTGATGTCCGTGATACCAAGCTCGGGCCGGAAGTCGTTACCCGCGATATTCCGAATATCGGCGAAGAAAAACTGAAGAATTTGGACGAAGAAGGCGTTGTCATGATCGGCTCCGAAGTGAAGAGCGGCGACATCCTCGTCGGTAAGATCACGCCAAAAGGCGAGACTGAACTTTCTGCAGAGGAAAAATTGCTTCGCGCCATTTTTGGAGAAAAGGCCAAAGACGTCAAAGACAGCTCCCTTTATCTGGAACACGGGGAACACGGCAAAGTTGTGAACATCAGAATTTTCTCGAGAGAAAACGGGGATAAGCTTCCTTCAGGCGTTTCAAAATCTATTCAGGTATCCGTCGCACAGCTTCGCAAGATTCAGGTCGGAGACAAGATGGCCGGCCGTCATGGAAATAAAGGCGTTATCTCCCGCATCGTTGCGATTGAAGACATGCCGTACATGGCAGACGGCACTCCCGTTGATATTATTTTGAATCCGCTCGGTGTTGCGTCCCGTATGAACTTGGGACAAATTTTAGAAACTCATCTCGGTCTCGCGGCAAAAACACTCGGCTACCGGGTGGCAAGTCCGGGTTTGGATGGCGTGTCTGAACAGACGATTAAGGATGAACTGGAACGCGCAGGATTCCCGCGCGATGGCAAACTGAGCCTCATCGACGGTCGTACAGGTATGCCGTTTGATAACACCGTTACCGTCGGGTATATCTACATGTTGAAACTCAATCACCTTGTCGAAGACAAGATCCACATGCGCTCAATCGGGCCGTACTCGTTAGTCACTCAACAGCCGCTCGGAGGCAAAGCCCAATTCGGCGGACAACGTTTCGGAGAAATGGAAGTATGGGCCCTGGAAGCGTACGGTGCTGCGCATACCCTGCAGGAAATGCTTACGATCAAATCAGATGATGTTCCCGGACGGTCAAAAGCATATGAAGCGATCATAAAAGGCGAGTCTATTCAAAAGATAAATATTCCCGAGGCATTTAATGTTCTCGTTCGAGAGCTTAAAGGTCTGTGTCTCGATGTCGAGCTGATCGGAGCGCCGGTTGTTCCCGAAGAACCGGTCGAAGTCCGGCCCGAAAAGCCGCCGAAGGTTTCAACCGTATCCTAACCCGTTCACTCCTATGACACCCGACATCACACCACAAATCGATTTCACCGCGCTCCGTCTTCGCTTAGCATCGCCGCACACTATTCTTGACTGGTCTCACGGCGAGGTCTTGAAGCCTGAAACCGTCAATTACCGCACGCAAAAACCGGAAAAAGACGGCCTCTTCTGCGAGCGCATTTTTGGGCCGACCAAAGACTGGGAATGCTACTGTGGAAAATACAAGAAAATTCGTTACAAAGGCATTGTGTGCGACAAGTGCGGCGTTGAAGTAACCCGCAGTATTGTTCGGCGCGAACGGATGGGTCACATTAAACTGGCGTCGCCCGTATCCCACATCTGGTTCTTGCGCGGCGTTCCGTCAAAGATTGGCATGGTGCTGGATCTTTCAATCCAGGATTTAGAAAAAGTGAACTATTTTGCAAGCTTTGTTATCACAAAAGTTGATGACGCACTTCGCCAGGAAACACTGCAACAGCTTGAAGTTGAATACACGGGTAAAAAGAAATCGATCGAAGCTGAATTTAATAAGGAAGTAAATGAAATCAAGCTCCGCAAAATGGCAGAGATCCAAAAGGCGGGAGATGCTGATAAAAAGAAGCTCGAAACTGAAATGCGCGATGAGCTCGCGGCAAATTCTGCTTTTCGCGATGAAAAATTGAAAACACTGAAAGATGCGGTCGATCTGGCAAAGAAGGAATTGGAAGACTTGAAGCCCATGCGCATTATCTCAGAGCAGATTTATCAGGATCTTTCCCTGAAGTACGGCCATGTATTCGAAGCGGGTATCGGCGCGGATGCTCTCCACCAGCTGTTGGCAGAGATTGACCTCAAGAAACGCGTTAAGGAATTGGAAGAAGAGGTCGTCACCGCCGCGGAAAACCGGAAACGCCGGATTGTCCGTCTGCTTAAGTTGCTGCGCAATTTTGACGCGAACGGTATTCGTCCGGAACACATGATTCTCACCATGATCCCCGTCATTCCTCCGGATCTTCGTCCGATGGTCCAATTGGATGGCGGTCGATTTGCCGCGTCTGATTTGAATGATTTGTACCGCCGCGTGATCAACCGAAACAACCGTTTGAAACGCCTGCTCGAACTCAATGCGCCTGAAGTTATCTGTCGCAATGAACGTCGTATGCTCCAGGAAGCTGTTGATGCCTTGATTGACAACAATGCGCGTCACGGCAAGACGGTTACCGCATCGACCGGACAGAAACGCATGCTGAAATCCATCGCGGACATTCTCAAAGGCAAACAGGGGCGATTCCGCCAAAACTTGCTTGGAAAACGCGTTGATTATTCCGGTCGTTCCGTCATTGTTGTCGGTCCGCACCTGAAGTTAAATGAATGCGGATTGCCGAAGACGATGGCCCTTGAATTGTTCAAGCCGTTTATTATCTCGAAACTTATTCAACGGGAATTGGTCCATAATGTTCGCAGTGCATCGCGATTCATCGAAAGCGAACGCCCGGAAGTATGGGATATCTTGGAAGAAGTGACGCTCGGTTCGCATGTATTGCTGAATCGCGCACCGACGCTTCACCGGCTGGGTATCCAGGCGTTTACTCCCGTATTGATTGAAGGTAAGGCTATTCAGATACACCCGCTCGTCTGTCCCGCGTTCAACGCGGACTTTGACGGTGACCAAATGGCCGTTCATGTCCCGCTTACCGAAAAAGCAAAATGGGAAGCAAAGGAAATCATGCTTTCCTCGAAAAATTTGCTGAAACCTGCCACCGGAAAACCGGTTGTTTCTCCCTCGCAGGATATCGTGCTCGGCTGTTATTATTTGACTTCTCTTGCAACGCGGGATGAAAAGGCAAGCATGAAGGGATTTTCTTCCGTCGATGAAGCCATGAGCTCGTTCCATCAGAACTTCGTGCATATTCAACAGCTGGTTAAGGTTAAAATGGGCAATGCGGTTGTTGAGACATCCGTCGGAAGACTCATTTTCAACGATATACTTCCTCCCGAACTGCGGTTCGTGAACGAAACGATGGATAAAAAGAAATTGTCAGACTTGGTAAGCCGGTCATTGAGCCAGTTCGGTCCCGAACCGACCGTCCAACTTGTTGATCGCATCAAAGATACCAGTTTTCAATTTCTCACCCGTTCGGGAATCAGCTGGGGTATGGATGACTTAACTCTTCCGAAAGAAAAGAAAGTCGCCATTGAAGGTGCCCAGAAAAAAGTGGATGAAATTACCGCCCACTTTGAAGCGGGATTATTGACTGATCAGGAACGCCATAGCAAGGTCATTGAAGTATGGGCGCAGGTGAAAGATCAGGTCCAGAAGTTCAGCAAGGACGCATTGAATAAAAAAGGATCAGTCTATGCAATGATCGAATCAGGCTCCCGCGGATCATGGGCGCAGATTACCCAAATGATGGGTATGAAGGGTCTGGTAACCAACCCGGCCGGAGACACGATTGAACTGCCGGTTATGGGAAGTTTCAAAGAAGGATTTGATGTTCTTGAATATTTCATATCCACTCACGGTGCCCGAAAAGGACTTTCTGACACTGCTCTGCGTACCGCAAATGCCGGGTATCTGACCCGCCGTTTGGTTGATGTTGCACAGGATATGGTGGTTACGGATGAAGATTGCAAAGATACCGATGGATTTACGATCACTGCCGCTGAAAGTGCGGAAATGGATGAATCTATTATCAATCGCATTGTTGGTCGCGTACTGGCAAAAGACATTGTGCACCCCAAGACGCATAAAGTGATTCTTAAAGCCGGAGATGTGGTTACCGAAGATCATCGCGAGGCGATTGAAAAAGCTCCGCTCGAAGCCGTTGTTGTCCGTTCCGTGCTGTCGTGCAAGTCTACCTACGGTCTGTGTCAAAGTTGTTACGGGTACGACCTCGGGTTTAACAAGCTTGTGAAACTGGGAACTGCAGTCGGAGTCATCGCAGCGCAAAGTATCGGCGAACCGGGTACCCAGCTGACGATGAGAACCTTCCATACCGGCGGTGTCGCGGGAAAAGACATCACTCAGGGGTTGCCGCGCGTTGAAGAATTATTTGAAGCGCGTCCGGTAAAGCGTCCGGCAATTATTTCGGAAGCTGACGGAACAGTACAGATTACCGAGGCGGAAAATAATCAGCGTCTGGTTACCCTTACCTATACCCATCTTAACGCAGAGAAGTATGAATTCCCGGGAAATAAGAAGAAACTGGAAATACAGGTAAAGGACAAACAGACGGTAAAAGCCGGGGCGACACTGTTCATCAACGGTGATCAGACGATCGTATCCAAGACCGCCGGTAAAGTGCGCGTTACGGACGAGAGTATTGAGATCAACAGTGAAGCTGAAAAAACGAAAGAATATTTGGTGCCGAGCGACCGGTTTATTCTGGTCAAAAACGGCGACCTCGTTGTAAAGGGTCAGTCGCTTACCGAAGGCAGTCTTGATCTTCATCAGCTGTACTACCTCAAGGGCCAGGAAGCCGTTCAGAAGTATGTCATGAAGGATATCCAATATATCTATTCATCTCAGGGACAAAAGTTGAACGACAAGCATATCGAAATTATCGTTCACCAAATGTTCTCTCGCGTGTACATCACGGATGCGGGCGATACTCACTTTTTCTCAGGCGAAGTTATTGAGCGCGGGCAGTTCGTTGCCGCAAATCAAAAGGCCAAGAAAGAGAAGACCAAACCTGCAGAGGGCGAAGTTCTCCTGCTCGGTATTACCAAGGCGTCGCTGTCGATCGACAGTTTCCTCTCCGCGGCGTCATTCCAAGAGACTGCTCGCGTCCTGATCGATGCGGCGGTAACCGGTAAGGTAGATAACCTTCGCGGGTTGAAAGAGAACGTGATCATCGGCAAGCTGATTCCCGCAGGTACGGGATATCGGCCTGTTGAAGCCAAGTAACCCTGTCTAATAAAAAAGCCCTCGGCGTTCCTGCCGGGGGCTTTTTGGGATAACAAATCATGTCATTGCGAGTTCTACGAAGCAATCTCGTGGCCGGGTAAATAATAATCGATATTTCTATTGATTTTAGGGACTTTTTGTATTCTTTATTTTTCCTAGCGACTTTAGTCGCGTATGGATTTAATGAGTAAAAAAATACCCCTACCTAGTTGATAACCAGGTAGGGGGGGTCTAAAATGAAACGAACAAATTATTTCGTCAAACTAAAAGTGATAAATAGCCACACAGTAGGGGGAATGAGACATGTAAGCCAAAACCCAACTGCTACTGAAAAGTACATTCTGATATCGCTTTTGAGTTTTACGAAGTACCCATTGTCGGGTGTTATGTAGGGAAAAGGTTCGATCTGTGTCGTACCCACTGGCAAGGTAATAGCATCTCCAGTTCTGACGTCATCAACTTCAACAGTAACAAACACTTTTTCCAGCGGAATGAATGAAGTGTCAAGAAATGAGTTCGTGATGTCGATCCATTCCACAGAACGAAATTGTGCTAAGATGCGATCCTGACCATCAATCTTTCTTCTCTTAATTGTCGGTGAACTGAACATAGTCCAAACTTTATTCACCATTACGCAAAAGCAGATGAAAAGAAGATAATAAGAGGCGCCTACCCAATTTGCAGTCTGGGGAAACGGAGTTCTTAACCAATAATGCGGCGTTATCGCATTTTCAATGCGTAACGCGGCTATGATTTCTAGGCAAAAGATGGATATTGCCATTATAGAAATCATCCCAATATGCCTTTGGTGACCTTTGATGATGTGAGCCACGGGGTGTGTCCGAGCAATCATCTCAGCCTTTTTGTATTGTTGCCAATTCATTGAGCTTCTCCCTTCTCCTGCGCCTTCCGTGAACCTTGTATGGTTCACGGTTGACCGGAGTTGAGTTAATGGTTGTGCGGATCAGAGACCCGCGTTAATCGCTTCATGAACGCGGCGAGCAAAGTTCGCAAGCCGCGATTCCCCGATTGTTTCACGGAATTTCTTGTGCCCGTGGAAAAGGGTCTGAATTTCCGCCAACAAGTTGGCATCGTCGCTTGTAAAAAGCGACTCGGCTTTTTGGGGCTCAGGTTGGGAGGCGTAGTACAGAAGCATCTGCACGGCAATTTGAAAAACGTTTTGATTCTTCATCGCCTCAGTCACTTTCTGGGCGACTTCGAACAAGTCGTCTTCAGTTAACGGAAAAATCGCATATATGCGACATCCGTGTAGCCAGATGCCTAGATCTAGCGATGAAAACTGTCCATCGCGTAAATCCAGGATTTTAACCGGTTTAACCTTTTCGCGCGGAATGCCAGCAACAACAGTTTTCCACTGTTGCCACCACATCGTGGAGTCTTCGCTGTCCCACGGGACATTGACCCGTGCGTGAAACGGAAAAAAAGTAGGACCATCTAACAATGTCTTAAAGACCTGATAGTCATCGAAATGAAAGTGATGGCCGGTATCGTCCACACTTATGGTGACGCACTTAACTCCTTGAAATGCATCGCCGGATGCGATAACAGGGGTAGGTCCGTAGAAGGGGTTAAATTCCCCGTTCCGTCGGTCCAGTACCTCAAAAGAGGCAGTGAATTTTGACATATGGTTTTCCTCCATACGTTTCATGCTCGATACCCTTACCCTGCACCTTCCCTACACCGTTGTAGAGTTGATCGGGTTTGAGTGAACATGACTGTCTATGACTTACACAGGCAGTCCTCTAAAAGCAACACCATCCCGAACCTTGAATGGCAAACGAATGGGAGCCATGAAGGGTGAGGGATCCGGCTGTACTGTTCATTTTTAGCGGCCTGCCTACGAAGTTTTTTTCAACGTACAAAACAAAGCATACTATCATAGGGGGTTAGTTTTGTCAAGCGTCTGTATCAGAATTACACAGATTAACATTGTTTTCTAGTAGTAGTGATATTGACAAAGGGGATATTCAATGCTAATCTACGTTGAATATTTCTTGATCTTTTGTAACACGTGGAGGATAGTTGTGGCAAAAAAAGTCACTGAACATGCCCGGAAAAAGGCTAAGGACCTTCTTGATGGGAAGGTCGGGATATTTAAGTGGTGTGAAAGTGAGGGCACATTCAACTTAAGTATCATGAAGCCGGATTTGGCGGAAGCATTGCAGGCCGAAGCGGTTTCAGTGGAAGAGGCGCAAATGCTGATCAAAGATTCCGGTTGTCGGGGAGCGGCTTATATCCAGATGATCTTGGAAGCTTTGTAACCGTGAATTTTCCACTATACGCGGAAGATGTGGTCTGGACATACAATTGTTCGGACCTTTTTTGTATTAAAAAAATATTCCTTGTATATCCCGACGCAATAATCGACATTTCTATTGATTTTAGGGGCTTTTTGTGGTAGGATGCATAGTACATTACAAAAGAAAATATGGCTGTTATCCAAACACCAAGAACGCATCGCAGACCTGAAAGAGGAGAACAGGTTCCCCAAAAGGAGCCGCAACGTCTTCGTACAGAAACAAAGCACGGGATCGTCGTAGTCGTGTTATTCATGTTGGCCGCACTTGCGCTCTTGAGCATGTTCGATTTGGCGGGTGGAGTCGGTCAGAACATTAATTCAGGATTGCATACATTATTTGGCATCCCGATTCTTATCGCTCCCGCAGTAATGATTTTCCTGGGGTATGTCTTAATGAAGCCGGAAAAATATAAACTCCGATTTTCACATTACTTGGGAATGCTCCTCTTTATCATTGCATTAACGGGTTTCTTCCATCTTTTTGTTCCTCTTGATCAGGCGACGGATGTCATCGGAGAATCGCGCGGCGGGGGGTATCTCGGTCTCTCGCTTTCGTATCCGTTGCAAAAAATCATGGGCGGATTGGCAACCGGGATTGTCCTTTTTGGCTTGCTGATTATTTCTCTCCTTCTCTCATTTGATATGTCGCTTACGTCGCTTATGCAGCACGGTACTATTGTGCAACGATTGGGCGGACGGGTAAGGGATTTCTTTGGGAAAATAAGAACAAACCTTGATACACGTAAAGGATATGAGGAAGACTCGGGTGATTCTTCATTCAGCCGACAGCCGCTGGAAGAATCCACGAAGTCGCAGATTGCGCCATTGACCGTGGGAGCAACCTCTCAACAAGCAGCATCGGGCAGCGCTCAGCAGGAGATGTTTCCGGAAGTTAAGCGTGTGAAGAAGAAAATTCCTGTCCCGACCGATTTATTGGATCAAAATAATACGAAGCCGATAAGCGGTGATATAGAGGCGAATAAGGAGCGGATACACAAAACGCTCGCCAACTTTGGCATACCGGTAGAGATGAGCGAAGTAAATGTCGGGCCGACGGTAACACAGTATACGTTGAAACCCGCAGAAGGAGTGAAGCTTGCCCAACTCACGACGTTGTCCAATGATCTCGCGCTTGCACTTGCCGCACACCCAATCCGTATTGAGGCGCCCATTCCCGGCAAGTCGCTTGTCGGTATCGAAGTTCCAAACAAATCTATCGCGACCGTCCGCTTACGGCAGATGCTTGAAAGCAGTGAATTCAAAAAACGAAAAACGAATCTGTTTCCGGGGTACCGTGGCTCGCAGATCTCGATTCGATGCCGCATTTGCTTATCGCCGGCGCTACCGGATCGGGAAAGTCTGTTTGCATCAATTCCATTCTGTTGAGTCTTTTGTATCAAAATTCTCCCGATCAGTTAAAGCTGATACTCGTCGATCCAAAACGGGTAGAAATGCCTGTTTACAATGATATTCCTCATTTGATTACCCCGGTGGTCACCAATGTCAACAAAACGATTAATGCTCTGCGCTGGGTGGTCGCTGAAATGGATCGGCGTTTTGACCTGCTTTCGAAGCATGGTCAGCGGAATATTGCCGATTATAATCATGCGCCGATCGGCGATCAGCTTCCGTATATTGTTGTCGTCATTGATGAGCTTGCCGACCTGATGGCCGTCGCAATGCATGAGGTAGAGTCAGCTATTATCCGGCTTGCGCAAATGGCCCGCGCGGTGGGGATTCATCTGGTTGTTGCAACCCAACGTCCCTCCGTTGACGTTATTACCGGACTGATCAAGGCAAATATTACTTCACGGATTGCATTCAGCGTCGCTTCTGTCGTTGATTCCCGCACGATTCTTGATACGAGCGGCGCAGAAAAATTGCTCGGCAAGGGCGACATGCTGTTCGTTACCGCTCAGCTATCCAAGCCCCGCCGTCTGCAGGGCGTGTTTGTGAGCAATGATGAGATTGAACGCGTCACCAACTTTTTGCGCGAGCAAGGCAAACCGGATTACCATCCTGAGGTGGTTGAGAAACTTATCGTGGATGAAACGTTGAGCGGCAATTTTGAAGACCTTGGGGACGACGAATTGTTAAGTCAGGCAAAGGATCTTGTTATCAAGGCGGGCAAGGCCTCGGCGTCGCTTTTACAACGGCGGTTGCGCGTGGGGTATGCTCGTGCGGCACGCCTGCTTGATTTGCTGGAAGAACAGGGGGTCATCGGTCCCGGTGACGGAGCCAAGCCCAGAGAAATTCTTGTACGGTCAACTCCGTCCGGTTTGGATGTTCCCGTAGATACCGATGAGGCCGTCGCGGATGCTCCTGAAGAAGAGGGGGACGAGACAGAAGATACGTCCGAGCAAAAATATGAGTGATTTTACCGCCCGTGGTCTTCGCATACGCGGGACGCTCGGCGAACGGCTCCAGAAAGTGCGTATAGAACGGGGCGTAGAATTGGAAACCGTAGCCGACTCGATACACGTTCAATTAAAGCATCTCAAGGCAATCGAAGAGAGCCGGTATTTGGATTTGCCGAGCGACGTGTATGTGCGCAATTTTCTGCGACAGTTGGCCGTGTATCTTGACGTCAATGCAGAGACCGTTATCTATGCATATGATCAGGAGCGCAAAGTGTTTCAATCTCAGCATGATAAGCGGGCGCGGGCTTCCCTGGAGAATGAAAAACGAATTCCCCGTGCAATTATCACACCGCAGACAATAAAACGAACTGGCATAATTCTAGTCGTGCTGGCAATCGTAGTATATCTGGGCGTAGAAGCGCGACGTATTACCGCCCCGCCCGAACTTATTCTGAGGTCACCGGCGGAAAACATACGGATCACAGAACCGTCAATATTGGTCGAGGGCACGACGGAGCCTGAGGCCACAATCTTTATAAATGACGAAGAGGTTGTCCCTGACAGCTCCGGCAATTTTTCGGAAACACTTGAACTGACCGAAGGGTTGAATACTATTGTCATTATTTCCCGCAAACCGCGCGGGGCGGAGCAGAAAATCACCCGTAGTATTCTAGTTGAACCCAGGCCTTCATAATGATATAGTGTGTAGTACAGAGGGATCCTTTTATCATCTATTTCAATTTTTATGGCTCAATCATCAAAAGCAGATGCATCATCTCAGCAGCACGGGGCGGGGAAAATAAAAGCCGCAAAAGACGCGGTAGACCAGATTAAAGAACGGTTCGGCGACGGCGCAATAATGCGGCTCGGTGATATTAAACGCATGGATGTGGACGCGGTCCCGACCGGATGTCTTTCACTCGATTTGGCTCTCGGAGTGCTTGGCGTACCTCGGGGACGTGTTATCGAAATTTACGGCCCGGAGGCGTCGGGTAAAACAACGCTTGCTCAGCATATTGTCGCGAATGTCCAAAGACAGGGAGGCACGGCCGCTTTTGTCGATGCAGAGCATGCATTGGATCCGGAATACGCTCGAAAAATCGGTGTTAACGTGGACGATCTGCTTATTTCCCAGCCCGATACAGGAGAACAGGCGCTGGAAATTGTGGAGACGCTGGTTCGTTCCGGAGCCGTCGATGTCGTCGTTATCGATTCCGTCGCGGCCCTGACGCCAAAAGCAGAAATTGAGGGCGAAATGGGAGAACATCATATGGCGCTTCAGGCCCGGCTGATGAGTCAGGCGCTGCGCAAGCTCACCGGCATGGTCAGCAAAACAAAGACCATCGTTATCTTCATCAACCAAATTCGCATGAAAATCGGGGTATTTTTTGGTAACCCGGAAACGACAACAGGAGGTACTGCCCTGAAATTCTACTCATCCGTCCGTATTGAAGTCCGTCGTTCGGCTAATATCAAGATCGGGGACGAGGTGATCGGTAATCGTGTGAAAGCAAAGATTGTAAAGAACAAAGTTGCTCCGCCGTTCAAAACGACTGAATTTGATATTATGTACAACGAAGGTATCTCTGTTTCAGGAGACCTCATTGATTTGGGTGTCATCAAAGGCGTGGTGACAAAATCAGGCAATTCATATTCATACGGAGACCGCAAGCTTGGTGTGGGACATGAGACTGCACGTAAGACCGTGCGCGAGGATCTCAAATTACAGGCGGCGATGCGCAAGTCAATTATTGATAAGGTGCAAAGTGATACCGACGCGGTAAAATAGAAAGTAGTCGTTGTTAAAAAATACGCCCTTCATCTGAAGGGCGTATTAAGTATATGGATGAACATGAGATCAGGATGGACGGGGTATACGATTGTATACTTCGATGCCTTTTTTTAAAATGGTTACCGCATGGGCGAGCTCCTCTGCCGGAAGAACAAAAGCGATACGCACTTCACGGGTCCCTTTACCGGGAGTCGCGTAAAAACCGGATCCCGGTGCGAGTAGTACCGTAGTTCGATTCACGTGAAAACGTTCGATCATCCATTGGCAGAACCGCTCGGTACTGTCGACCGGAAGTGCAACCTGAATATAAAATGCTCCTTCCGGGATGTAGTAGGTACATCCGGGGATATGGGCAAGGGCCTTGATGAGGGCGTCCCGCCTTTTTTTGTAGTGGTACCGCGCGTGGCGTACATAGGCAGTAGGTTTCACAAGCAAAGGAATGATTGCCCGCTGTTCAAGTGTAGTCGCGGAGAGACGCGCCTGGGCGAACGTGAGTGTCGCGTTAAGTATGCTCTTGTTTTTTGTCGCCAGACATCCTACGCGGGCGCCGCATAAATTAAATCGTTTTGATACACTATCGACAACGATGAGTCGTTGGCGGATAGCAGGAAAAGACGCCATGCTGACATGCGATGCTTTTGTAAATACAAACTCTCGGTATGTTTCGTCGGCGATAACAAAAAGCGAATAACGCCGTGCGATACGTGCTACTCGGGCGAGTTCTGTACGGGTGTAGACGGTGCCCGTAGGATTATTCGGATTGCACACAATAATTGCGCGCGTGCGGGAACTTATTTTTTTTACAATATCTTTTTCAGCGGGAAGGTGAAATCCTGAGGAAAGGGTAGTTGATATAGGAATGAGCTTGATGTTCAGCTGGGCGGCAAAAGAAATATAGTTTGGGTACAGGGGTTCAAAAACAATAATTTCATCACCGGGATCACAGATTGCGGTAAATGCAAATGTAATAGCCTCGCTTCCGCCGTTTGTGACGAGGATATCTTCGGCATTGAAAGGCATATGATGAGATCGGTAATATCGCGACCAGGCTTTACGCACGTCCTCGTATCCGGCCGATGGGGCATACGGTATGTTTTCGTGGGACATGGTATTAATTTGATCGCTGAATGCGCGCGGTGCGGGACCGTCGGGCTGGCCGATGTTTAATCCGTAGATCTTAATTCCCCGGCGTAACGTTTTCTGGGCAGTCGAAGTCAGCTTCCGTATGGGGGAAGGCGGCGTTGATTGGGCGCGCAAAGAAAGGATTTTGCGGTTCATACGTTATCCAGACTGTTCCTTTTTCATCTCAATATGCTGACCGAGCCAGCGGTACGAAATGTCGCGGACCTTTGGGGTCAGGTCGCTAAAGTAAAAAACGTGCCGGCTGTCCTTGGTTAATGTCTGATCAATTTCAGGATGAGTCTCAATAAAATGCTTGACGCCTTTGACTGTTTCATCGGCCGGGTCGACGATGCGGACTTTTTTACCCACTTTTCTCTGAATGATCTGACGCAGGAGGGGGTAGTGCGTGCATCCGAGGATCAGCGTATCGAGCGACCGCGCTTTAAGACCTGTCAGATATCGTCGTACAATCATGGTGGTTTCGGGCTTTGATACCCAGTTTTCTTCGACGAGCGGTACGAGCAGGGGACACGCCTGTTGGAGCACTTCAACATGCTTCTCCTGCTCATGAATAAGCGAGGGGTAAACATTGCTGGTAATCGTGGCGTTTGTTCCAATGATCCCGACACGCTTCGTTACCGTGGTTGCCAGCGCTTTTTTGATTGCTGGCGTAATAACGTCAAAAATCGGAACATGGGGAAATCGCTTTTTCACTGCGTCGGTGGCAACGGCAGACGCAGTGTTACAGCCCATGATAATCAGATTGGCGCCTTTTGAAATCAAAAACTCCACATTTTGGATGGCGTATGCGGTGATAAGCTCGGGGCTTTTGTTGCCGTAAGGCGCCCGTGCGGTGTCGCCAAAATAGACGGTCTGGTATTGGGGTATTTGACGGAGAACCTCTTTGACGACGGTGAGTCCTCCGACTCCTGAATCAAAAATGCCGATCATAATGTGTGTAATAAGTGAGGAAGTTCGGATAAGCGCGTAATACTGTCGTCAGCATGTTGTAGCTGGACAGGAAGAGTATACTTGGTTTTGAGCACGATGCAAAGCATGCCTGCACGCTTTGCCGCTGTTACTCCCGCGACAGAGTCTTCAATCACGACGCACGATGCCGGTCGCACGCGGAGGCGCTTGGCCGCTTTGAGAAAGATGGTCGGATTTGGTTTTGCGGTTTTGACATCCTCTCCGGTCATAATTAGAGAAAAGTATTTTCTCACCGGGAGCTTTTTAAGCGCGATGTTCATGGTCGCCAAGGGACCGGAGGACACGAGGGCAAGTCTATGTATTTTTGCAAGTCGCTTGATGGTTTGCAAAGCAAAAGGCATCGGGCGTAGTTCTTTGTTGAGGACGTCCATGGTGATGCGTATTTTTTCTGCATACATCTCAGGTCCGGATTGAGCGATTTTAAATGTTTTTTTAATAAATCGATTAATCGCTAAAACGCCGGCGCCGCGGAAGTAGCGGTTGGTCATTGTTCGATATGCTTTTGATGTCGTGCGAACGCCATGACGGCGCAAGTACAGCATGCCCGCTTTTTCCCACAACGGTTCTGAATTGACCAGTACTCCGTCCAGGTCGAAGATGATTACACCGGACTTTTCCATGGTTACAGCCCTGTGTAGAGGTAGGCGTCGTACAGGAGTTTTGTTTTATCGTAGATGGTCGACACAAACTGCGTCGGGATTTTTTCCGTGTAGGTTTTAGTATGAGCACCGTTGTAATGCACCATCGTATCGAGGTACGTGAGACATTTCTTCTTATCCTCACCGTTGCTATACCCGCGAAGCTTGGCGTCGGTACCGGATTTTCTGATTTGCACAAACATGCCGTCAAATTCGATGTAGGTTGCGTCTCCGGTGAAACGGACATCTGTCAGTGTGGAAAAATCAAGCGTTGGCATCGCTTCGCTGAGAATTTGCCGGATATCTCCGATATTCACCAGACCTTCCTTCAGACCCAACGCGAGCCCCAAGTAGTAGAGGTCAATGGTGTCGCGCAACGTTTCTCCTGCAGATTTCTCCGCGAGAAGCTTTGCGGGATCCGGTTCGCTCTCATTGTAGTAGGTGATATCGGCGCGTTCGTAAAAGGTAAACCGCGTTTTGCATTCGGTGAATATTTCCTGCAGGTACTCTGCGAGGGATTTCTTATTGAGGTGGAGGTGTGCAGCAAGCGCGGAGGCGATAATAGACGCTTCTCCTGCGCTCTTTTCCCGCATGGCGAGTGCCCGGCGTCCGCCGCGCGTGGTAATGGGATCTTCGGGGCCGATGATCATGCCGCCGCTTTCTTCGCCGGCAAAAATCAATCGCGGGTCAACGCCGATATTGATGTCATTTCTCCATATGTCATTGACAACGACCGGTTGATCGGGGTGGGCAAAAAGTTTCTTTTCCACCTTTTTCAGTATTGTGGCAATCTCTTTGAACCCTACCGGTACGCTGAGAATGTGCACGCCGTGCGTTTTAGCCCATTCATCCCACGCGCGAGAGGAAGGGGTTGTATTAATCATAAAGCGGGGATGCGAATCCCATTTTCCGGCAGCGCGAAGCTGTTTCATGTAAAAATCCATGATCATCAGGAAAGAGAATGTAGGGTGATAGACGGCTACGATCTTATCTTCAGAAAGTCTGATGTACCCGATGCCGAGTTCCTCCATCAACGGGATGTGGTCAGCGGTGTCGACCTGTCCCACGACGAGACGGTCGCCGTCAGGGTCAGTAATCAGAATGACATATCCAAGCGGCTTGTCTATGAGTGATAGCGGGTACCCCATAGTCTCAACCACTTCAGGGAGACATGCGTCGCAGGAGAGGTCAAAGAATTCTTCCTTGCCTGTTTTAGGATTGAGCTTATGTGTTTTGCCCACTCCGTGAAAAAAAGGATCTTCGTCGGGGTTATTCCATTCGAACGCTTCGAGAATGCCGAAGTTTTTTAGGAGCGGCACCATGGTCCGGTGCATGCATCCGCCCACTGTTTCGTACATGAGCCGCATCCCTTGGGCTGTCGCGTCCTGGATAAGTTTAATATTTTGTTCCGTTGCGATGCCGTTTCGCAGGTAGTCGGCGTAGCCTTCGATGGCGCCGAGATCGGATACGGTGAATGCATTTTTTCGGGGAGCGAGCTTGATGGTGTATCCCTCGGGTGACTCTTTTGCCTGGCGGATAATGTCCTCAATCTTTGCAATAAATGCCAGGGACATTTCGGGTAAAAATTGGCTTCCCTGGCTTTCCAGGTCCTTTGTCGCCGTCTTACTGCTGATTGCGTGGCTTGAGGTGACAAATTCTCCCCCGTCGTAGTCATTCATGAAGATAAGGAATGAAACGAGCCAAATGGCCGTTGTCTGATTTTCGGGGGTTTGATGCGTGTAAATACCCTGTGCCGCGTGGATGCGGGAAATGAGTTCAATATATTTTTTTGTATTGTATCGAACCTCGCCCGACACCGCCTTATGAATTTCCCGATCGGTGATGGTATCTTTGAGAACCAGGCTCTTGCCCAGAGTTGCGAGCGCGACACCTAGTTGATTGATGGGGAACCTATGGTCCCAGTAGTAGAGGACGTTTTGGGGTCCGCGGATACCGCCGGTCGAATGCTGAGCCTCTTTTTTATAGTTGGCAAGCCATTTCTCCAGCTCATACGTTTCAACCATTTCTTTTGTGAGGGTGATCGATATTTCTCCCGGTTCATCCAGGTTGAAGAAGCCCCCCTTTTTTACTGTTTCCGGAGTAATATGTTCAATTGAGGCGAAGTATTCTTTTTTTAACGATTCAATGTGGTTGTTTCGTTCTTCGGATGTTGAGAAGGTCATTGGCATAGTGTGTAATGAAGAAATTATTGAGCAGTGTGCGGACGCATCGTATCGATAATCGCGCCCATACCCCAGACTGCGGCTACAATTCCCAGAAGCCAGCCGACGACCGGGATGCTGGTGAGAACGAACACAATTGTTGTGCCAAGCATCAGGGGCCAAAACAGCGACGGTGATGCCGTTTTTCGCATCTTATTCACCAGGAAGGTTCCGATGTAGATACCGATGACAATTTTTGATATGTACAGGGCGAGAACGTAGAGTGTTCCAAGTATGAGCGCCAACGGGATGCCGATAATTGTCATGAACAGAATGATGACAGCAAGCGGCGTGAGTAAGAATGCGAGCATGCCTGACACCGCAACCCCGGCAGTGCGTTCCCGGATAGTGCGGTTAAGCTTATGAAGCAGAGCAGGGAAGAGGGAGATAGCAATGATGCCGACAAAGAGCAGGCCGAGGAGACTGATCAGCTGCCAGTAGAGCCACCAGGTATGAAGCAGGTCCTTTGCTTTTGTAGTAGTTTGCGAGGGAAGCGTATGGGTGGTTGCTCCTACAACTACCGCATCGGAGTGAATTGTCGCGGTTGTTTTACCGGTATATTTCAAATCTCCGGCAACACGCGCATCTGCACCGACTGTCAGTATGCTCATATCGTCAAGCGAAACAGTAATATCATTTTTTGCGGTGCCTGAGAGAGTGACGTCTCCGCCATATGCATCAATGTTTCCGGAAACAGTTCCGCCAATATCAGTCGTTGCGGCTCCGGTCATCAAGCTCCAGCCGATGGTTGCATCGGAGTCGATGGTGATGTCGCTTGCAAACAGGTTGGCGTTCTTTCCCACTGCACCCGTGATATCAATAGAGGAGCCGGCTGCACGGACATTTCCTGCGACCGTACCCGCGATTTTAATTGTTTTCCCTGCGGCGATGACATCTCCGGCTACGTCGCCATTCACAATAATGGTTTCTGCAACCACGATGACGTCGCCATTAACTGTCCCATCGATCGCGATACTGTTTGCCGCGTTGTAGTAATTATGATCAACTATGTCGTCGGCCGTGATGATAACGTTCTTTTGTGCCGTTTCTGCAGCGAAGGCAAGCCCCGGCAAAAAGAGACCGATGGATAAAAAAATAGCGAGAAGTTTTTTCATAAAATATATGATTAATATGAGTATATTCTACCATATCTATAGGCGGTTTTCAACTGATGTTTTGGACAAAAAAATCTGCACGGTATGCTACACTGGTATCAGGAATATATGGGTGAAACCAAAAAAATTATCCTCATCGTACTGTTATATTTTTTCCTGGCCTGGTCGGTTACAGGAGTCTATTTCTTTACGCATGCGGAACAAATCCCTGAAAGATGGGAGGATTGGCACGCGCAGATTATGGCGGGACAATCGGATACTTCGAATCAATTTCGCTTGCTCGCCCCGTGGCTCGCGGAAGCGTTTGACGGACCGTTTAATCAGCCGATATATGTCGCGTATCTCATGGTACGCTTTGTATTTACATTTATCCTGTTCTGCATGTTCCACCTCTTTTTATTGAAATGGTTCAGATATGCCGGTGCTGCATTCGGTGTCGTCCTGTTGGCGGCTTTTACGCCTATCACTTTTTTGCCGTATCTGCAGGAATCGGATGTCGTACTGTACCCTTTTTTTCTTGCCGGGGTGTGGCTGATACGGGAAAAAAAAGTATGGTGGACGCTTCCCGTCCTATTTGCAGGTACGTTTGCCAAAGAGACGATCGCCTTCATTATTCCAATGTATGCGCTGTATCAATGGAGTAAACAGCGAGTGGTAAGAACAGTGTTAGAAACTTGCGTGCTTGTCGCGGTGTGGGCGGGCGCTTTTTACCTGTCCCGGCATATGTTTTTTGACGGAACCAATTCATCTCTCTGGCAGCTCACGTACAACATATCTACATTGAAAAACGTATTGAGTTTTAATCCGGTGACAAATTTCTTTATATATTTTATTCCGCTTTTCGGCGTTTTTTGGATTGTACCGTTTATACAACTACGCCAAAAACCTCTCTTTTTACGGAGGGCCGCACCGTATATTGTTCTGTATACCGTGCTAAATTTTATCATGGGATGGCCGTATGAAACGCGCATCTTGCTCCCGCTTGCGTTTCTGGTTATTCCCTCCGGGTTGATGACTTTTTTCCCGGAGCTGTATGGTACGGAAAAAAAATCTGAAATACTCTCAGTCTGAGATACAGGTGCGGTTTGGACTAATTCTTTTGCGCGACTGTAACAACGTTTCGCTTAGTACGTTCTTTACTCCAGCTCACTCCGCCTTCTGAAAATTCCTGGCGAATAGTTTTAAATCCTGCCTCAGCGAGCAACTGGGCAAGTTCATCTTCAGCAAATGAGTAGTAGTATCGGTACACAGTCTGATTTCCGATGTGCCATTTCCAGGAAATGAGGAAATCCCGGTCTGAAAGTCCGTCAAACCAGTCGGGATGCTGTACGGCAAGCTTTTGCCGCTTTTTCACGTAGCGCTCCTGCATGTGGAGATTCCAGTTGGTCATACACAATATCCCTCCGGGCTGGAGGACGCGGTGCATTTCCTTGAGTGCGGCGAGTTGGTATGTGTGCGATGGGATATGATGAAGAGCCGCGATGCAAAATACCCGGTCAAATGTGCGATCCGACAAGGGGAGCGACCGCATATCGGCAATAACAAATTGAGTCGTGATTGCGGGGTACTGCTTTGCGTACTCTTGTGCCTTTTGGACAAGCTTGGCATTATTATCTGTACCCGTATAGGAGAGCGTGCGGCCTTCAAAAAGCTTCAGCAATCGGCCGTTTCCGCAACCGACATCCAGGATATTGGCGTGTTCGGAGACATACGGCAGGAAAAATTTCTGCTCTTCCCACAGGGCGGTACGGCTCTCATCAAATGAACCTGCGAGGGCATCGTATCCGCGGGCAACCTCGTTCAATATTTTATCAGCGTATTGTGTATCCATGGATCAAGTAAACACTCTGGAATTAGCGCGCGATTTGCATGAGGCGCGGCCGCAAACGATGGATGAACTCCATCGGCTTCAGCGCGTGTTAGCAAAGAAATACGGCAGGCCGATCAGCTCCCATACTACCCTGTTGGGTGAGTATCGGCAATTCCTCAAAGACACCGGGACAACCGGGGATGAGAAGCTGGTGCGGCTTTTACGTAAGCGGTCCATTCGTACGCTCTCCGGTGTTGCACCTATTACCGTGCTTACAAAACCGTATCCGTGTCCGGGCAGATGCGTGTACTGTCCGACCGAACGCAACATGCCAAAAAGCTATATTGCCTCCGAGCCGGCCGCTGCACGAGCGCTCGGTAACGCGTTTGATCCGTATAAGCAGACAAAAAGCCGGATCGAAACTTTGGAAGGCAATGGGCACACTGCCGACAAGATCGAACTGATTGTCTTGGGAGGGACATGGTCATTTTATGAAAAAGCATATCAAGAATGGTTTATTAAACGGTGCTTTGATGCGGCAAACGGTGTCGACAGCGCGACGCTCGGAGAAGCGCATAAAATGAATGAAACAGCAGAACGGCGGATTATCGGTGTGACGCTTGAAACCCGTCCCGATTATGTCACCGAAGAAGAATTATGGCGGATGCGCCTGCTCGGGTGTACCCACGTGCAAATCGGCGTCCAGACGCTCGATCAGGCGGTGCTCGATCTGATCAAGCGCGATGACACCGTTGAGAGTATGATGCATGCGACCCGGCTGTTAAAAAAGTTCGGATTCAAATTTACGTTTCATATTATGCCCGGTCTGCCGGGTGCTACGCCCGCAAGCGATCTGGAAACATTTGACGCCCTCTTTACCGATGAACGGTTTCAGCCGGACATGTTAAAAATCTATCCGACTGTCGTTGTTCAAAGCTCCATCCTTTATCATTGGTGGAAGGCCGGGAAGTATGTGCCGTATGACGATGAAACTTTGCGCAACCTGCTGATTGAAATTAAACGCCGCATTCCGCCGTATGTGCGTATCAACCGGCTTATCCGCGATATTCCGGGTAATGACATTATCGACGGCAATCTCGTAACAAACCTTCGTCAGATGCTTCAGGAGCAGGGCATATCATGTCGGTGCATACGGTGCAGAGAGTCAAGGAGCAAGGATGTAGATGCCGCCACGGCGGTTATAAAAGTGCGTTCATATCCGTCTTCTGGCGGCACCGAATATTTTATCAGCATGGAAACAGAAGACGAATCAACGATATTTGCGTTTGTCCGACTCCATCTGCCGCCGGATGAAACTACGGCGTTTGTCAGGGAATTGCACACGTACGGTCAGATGATACCTGTCGGTTCGGACGATTCGGCCGTCCAGCATATCGGGTTTGGCAAACAATTGATGAAAGAAGCCGAACGTATCGCTTCAGAAAACGGACGGGCAAAGCTGTCGGTCATTTCGGGCGTCGGTGTACGTGAGTATTACCGTAAGATGGGGTATCGTCAGGAGAATACGTATATGGTGAAAGAATTGGATAATTAGAGCAGGACTCTGCGCCGGCGAAAGCATGTAATAAGCACGCGCATCCTCCTGTCATGCCTTTGTCCCGAGTTCCCTTCGGTCTGAGACCTCAGGATCGAAGACAGGCCGAGGGTAGTTTCAGTGCCGAATGGTCAGGGCATCGAACGATACGGTACGAGGATTTTTGGTCCTTCTTTTTCTTGACGTGTGGTATTTTTGATGTAAACTAAAAATCCAATACATGAAGAGAGAATAGGAGTAATCGCTCTTTCACATAACACCGCGCATGTACGCGGTTAAGGTTAGCGAGGTAGTTAATGCAAAAAGAATTACCAAGTACCGCATTGGCCCTCAAAAGACAAGACGCATTGGGCCTGGCGGAGTACTTTGCAGATCGTATTATCAAGGGGGCGGAACATATGTCGGCAGAATCGGATTTACATACCGGTCCGAATTCGGGGGTCGCGCCGGAGATATATGAAATATTCCTTTTCGGTTCTACGGCAGATACGAATGTTCGAGATGTCCATGACGTTGATCTCATGGTCATAGACAATACGTACTACTCACGACACTTTGAACCGCCTCGCGGTTTTGAATCGTGGTATGAGCATTTGTCCGGTAATCTCGCAGCACTTTTGAGTCGACTCGGATATCAGGAGCAGGAAGGACGGAAATTGTGCAATTTCCATGTCGACCTTCACGTTTTACCGCTTAGTGTGTTGCTGGACAAAGATTTTCGCTTTGCGATGGGGTCTCGGCATAAGGATCCACAATTCTTTAAGAATTGTTTTTCCGTAATAATGAGGTTTGATCAAGCGTCTCGATCATTTGTACGAGTTACCATTGAAGAGCTTGAGCGGAAATACAACACAGATCTTACCGATTTAAGGTAGCTGCGGTTTCGCACCGTTTTTGACCGTCAGAAGTCAATATGTTTTTTGACGGTTTTTTTGTTAAAAATTTTTATTGGTATAGATAATTTCCGATGGCGGTAGTTACAACTTGGCTGTCGGCAGGAGAATACATATATGGTGAAGGTGGCGCAGAAGCACCATCCCGAACCCGAGGCCCCTTTGACGACCGAAGGTGAGGGATCCCGTAGTGTGTAGGAAGTAGGTAGGTAGGAAGAAGAGAGTAGTAGGTATTGGGACGGTAAATAGTATGAAAGCGCACCCTTTAGGGTGCGGAGTTTTTCATACCCTGTCATTGACATCGGGTATATATGTGTGTTAAAAATCCCTATCGCGATAAGGAAAGAAATGTGTTCACAGAAAGTACGGTTGTATCGCGAAATCGTTCTTTCATAACACAAAGGAGTAGCGCATGAAAAAGCGCGTTTTGTTCATTGGGTTGGTGTTGACTATTTTTTTGCTGGCACTGTCATGTAGCAGCAAAGATGAAGTAGAGGCTGTTAATGTCGTCGATGACGTGGCGCCTCTGTCAACGATGATGGAGTATTCGTATCCGATGCTTGATCAGCTCGTGTCGATGCCGGTCGATTCTATCGACGAATTTTTACGGAGTACCTTACCGCATTTGTCGAGTGATATCGTTTTTTATTTGCGGCAAGAACACGTTCTCAAAGATGAATGTATCGACAGCGTTGTATTTTTGTACGGCTCATTGGAAGGGGGTGTTAGTGCATTGGACGCACAATTTAGATCACGTCATGGATATTTTGAGAATGAATTGATTGCGTCGGTGTTTAGCTCCAAGTTCGTTAATCCGCATAACGTTTTTGTGAAAGGATTATGTCGTGTTCTCACGTTCCCGCCGACTGCATTGGCTACATTACGCTATATCGGCGTTGATATTCCTCCCGAGGAATTTACGATTCAAAAAGGTAAAGGCCTGATAGAGTATGTGAGTTATCAGATCGCGATTGATCTGGCGCAACGGCATGGTCTGGAGCTGTATCGGGGAGGCGGGCGGGAGCCTCAAAAAATTACGCCTGACGAAGCTCGTGGACTGGAGTCCAGCACTGATCAAGAGCAGGTAATGATTCTTGTGTATCCGGGCGCTTATTTCAACCTGCGTACCGGTGAGTATCGCCCCGGGCGCGGTCCAAAACCCCGCTTCGCAGTATAATGCTATTTGAGGTTCGACAATTCGAGGACTGTAATTCACAGCCCTCTTTTTTATTACTTTTAACTATATTCTTTTGACTTTTGGTTTCTGAATTGCTACTATTGGGCAAAATACTATCGGTAGTTCAAAACGTTCCAAAACAAACATGAGGTGTAGGAGGAAATAATGTACCTCAAAACTCTTTTATTGGTCGCGGTGATGGCTTGGTGCGGATGTGCCCAGGCAGACACACTGGTACGCGCACGATTTCATATGGGAATCGTTGTGTCCGACAGCATGTTGGCACAGCTTCCGGACAGCCTGAAGCCGCTCATACAGCTTGCCAGCAATATAGCTTCGCAAGAATCGGAAATCTGGATCGACAGGACTCTCTGCCGTGTACAGATTGACGGGCTGAATGAGGCTACGGTTTACTTTTAAGATTCGTCCCTCTGGTACAAGAAGTTTCCAGATTTCTGGACATATCAGAAGTATGATCCTGAGCAGAGCATGTTTGCGAATCCATCTCTCGCTTCTGGAGCAGATAAAGAAGAAAATTCTCTTGATCTGAGCGCAGGTCTCGCGATCATTGAAAACTCTTCCCCTGTTGAAGCCGGGTGGAGTGGTCGTGACAGTGTGGTCAATGGATTTTTCTGTCGTGAATATCGCTGGAAGCGGGTAAGCGAGAACAAGCCGCTGGAATATGAAGTGTGGATTGCAGACGGGATTGAAGCTGATGAGTTGCTCATACGCTCACGGGCAATGCAGTTCTGGGAGGAGGATGAGGTTGCTCCATTGCTTGAGCTGGGGTTGCCGGTGTTGATTATTATGCGTATGGCGAATACGGGACTCGTCGGGAGGGAGGAGATTCTTGAAATTAATGATGCTCCGCCTCCTACTGATGCATACATTATACCTGCAGGGTATGAATTGTTAGGCAGTAAATAAGGATCTATGGAGATCCTTTTTTTATACAAAAAAAGAGGTTGTTCCCGCTAACAACCTCATGAATATTATAATTTGAACAACCGTTCGAGAGGTCCCGGCTGGTAACCTGACTTCCAGTATCCGATGAGATGACGGCTGGTCGTCTTTCTTCCAAGAATCGTTTTAAAAGGAACGAGAGCATATGTCAGGTCGCTCAATACCGGGGTCCACCAGGCAGGTGTGTCGAGAACATAGGATGTTGAGGAAACAACCTTTCCAGATTTGTCGAAGCGCGCGCTTGTTCGAATTCTCCAGGAAAATCTCTCTCTGATGAAGTTCGGAACAAGGCGTTGTTCAAGCCACTGGAGAATGATCACCATGCCCTTGAGTGTTAACACCGTCAGGAGTCCAAGCTCGGGTAGTAATCCTTCGTACCACGTCAGGGTGTAGGTGGTGGAAAGGTACATCCAGCCGGTGATGATGCACAGGCAAATAAAAACGCTTGCCATGATCTTATCAATCGTTTCCTCGAAGTAATGACCACGGTCATAAAAACGTTTAGGCATGAACAGCCTCCTTACATGTATGTTACTGTTTTTAAGTAGTTCGATTTTTGAAACGGTCCGTCATCTTAACATACTTTTTTGGATTGTCAACGTCGGGGGCACTTTTTGCCAATTCAAAAAAAACGGTGCATGAACGAATTCATGCACCATGAGCGCCGGGTAAACGGGGGCGGGAGTTAGACCTTCTCGTGTCCTACTGAGATATCCGACTGTTCCTCAGTCGCGTCCCCGGTCGGTCTGTTGCCATCGCCAGCAACTTCGTTGGACGGTGTAGCAGCTTCGCTTGTGTCATCGGCTTTGGCGGCAACTTCGTCGGTCGGAGTAGCGACAGCGTTGTCGTTTGCCAGAGTGGCAGCTGCGGCAGTGTCATCGGCTACTGCCTCGTCGGCTTTGGCGACAACTTCGTCGGTCGGGGGGTCCGTGACTGCACCGGCATCTTCAGCAACAGAGGCTTCGTCCTGGTCGGCGGCGACTACTGCGGCATCTGCCGGAGCAGCTTCTGCCACCGTGCCAGCGCCAACATCGGTCGGAGCAGCTTCGACTTTCTCGTCGGCCGGAGCGGCGGGGGTGAAAAGAGCTTTGTCGTATATACAAATTGTTTCACCATCCTCGGCTTCACAGTCTGCTCCGACAAAATTCAACTCGCTGTCATCCGGGTGGGCAAATAGGAGGGACATGGTGTTTGCATCAAATACGATGCCGGCAGTTTCCATCACGTCGGTGTACGACTTTTTTTCTTCAACCTCGACCATGACGGCGGGACTAACCATTTTTCCCATTTCAACGCGAATAACTTTGATCTTCAGCATGATCTGTACTCCTTTAATAAGTGGTTTGTGTATATCTGCTAACTACCGTGTTAGCAGGGTTATTATGTACAATTTCAGAGAAATGAAGTTTCCCGTATCTTAGCAGTTTTTACCTGGGTGTCAATGGGGTACGCTTACACATGTGTCATTCCGAACTTGTTTCGGAATCTCATTATCCGTTATGGGAGTATGAGCAAAAAATAGGTAATGAGACCCTGAAATGAATTCAGGGTGACAAGAAAAAATGAAAGGATAGGTCAAATTAATACCTCCAAGCGCACCCCGCCGTGGGTGCGCGTGACATAATATCAGCGAGCGCAGGCGTGGAAGCCTGCGCTGTGATTATTACGGAAAATACACCTTTCCCATGCCGCGAAAACACATTGTATTTGACACTCCCCGCCATTTCGCTACGATACAGTACATACTATGAATATCATTATTGCCGCAGGGCCGGTTATTATTGAAGATAACAAGGTGCTCGTGAATAAACACGGGGATACGGATTTTTGGAAATTCCCGGGCGGTAAGGTCGATGATTTTGCTGAGCTGGATGTGCGCGCACATGCGAAACGGGAAGCGAAGGAAGAAATGAATATCGATATTGAAATTATCAAACCGTTGAGCACTCTGCTGACCAAGAAGGGCGACGATGTTGTCGTGCTGATCCATTTCCTGGCAAAACGTATCGGCGAGGTGAAGCCGGCCGCCGATATTCGCGAGTGGGCATGGCTTGATATCCACCATCTCCCGGCTGACATTGCGCCGAACATCAAGCCGATTATTGACGAGTGTCTTGCTGAAGGAATATAACATGGTGTAACTGAACACAATTTGTATACGGCATCACGCGAGTATCGCGATGTTGCGTTTGTTTTTATTTTTGCGTAACCTCACTTTTTATCCTACAATACACCTATGACACACACTATCGAACGCCAGGATCCTGAATTGTTTAAGATGGTCCGTAGCGAACTTGAACGCCAGCGGAATGTTCTTGAAATGATTCCGTCGGAGAACTTTACGAGCCTTGCCGTGATGGAAGCGATGGGGTCCGTGCTGACGAATAAATATTCGGAAGGCTACCCCGGACGTCGATACTACGGCGGCAACGAGCATATTGATGATATCGAAAATCTTGCCCGCGATCGGGCAAAGAAATTATTCGATGTGGAATTCGCCAATGTCCAGCCCTATTCAGGTTCGCCGGCAAATCAAGCCGTTTATTTTGCGTTGTTGAAGCCCGGTGATACGGTGCTCGGCATGGATCTCGCCCAGGGCGGGCATTTGACACACGGGTATAAATTAAATTTTTCCGGGATTTTTTTTCGCGCCGTATCGTATGGCGTCGACATGCAGACGCATCGTCTCGATTATGATGCCATCCGCGCAATTGCGCTGACTGAAAAGCCCAAGATGATTATCGCAGGAGCGACGGCATATCCGCGGCTGATTGATTTCAAAAAATTTCGGGACATTGCAGACGAAGTTGGGGCGTATCTCCTTGTAGACATGTCGCATATTACTGGGTTGGTCATCGCGGGCGTGCATCCGTCACCTGTGCCGCATGCAGATGTCATCATGACAACGACACACAAAACGCTCCGGGGGCCTCGTGGAGCCATGATTTTGGCCCCCAAACGGGCAGATCGACTCAAGGACGTACAGCACCCTGAATCCAAAAAAGACCTCGGAGACCGCATCGACAGCGCGATTATTCCCGGGCTCCAGGGCGGGCCGCACAACCATCAGACCGCCGCCATTGCGGTAAGTCTCGGGGAGGCCGCACAACCCGCGTTCATCGAATACGGTAAAGCTATTCAGACGAATGCGGCTGCGCTTGCGGAATCGATGATGGAGCATGGCATCAAGCTCATCACGAACGGCACGGATAATCATTTGGTGCTTGCCGATTTGACCGATCTCAACATTGTCGGCAAGCAGGCTGAAGCCCTGCTCGACAGCGTAGGGATAACCGTAAATAAAAATTTGATCCCGTTTGATTCACGTAAGCCGCTTGATCCGTCGGGTATCCGACTGGGGACGCCGGCATTGACCACCCGCGGGTTTACTCCGGCCGAAATGCGAGTGATAGGGAAGCTGATTGCCGACACGTTGAAATCACCGGATAACGCCGACTTTCACCGGGAAGTTCGGGAGAAGATCCGTGAATTGACCCAGGCGCACCCGCTCTATCCGGAGCTATGAATGCGCTCAATGGCAAAACGCTCGCTCGCGAGCTTATGGTCGGAATGAAAGAAAAGGTTTCGAACATGTTTCGTATTCCCGGATTAGCTATTGTCCTGGCGGGCGATGATCCTGCGTCGCATACGTATGTTCGTTTAAAAGAGCAGACCGCCGGTGAAGTCGGCATCCATTTTGAAAAGAAAATATTCCCGGCGAACGTTTCTGCCCGTGAAGTAATCGAGCATATTCATTCGCTGAATGAACGGGAAGATATTCACGGCATTGTCGTCCAGCTTCCGCTTCCTGCTGGTTTACCTACTGATGATATTATCGCATCGATTGCCCCTGAAAAGGACGTGGACGGTTTTCATCCGGATAATGTTCGTCTGGTCGAGGAAGGTCGTGCGCAGTTGATGCCCAGTTTGATTCGCAGTATTATGCATTTAGTTGAATCGAGCCGGTTCGAATTCGCAGGTAAAAAAGCCGCTCTCATCGTGAACAGTAAAACATTTGTTCAGCCGCTTGCCGCTGTTTTACACCAGCGGGGAATGACCGTTGATTTTTCCCTGCCGCCGTTTACAGACAAGGTACGCATTCTCGCCGTCGCTGATTTGGTTATCGTTGCGGTAGGCAAACCGGGATTTATCACAGGAAATGAGCTAAAAGACGGAGTCGTTCTTATCGACGTGGGATTTACCCGTGGAGATGATGGACGTGTCCACGGAGATGTCGATGCGGCATCGGTAGCGGCCCGTTCGGGATGGGTGACGCCCGTGCCTGGAGGAGTCGGTCCCATGACCGTCGCCATGTTACTCGATAACACAGTACGCGCATGCCAAATTCAAAACGCTTAACACAATTTACCTTCTGCCCGTTATGCGGCAGCCGGTTTACGACGAAAAAAATCGGAGGCCGTGCCCGGCTATGGTGCACCGCATGCGGCTTCGTTTTTTATCAAAATGCAAAGCCAGCGGCTTCAGCGCTTATTATACGTGAAGGGAAGGTGTTGCTTGTGAAGCGGGCCGTAGATCCACAAAAAGGATGGTGGGATGTGCCCGGCGGGTTTGTGGAGGAGGACGAAGATCCGGAATCTGGTATGAAAAGGGAACTTCGCGAAGAATTGGGAGTGGGCGTTGCTCGACAAAAATTGCTGGGCATTTTTCCTGACATCTACTACTCAAACATCGGTCCTACGGCAAAGGTGTTTAATGTCTATTATTTAGTTGAGCTCAAAAAAGGACGCTTCAAGCCCGCTGATGATATTACAGCGGCAAAGTGGTTTCCTTTGCATCGTCCGCCGACGCGCATCGCCTTTCAGCATATCCGCAAGGCACTGCGGGCATGGGGGACGGTGAAGTTTGCGTAATATCGTGGTCCGCACCCTAGACCCGCCCGCCATTGCTTCGCTCCGGGCGAGGCAGGCGGGAATGGTGCTCTTAGTTGAATGTAATAACACCGCAGCCTCAGCGGGCTACTCTATATCATTAACATCCACCTAGCGCAGGCCGCTGCGCCTGTGCTGTATTATGAGAGCACCCTTTCTAGGGTGCGGGAATATTCCTAATAACAAAAACGTCTGCCGTAGGCAGACGTTTATCAAAAGGTGAAACAATTAATATCTTCCGCCGCCGTTTGGATTGAATCCGTTCTGGATTTCGTCACCGTCTGAATATCCGTCACCGTCCGTATCGGCTTTATTCTTATCCGTGCCGTAGAGCGCTTCCTGTTCGTCTGTCAGTCCGTCGCCATCGCTATCAAGCGCTGCATTTGAATTTACATTTGTCCCGGTGTTCGTATTGCTGTTTGCATTTGAGTTCGTTGTTGACAGCGTGCCGGTGCCATTAGGATTGAATCCGCCCTGAACTTCGATGCCGTCGAGATATCCGTCACCGTCAGTGTCGGGGTTAAGTCGATCCGTCCCGTAAATCGCTTCTTCCTGGTCCGTGAGACCGTCGTTATCGCTGTCTGCGGCGACATTAACGTTTGCGGTGTTCGTATTGGTCGTGTTTGTGTTTACCTCGGTATTTGTCGTGGTGTTCGTTGTGGAATTAGTATTTGAATTATTGAGCGAATTCAGGATGGCATTGTTTATCGTGGAGTTCGTGTTGCCAAACAGCGTATTCGTATTTGCCGCCTGATTGTTGAGTACATTGCCCAGAATGTTTGTTGGCACATTGGCCGCGGTATTTGTATTGACGGTATTTGTTGTGTTTGTCGTATTGGTGTTCTCCGCGTTCATATTTTTCAATACGACCGCAGCGACTGCGACAAGACCACCCACCACCAAGATGATGATGATTCCCATGATGATAAATTTCTTTTTACCGGAGGATGGCGGCTGTGCTCCAATCGGGGGCAGAACGGGGGTTCCCGACTGTCCGAGCGTTTTCATGATCTCTTCCTGGTCTGCAGATGTTCCCGGCTCTTTTGGTTTCCATGGGCCCCAATCTTTGCGTGCTTGTGGAGTGGCGGAAGGTACCGGAGATACCTGGTCTAACGGATCAATAGGCTGCTGTGCGGGACGGATTGGCGGTTGTGTGCGTGGAGCAGAAGGTGCCTGTGGTTGTCGCGGTTGTACGTTTTCAAACATATTTTTTTTAATAAAAATATACGCATATAGTATACACCAAAGAAACCTTCATGAAAAGTGCAAGAAACGCGCGTTCACGAGAGCATTGGAAACTGTACGGGCATTGTGATATGCTGTTGTTCTCTTTGATATCGTGTGATGCATGGTATAATCAACCCATATGCAAATTGGCATTGTCGGTTTACCTAATGTCGGAAAATCAACGCTTTTTAATGCGCTCACCAAGCTTCAGGTTGACGCGTCAAATTTCCCTTTTTGTACGATTGATCCTAATGTCGGTACGGTTGCCGTTCCGGACGACCGACTGCAGAAATTAACCGCGCTGTACGATTCAAAAAAGACGGTCCCGGTCGTCATCGAGTTTGTTGATATTGCGGGACTGGTCGCCGGGGCGCACAAAGGCGAGGGTTTGGGAAATAAATTTTTGTCTCACATCCGTTCCGTAGACGCGATCTGCCAGGTAGTTCGGGGATTTTCAGATACGAATGTCATTCATGTCAACGGAAAGGTGGATCCCGATGCGGATAAACAAACGATCACTCTTGAGCTCATATTTGCCGATCTGGCGACGGTAGAACGCCGATTGTCCGATACCAGGCCAAAGGCAAAATCGGGAGACAAGGAAAGCACGCGTCTCGTGAGTGTGTATGAGAAAGTTAAAAAATTACTTGATGGGGGCGCAGTGCTGTCTGAGGCGGGGTTAACTCCCGAAGAGAAGCGAGATATTGCCGATCTGCATTTATTGACTATGAAGCCGATGCTCTATGTCATGAATGTTGACGAAGACTCGGTGACCCAGGAACGACCGGGGTATCTGGTCATCAGCGCAAAGATCGAATCGGAGCTTGCTCAAATGAACGAGGCGGATGCGCATGAATTTCTCCAAAGCTTAGGATTACAAAAAACCGGCTTGGAGCGGCTCATCGTCTCCTCGTATCAATTATTAGACCTCGTTACTTTTTTGACTGCGGGGCCGGATGAAACGCGCGCGTGGACGGTTACCCGGGGCTCTACGGCGCCTCAGGCGGGAGGCAAGATCCACAGCGACTTTGAACAAAGGTTTATCCGCGCCGAGGTGACCAACTGGAAAGATTTGCTTGCGTGCGGAGGCGAACAGGGTGCGCGTGAGAAGGGTAAGACCCGCATTGAGGGCAAGACGTATATCGTTCAGGACGGAGACGTCATTTATTTTAGAATTGGGGGGTAGCACGCATCTCGTATCCCAAAAGATGCGATTAGTTTTCTCTTATAAGGGTAAAATGAGATACATATGTATCATCTTGCAATTCCAGCCGTTCATATTGAACAGTCATGCAACTTTTACGAAAAACTTGGGTTCCGAAAAGTTGATAAATGGGAAAAGCCCGAGCAAAACCTCGTTGGCGTCTGGATGGAAGATGATACAGGATCCCGTATAGAACTTGTTTTACACCCAAATAACAAAACAATTTTATTTCCTGAAATAGTAGAAGTACATCATTTCGGCGTCAAAGTAAAAAATTTAGAAAACACCTTGCAGGAACTTAAAAAAGATAAAATTAAGATTATCATACCGCCAACAAAGGGAATGTCAGTAAAGCAATTTGCCGTTATCAAAGATCCTGCTGGATTTCCGGTAGAACTATTTGAGCAGTAATATAGATTCTAAAATCAACAACTGTCCAACCTATGAATACAGGCCGATATCTAGTGTTTGTTGATTTTGCTCGATCTTGACACAGATATGTACGACGGTACACGAAAGAGGGTATACTGAGTACAGGTAAAAACGAACGTTGACTTACACACGGTCCTGTTCCGAGAGAGGAGGGGATGTTTTTGAGTAAATCTGATCCTCGGTGCAATCATCTGCTGCGCAGATGCTGGTTCTTCACCATTATGAAACTGCGTGTTTGCTATCAAGTGCGCAGAAGGAGGTTCGGAACATGAAAACTACAACTAGTGGCTGAAGCTTTGTCTTCAGCCTTTTTTCTTGAGTATGAATATTTGCCGTCCGACGCGCTGGTCGGATCGGGCGTATTCAAGCGAGTATTGCGGTCGGTCTACACCGAGCAACTTGTTCGCATCGGATGCATCGAGAAGTTGTTCGAGTGTAAAAACTTTTATACTCACGAGTGTCATGATATCAAACCGTGTTTTGTGGCCGCCGTGGAGGAAAAAAGGAAGTGCGATAACGATAGTTCCCTTCGGTCGGAGGATTTTAGCGAACGCAGAAAATGTATCCCGGTATAATTTGGTAAGTTCCTCGACTGTTTTTTGCAGGACAGCTGCGGATGTAAAACGTGAACGAGACGGACCCAGGTACGATTCGGTGACAATCGTATCCACTGACAGTTCTTCGAGTATGGCGGGCAGGGATCGGATGTCCTGCTGAATCAGCCGGGGGAGTTCTCGGGCGGGAGAATTCTCGTACGCTTTCAGGTACCACTCCAGATTTGTCCGTGAATCCGCAATTGCTTTAGAGCTGATATCAGAACCGACTACGTTTGCGTATCCGAGCTGGATCGCTTCCTGCAGGACGGTTCCTGATCCGCAAAACGGATCCAACAGAACGGCATGTGTAGGAGCCTGTGCAAAATTAATCATGATCTGTGCGAGCTTTGGGGGGAGTGTCCCGCTTTTTGTGTCACGAACAGGGCGTCCGTAGTCTCGGTGGCTGTAGGATTCGAAGTCCTGTACGGTTTCAGTGGTTGCGGTGTATACCGTGCCATCCTCCGTGCCTACGATGATGATTTCGGCGCCCCTTTGCATCATATTGCTTTTAGCCACTGTGGCTGTCGGCAGATGCCCGGACGGATCAAAAAGGAACCTGGCTGAAAATTCATCCTGCTGTAGTCCCTTTTTGATTGTAAACCCAATTTTGCGAACGCGGTTTATGACCGTGCTCGGCATTTTCCCGTAGCAACTGAATCCGAAAATTATTTTTTCGGTACTTTGCGCGAAATATTTGGCGAGCATGTTTGATGTCGTCAGTTTTTTTTCGAGCTCAGCGGCAGGGAATGATTCGATGATGTGGGCAATTTTGATCGTTCCTCCGAGGCGCGTTTGCAGTGCAACAGCATCAGGCGGGTTCTGTGATTGCACTAATGCGGTTTCGACGCTCAAAAGCCGCAAGGGTTCAGGAATAACCTTGCGCAGTTCCGCGCAAGACAGGGCAGGGTGTGCACCGAAGATGAAAAGAGTGGAATGCATATACAGCAGTATACCATCTTTCGCATATTCGCCAGCATTTATCGGTGTAAAGCCTTGCACTCTCCCGGCATATATGATAGGGTGAGAGTCGATCCAGTCAGCGCAACCTTGCCTGCGGATCGATCTCTTTTTTATCTTTTTTGTTTAATATTAGCTAAAATTCATGCAACACTACGAGATGCTATTTGTTCTGCCGGCACGCGCTACCCAAGAAGAGCTTGATGGTCATATTCAGGAAGTAGTTGGTATTGTCGAAAAAGCAGGCGGTGCAATGACCAAAAAGGAAATATTTGCCCAGCAGAAACTTGCCTATCCGATCAAGAAGGAAACCCAAGGTGTATACATTTTGACTGAATTTGATATGGAGCCGACTGATCTGATCAAAGCGGAAACAGAACTCCGACACCTTCCGATTCTTTTACGGCATCAGATATTGAAAAAGAAGGTGAAGACCGCTGAACAGATCGAAAGTGAGCGGATGCTTAAAGAAAAGATTGCCTCGAAACGGATCGCTAAATCTGAAAAAGTAAAACAGGAAGAGGTTGCCAAGGTTGCGAAGGAAAAGGCGGCAGAGAAGCCCGAGGCCAAGAAGCAGGAAAAAATAGATATCGAAGAGCTTGATAAGAAGCTTGAAGAGCTTCTCGATGACCCGTTACTTAAAGGATAACTTCTATGTCCATTGATCTCAATAAAGTCATGATTATCGGTAACGTGACGCGGGACCCCGAAGTACGCGCAACGCCTTCCGGTATTTCAGTCGCGACCTTCGGAGTGGCCACCAATTTGGTATGGAAAGACCAGCAAGGCGCCAAGCAGCAGCGTGCGGAATTCCACAATGTTGTGGCATGGAGGAAACTCTCAGAAATTGTCGGTCAGTATGTCAAAAAAGGATCTCGTATCTATGTTGAGGGACGTCTGCAGACCCGATCATGGGATGATCAAAGCGGAACCAAAAGATACCGGACTGAGATTGTCGCTGATAATGTCATTATGCTTGATAAGCGATCAGATAGCGCCGCGGCAAGCGCTCCGGTAGAACCGGCTGAAGGCGCACAACCGCCTGCAGCAGGAGAAGCGGAAATCAATGTTGAGGATATTCCTTTTTAACCTATGATAAACAATCGCCAGCCAAAACAGAATCCAGTCCCTGACGCATGCTATTTTTGCATCAGCGCCGCTTCGGAAATCGATTATAAGGATGCACGGCTTTTGAAGAAATTTCTTTCGTCGTACGCAAAGATTCTTCCCCGCAAGAAAACCGCTGTATGCGCCAAGCATCAGCGCAAGCTTGCGACAGCCGTCAAACGGGCGCGCATGATGGCGCTTATTCCGTTCACGACTCGTTAACGGTTTGAGGGGCATTGAGTCCTGTACGCAGGTAGAGGACTATATTTAATATTACCTCTATGGCAAATATTAGCGATCTCGCAGTCGGCAGATATATCGTTCACCAGAACGAGCCGTATATCGTTATCAAAACCGATTTTATTAAAATGGCTCAAAGCAAGGGAATCATGCGGACGACCCTGCGTAATTTGATTAACGCGAACGTACTGAAGCTTACCTTCAAAGGCGGCGAATCGATTGAACTGGCGGATATTTCCCGGAGCAAGGCGAACTTTCTTTACCATGAAGGTGAAAACAGCCATTTCATGGATGCAGCCACGTATGACCAGTTTTTTGTCCCGCAAAGCGCTCTCGGGGACAAAGTGAAATTTCTTCAGGAAAATTTAGAAGTTGATGTTCTTCTTTTTAATGGGAATCCGGTCAATATCGATCTGCCAAAGAAGGTGGTTTTAGAAGTGAAAGAAACCGAACCTGCGGTTCGTGGAGATACGGCTCAGGGGGGCGTAATGAAGATTGCAAAGGTTGAAACCGGCGCCACGCTCCAAGTCCCGCTGTTTGTGAAAACAGGGGACAAAATCAGAATAAATACGGATACCGGAGAATACGTCGAGCGGGCGTAGCAGTGAGGGAACATCACGGAAGCTTCGGGACGAGCTCAAGAAAGCCCGGTTTTTGTGTACACAGCCGGTTGACAGGTTGGGCGTGCGATGATAAGGTCTTTCAATATCTGCACCTTAATTTTCACTTTTTCGGGAGGAACAAGCCATGAACACCAAATGTTTCAGGTTGACTGTTGTCGTGCTCGTTGTCTTTGCGATTGCATGGGGACTGCAGTCATCCACCAGCACCTTTATAGTCGATTTGTCGGATCGGATGCGCGACAGTGCGCGCATGGAAGAGGAAGATCTGCTTGAAAGAGCGTATGGAGGAGGCGTCATCGTCGACACCTTGCCGTACGTGGATACGGCCGGCAGTAATATGCAAATGTTGTTCTGGGTGACGGAAAAGGCATTTTTTCCGGACCCGCTGCATTCGTGTTCGTACATCTATAATGATGTATTTTTACACGATGTCCGAATTATTATCGTACCCCGTCCTACAGAGCCGATTAAACCCGGGAATATCGTTTTTATCGGTGGCATACAACGATATGGCCCATTGTACGACTCTGTTCGCGCACTCTCCGGCGTTAATGCGCGAGCGTGGTGGTTTATCCAGCCCCGACCGTCGTTTGTAACGTTACAGGGACAGCTGCGCACCTCAAAACTTTACGCAAGCATTGTCTGACCGTTGGTGATTCGACGGTCTTTTTTTTACAACAAAACACCCCGCTGATACGGGATCCGAGCCTGTTATTGCAATCCGACCAGCTTCTTGATCTGGTTGAGATTTTTTTCAGCAATCTTTTTTGCCCGCAGACTGCCTTCACGCAGTACGTCCCACACATGCTTCGGATTTTTGCGCAATTCATCGCGCCGTTTTCGAAACGGTTCAAAGTATTCTGCGATGTCTTCGGCGAGTTTCGCCTTCACCTCGGAATATTTGATTGTTTTTGCCCGGTACGCGGCTTCAAATGTTTCGGCGGTCTCCGGTGACGAAAAAATATGCACAAGGGCGAAGAGGTTTGCGACGCCGGGTACTTTTCCCTTGCCCCCCGTTGTGCCGCTGTCCGTAACGGCTGATGCAAGTTTTTTTGCAATAATCTCCGGAGTATCGGAAAGGGCGATATAATTTTTTTCACCCAATGACTTCTCCATCTTTTTTTCCGGATGCGTCAGGCTCATAATTCGTGCTCCCGACCGGCTCAGCTTATGCGCGGGTTCGGGAAAGAATTGTCCGTACTTAGCGTTGAATGTGCGTGCAATTTCACGTGTCAGTTCGATATGAGGCAGTTGGTCTTCGCCGACGGGCACCAGGTTTGATTTATACAGGAGAATATCCGCCGCCATGAGCACCGGATAATTGAGTAGTCCGATATTCTGACTTCCGGCGTACTGTTTGGATTTGTCCTTATATGTCGGCACGCGTTCCAGCCATGAAATAGGCGTGATCGTGTCAAAAATCCAGGCCAGCTCGGCGTGTTCGGGGACGAATGACTGAACCATGAAGATTGATTTCTCCGGGTCGAGACCGGCGGCCAGGTAATCAACCGCGATATCGAACACCGCTTGACGGAGATCTTCCGGCTTGGGACCCTGAGTCAGCGCATGCAAATCCATGATACCAAAGATGCATTCATGCTCGTCCTGCAATTCAAGCCACGACTTAATAGCGCCGAGGTAGTTGCCGATGTGGAGCTTACCCGAAGGCTTAATTCCTGATAACACGATATGTTTCATGGATGTATTGTAGCGGATTTACTCTGTACTGACTATATCATGTAAGGCGAAGCAATCTTTCAACAGAAGGTTCTGTGTATGTTTCGGTCGCTTGATCGTAGCGGTACATACCTATGACAAGATGAGATAGGGTTATTTTTATTCCGTTAAGCGTGCGTAATGTTTTCGTGAGCTGAGTTACTCTCGAATGACCTTGTTTCCATGCTATTTCGCCTAATGTGATATGCGGTCGATATGCACCGGCCACTCGGTGGTATCCATATTGTGACAACAGTCGCCGTTCTTTTGCAGAGAATATATTTTGGGCAAGGCGGCTTTTATCTCGAGATCGCAGGAGATTTCCGCGCATCGGATTAGCGATACGGAGTATTTGAGCGTGAAGCTGTAGTATTGTAGACGTGCGGACCAGATCAAGTGAAAGAAATGCATGGTTTTTATGCCGGTGGGCACGTACGCCGATGGGTGTAATACGAACTGGTTTAAGTTGAAGTGCTTCCAGCGAGTGTATGAGGACCGGAAAACGTCGTGCAGAAAAACGACACAGATAGAGCGTCATGTGCGGTGTGTATGTGTAATTTCGCGGATACACAATTTGAGTTTTGCGAATTGCTTCTAGAATACGACGTGCAAATGGTTCGGGAATATTCAGATGGATACCGAGAATTGTTTCCATAGCCAAGCGCACCCTAGTCAGGGTGCGCACATGTTGGATAATTTTTACCGTTGTTCATAGATTGGTTAACGATGCAGATCGGTAAATGATGCCATGCTTACACATCAATAACAACGGGCAGTATCATCGGTCGCCGGTTCGTGCGGGAGAAGAGGAACTGACCAATGTCATCCCGCAGTTTGTTGGCAATATATGCATCGTTTGCTTTTGATTGCGGATCACGTTGTTGGAACATAGTCTGAATTTTCTTCTTTGTCTCGTCAATAAGGCGCGTGCTTGTTTTCATGTGCACGAAGCCGCGGGAAATGATGTCGGGGTTGCCGACCAGTTTTCCCGTTTTAGCGTCGACGGTAACAATGATTACCACCATGCCGTCGCCGGCGAGTGTTTGTCGGTCCCGCAGAACGACGTGTGAAATGTCGCCGACTCCTAGTCCGTCGACGAATACATAATCCGTCGGAACTTTTTTGGGCAGAATCTGAGCTTTGCCGTTGTTAAATTCGAGAACTGACCCGTTATCGAGAACGAACACATGTTCTTTAGGAAATCCGTGGCGTACCGCGAGCTTCTCGGCTTCCTTAAGGAAATAGTGATTTGCATAAACGGGGACGAAATAACTCGGCCTGATCTGTTTGAGTACGGTCAGCATGTCTCGTGCGGTGCTGTGGCCGCTTGAATGAATGTCCATGATATCGCTGTGCACTACATTGTCGCAGAGGCGATACAGGCTGTCTTTGAGCCGTTGGATCGTACGTTCATTGCCCGGAATGACCGAAGAGGAGAAGATGATAGTGTCGGTCTTTTTGATGCGGATGGACCGGTGATTTCCGGTCACGATGCGCGAGAGAACTGCGTTACTCTCTCCCTGGGCACCCGTGCAGATAATCACTACCTTTTCATCGGGATATTTATCAACTTGTTCGGGTGTGATGAGCACATGCTGGGCAACCTTGATGTAGCCGAGCTTTTTTGCCGTCTCGATGTTTACTTTCATACTGTATCCGTCGAGGGCAACTTTCTTACCGATGCGCTGGGCATATTCAAGAATGTGCTTGATGCGCTCGATTTGCGAGGAGAATGTTCCGATGATCACCCGTCCCGGTGCGCCCTGAATGAGTTTCTCAATATTTGTAAACATCATCTGCTCGGATACCCGCTCCCGTGTATTGGTCGAGCCCAAACTTTCAAGCATAACAATCGTCGGCTTGCGCAGGCGCGAAAGGTGCGTGTACTCTACTCCCCGGCGTCCGACCGGATCTTTTTCATACGTCCAGTCGCCGAGATGGACTGCAGAGCCGTGCGGAGTCTCAAGGATGACGCCGACGGCATCCATAATCGAGTGGTCGACAGGGAAGAATTTTACGGTAAAGTTTCCAAGTCGGAGGGTATCTGAAATGGATTTAATGGTGAGAGTCTTTAGCCGCTTGACCGAACCTTTTTTGTAGTCTTCCTGTCTGTTCTTCAACAGGGCGAGGGTAAGCGGACGACCGATGACGAGCGGATTTCCAAGCCGTTCGAGCAATAAGGGCGCAGCGCCGATATGATCGAGATGTCCGTGACTAAAGATAACACCGCGGATATTTTTTTCCTTTCCGCGTAAATAGGTAATATTCGGAATAATGTAGTCTACGCCGAGCATGTCTTCTTCGGGGAATTGCAGGCCCATGTCGAGAATAACGATATCTTTACCGTATTCAAAGAGGGTCATATTGCGGCCGACTTCCTCCTGTCCGCCGAGCGGAATAATGCGCAATGCGTTAGTTGTTTTTTCCTGTACTTTTTGTCTGAGTCTATTTGGTTGTTCTTTTTTCATTGATTGAAATAATTACTGTATCTGCCCATCGAGAATGGGAGAATCTTGCTTAAGTCTAATGTTGAGATATGCCGGGGAGGAGACTCGAACTCCTACGGGGTTACCCCCACACGGCTCTGAACCGTGCGCGTCTACCAGTTCCGCCACTCCGGCTAAAATAGTTGTCTACCATGATGTGCCACAGAGGGTACATGATGTCGTGAACTCAACGTAGTTCAGGACAATTCCACCACCAGGGCATCATGTGAAGGATCCCGGGCTGCCGGGAAAAAAGGATATGTATCGCTATTGCGACGGTCTTATTTCCATCCGCGGCGCGTTTTGATATACCATCCTGCAATACCGTTAAGACGGTCGGTAGGCAGGATGACGCGCTCGGTATCTATGCCGCGAACATCTTTATGGACGGCGTATAAGTATGAAGGAGAAAAGAGGAAAAGAGCGGGAAGGTCGTCTGCGAGAATTTTCTGGAATTCGATGTACATCTTTTCCCGTTCCTCGAGGGAAGTTGTCTGTCGAGCATCCTGGAGAAGTTTGTCCGCGTTCTTGTTAAAGTAGTTGGATAAGTTCAGTCCTTCGCCGAGACTTTGAGATGAATGCCAGAAAGGGAATGGGTCGGGATCTGAGCCGATAAGTTCGCCATAGAGGAGGGCTTCGTAGTTTTTCGTTCGCAGGATATCCTGCTGGAAACGGGTGGGCGGAACGATGTTGATGGTGACGCCCACATTAATAGATTCCCACGCGGCTTTCAGCAATTCAGCGGTCCGTACGTAGTCGGGCTGATCGACGGTCGTGAGTGTAAATCGCAGCTCGGCGGATCCTTTTTTTCGAACGGTTTCTCCCTCGAGAAATGCCCACTTATTGTCATCCAGTATTTTACGGGCTGCAACGGGGTCAAATGCGGGAATGCTGATATCAGGAGAGTATCCGATGAACCCCTCCGGAATTGGTCCATTCACAAGCGTCCCGTCAGCTCCCAGTACTTGTGTCACGAGCGCCTGGCGATCAACAGCCATGGCAAAGGCTTGGCGGATACTTTTGTCTTTCATGAGGCCGTTTTTTTGGTTGAAAAAGATTGCGGTGTATTGAGGCAATTCAAATCTGCGGATGAGGATATCATCGTTGCGCGCGAGCATGGACTGCTTACTCCGGGGAACAAAGCTGACACCGTCAACGTTTTTATTTTTTGCCGCTTCAAGCGCGCTGTCAAAATCGGGATAAAACTTGACCATGATTGTAGAGATGTACGGTACCTGTCCGTGGTATCCGCGGTAGGATTTGAGGGTATATGACTTGATGTCGCCATTCCTATTTTTTTGAAGCGAGGCAAATTGGTACGGGCCGGAGCCGACAGGGCGGATATTGAACTCTGCCAGCCCTATGCTTTCGGGAAGTACGTCTCCCCAAATATGCACAGGTAAAATGCCGAAGGTGAGCGATGAAAGGAACGGTGCGAACGGTTCGGTGATTGTGAACTTTACCGTTTGGTCATCAATCTTTTCCACGGTGACGCCTTTGAGGCTGGAGAGCAGAGGGCTGTTAATGACCGGATTTTGTATCGTATCTACGGTGAAGAGTACGTCGTCCGCAGTGAGCGGTTCGCCGTCGTGCCAGCGAATGTTCTGCTTCAGGATAACTGTGTATGTTTTTTTGTCTTCACTGATCTCGTAGCGTTCAGCAAGGTCGGTCACGAGCTGTTGTTTCTCGTCAAATCGCAGTAGGCTGGAATACATCAGACGCGCAAGATCCATGTCTGTATCATTAGTTCCAGCGAGTGCGGGATTAATGTGCTGAGGCTGGCCGATGAGTGCCTCGACATATTCGCCACCTTCACGCGGGAGGATCTCGATATGCCGCTGGTAAAATCGTGCGCTTAAAAAAACGATCGCGGCTACCGTCAAAAATATCGCGGTACGCACAATAACGCGTTCCCGGAGGGATAAATAACGCGGCAAATAGGCGAGCTGTCTTACCGAAGGAAATCGCGATTTCGCCAAGGAAAAAACCAGCTTTTTATCCCATTCAGCGTGTTGAGCTGCGGCTTCCGGCGCCGCCTGCCTATGGAAGATGTTTTTGACGCGATCGAAGACGGTCGGTTTCACACAGAAAAAATTATGCGCTTCACGCGGTGCGTTTTAGCTGATAACAATGTTGGCCAAAGAAATGCCAATAAAAAGGATTGCAATGACGATGGTAGAGATAAAGAGAATTTTTTCAATTCCCCTTTTAGTCGTATAGACATTACCGTCGCCCCCGCCTCCGCCGCCAAAGATTGATCCAGCGTCGGCGCCCTTGTTCTGAAGCAGTATTGCAACGACCAGAATAGCGGAAATGCAGATTTGAGCGATGATGAGTATGTTTTTCATAACAAAAAATTCTGAAAAAAGTGTAGATATACGATACCAGATAACATCTCGGTTGTCAATGACGGCTGTTTCTGGGGGATGTGCCGGGTTTCCGCTTTGCCCGTCCGGTAATGATGCGCTGGATGCCGAAAACGCTTTTGCCCGAAATTTTCATACGCTGTTTTTTGCGGTGGTCACGCAGGCGGTATATTCGGTCAATGCGCTCTTCATCCGCAGGTGAAGGTATTTTGACGGTCATAAGAGTTTTTCTAGAATTGATTGAGCTATTTTAGGACCGACTAGCCGTTCAAGCTCTTTTGGGGGAGCCTGACGCAGGGCATCGATTGATCCAAACGCACGTAGAAGTGCACGTTTGCGGACGGTGCCAAAACCGGGAATTTCATCCAGTATTGACGTGATCGAGCTTTTTCGGTGGCGCTTGCGGTAATAACCGATTGCAAACCGGTGTGCTTCGTCTCGGATACGCTGAATCAGATAATATGCGGGTCCGGGGGGAAGAATGATTTCCTGCGGGTGTTCAAGGCGGTGGAGGATCTCTTCACGCTTCGCGAGTGCAAGGAGGGTAATGCCGTTGAGGTTGGAAGATATGGCTTCATGGACAATAGAGAGCTGCCCCTTGCCGCCATCAAGAATAATTAATTCGGGTCGTTTCCAGGTCTCTTGATGTGACGGACCAAAACGCCGTTTCAATACTTCAGCCATCATCGCGGGGTCGTTTGCGCCTTTCACGGTTTTGATTTTAAATTTCCGGTATTCTTGCTTAGCAGGAAGACCGTCGTGAAAAACTACCATTGATCCGACCGGATGCGCGCCCTGAATATTTGAAATATCAAAACACTCAATCCTCCGCGGCGGTTGGGACAGCCCCGTTTCTTTGGCAAGTTCGACCAGCGCTTGTTTTATTTTCCCCGTTTGGAGCGGCTGACGAGTTGATATGCGGATGAGATGGTCGCGTGCGTTGAGTTCTGCGAGGTCGACGAGCGCTTTTTTCTCACCGCGCTGTGCTCGCACCAGTGTGATACCCAAAACGTGGGATATTTCAGTTGTCGTATCCGGAAGCGCGGGGACAACGACTGTTTTGACATGTTCCGGCGATGAAGGGTAATACCGCTCGATAAAAATACGGACAAGCTCCTTCACGGGTTCTTCAGTTGTGTTGGTCATGAGGAAATCATTTTTGCCGAGCAGTTTGCCTTCACGGATAAAGCAGAGGGAGAGCGCAACTTTTTGCTCTTCCTGAGCGATGCCGATAACGTCAAAAGTCTTGAGTGATGTGGAGATCACCCGCTGGCGCTCCTGCATACGATCTAACAGTCGCAGCGAGTCCCGGTATTGCGCTGCTTTTTCAAATTGCTTTGCTGCCGCGGCTTTCCGCATGCGTTCCGTTACTTGTGCGGTAACTTCACGGTAGCGTCCCTGTAAAAAAAGAAGGATATGCCTGATGTGCTCAAGGTATTCTGTTTTTTGTGCGGGACCGAATAATTGCGGATACCGGCGGGTCAGGTACTGGACGTGAGTTTTTGTCGGCATTTTTTGGAAATTCCGATGGGGGAATATTTTCTTTAATACACGAAGCGTGTCTCGTACCGCTTCGGCTGACGTGAATGGTCCGAAATATTTTGCCTTGTCCCGGGCGAGGATGCGCGTTGCAAACACTCTCGGGTATTCTTCCTGGACGGTGACCTTGATGTAGAGAAAGTTTTTGTCGTCTTTGAGGTCAATATTAAACGGCGGCTGATGTTGTTTGATGAGTGTCGATTCCAGGAGCAGTGCCTCTGTTTCGGAATGTGTGAGAATGGTTTCAATCCGGCGTATCTTTTCAATCATGATTTGTTTAGCGGGTGACAATTCTGCACGTTTGTGAAAATAAGATCTCACGCGGTTTTTGAGATTTTTGGCTTTGCCAATGTACAAAAGCCGTCCGGTCTGATCAAAAAATTGATAAATGCCCGGCTGGACTCCGATGCGCTTAAGTTGTTCCTGGACGGTATTCATATAAGCAGTATAGCGGAATAAGAAAAATAAAAAAAAGCCGTACGGAGTACAGCTCATTGGCGAACAGCGCGCCAGTATTATCGAGAGACGACGTCAGTGATTCTTCCTTGATCAACGACGCCTTTCATGATGCTGTCGATGGTGCGAATGAACGATGTTGAATCGCCTTCAAACTTCTCGAAGTTTACAAAGTCAAAAAAATATTCGGACTTCATACGGTATGGCCGGTAGCTAAATATCGGCTGAAGTTCTTCAACGATCTGTTGACATTCGATACAATCAAACGCTGAGTACATACTCTTCTCCTGGAAGTGAATACGACAGCGGAGATCATTATCGAGGCTTGTAAAGTCGAAATTTATCGTACACTGTTTGTCGTCCACGATAACATCTCCCCATCGGTCGGCTTCCCATGAACACCAGGGTGTGGTGAGAATGTCATATTCAGTCACCGTGATATCTTTGAAGAAGGGCAAGTCGTTCAGATCCGTGACAGCCCGGTCAATTGCCAGGACATAGCCGGTATCTTGTAGATTGAGCATCTGGATAGTTGTCGTCACTCTTGTGAACGGATCAAATGGATTGATGCCCCAAATATCGTCGGCCCATTCAACTTTTACTTTCGTTTGTTTCCATTGGGCGAATGTAAAAAATGCCGAAATTTTAAGTTGCAGGTAGGCATGTTCGTCGGTAGAGGCAAAAAAATAAAATAACGTTTCGCTGTTATTTGCAACGTACAGGCCTGTTCCCCACGCAATCGGCTTTGCTGACGCATGCGCCGTGCCGTATTTCTCGGCATGATCGATGTGACACTGCCAGATGAAGTCCGGAAGCACGGTGTCAGATGCGAAAGAACAGTTGATGGGAAGAATGGAAATGATAAGCGCGATGAAAATCCATGTTAATGAGCGGTTCATGACATACCTCCATGTCATTAAGGGTTTGGTTATTTTTTTGACAACTTTTTGATAGGGGAATGTAACAGTTACTTTAGTACATGTCAATACATCATTCACGGGCATACCGGCAGATATATGACATCGAGATTGCTTCGGTCGGTCGCCAAAGGCGACCTCACTCGCAATGACAAGAAAAAAAGTATTTCATTGCGAACCCGAGGCTACGAGGAGGTGAAGCGATTTCAGCGACTTTTTCGGGGGCACGTTCGCCAAACAATCCTTTTTTTATATGTTGACACAATGACGCTCGCATGATAATTTCCCGAGATAAAAAGCAAAAAAACTGTTATTTTCATTACTCATAGGTGAGGGAGGAGTTATGATATCAGTGTTTCGCATTATCCGTTCAGTAGTGACGAGTACGCGGTACCCGGGCGTCAAGCTGGTTGTCTTCGGGTTGATCGGCGCATCAATTATCGTTTTGGGAGGCGTGCCGTCGGTGCATGAGATGGTGTGCAACCGTGATTCGGACAATGGCACATATGTCTTTGAAACCGGAAGGAGGGTATTGAGCGCCTATCTCGATCAGTTCTCATTTAAGGAGTTTTCGGATGACAGAACATTTTGGTTTTCGCCATATGCAGGTGAGCATCGGATCAAAATTTCTGATGCAGCCGCAGTTGCCGAAACGGTTTTGGTGGACGGCGAGCTGATTATGCGGGACAGAGCCGAGATTAATCCGGATCCGTTCTTCTATACCTTTTTCCAGAACCGAGATGCGAATTATCATCAACTCAATGCATTCTTCGCATACATGTTGCCGCAATACCGGGGTAACGCTGACACCGTGTCAGTCAAAATCCTCATGGCTGAATCTCGACGACGCATAGAGTACCACCTCAACAATTTGTCCGAGTCGACTCACGCGCTTTTGCTTGTTGCCGTAGGGTGCACGATCATGCTCGGCAGTTTGATATGGTATGGATGGATGTTGTGTGCGATGTTCTCCGCAGCTGCATCCGTTCGTCGTACATATGCATGCAAGGGAATGGTCTGTCCGCGGCGGAGTATTGCTCGATTATTCATCGCGTCCGGTCCAGTTGCGTATACATCGGCTTATGGTGGCCAGGTTCGCAGTGCCGTTGATGAATTTATTCATCAGCAGGAACAGGATCGGCAGGCAGCGCTACGGCGCCACTACGCTGAACAGGAGCTCGAGCGGTTCGGAAAGGACATGACAGAGTTTCGGAGCATGGTAGAAGTGAGCACAGAGTTACATGATCTCACGGAGATCCGGCGTCAGTTGGATATCGCGGATGATGTCAATCAGAAACTTCCGGTCAGAAGGGAGGCGCTTTCCAGCGCCAAGCGCATGTGGGAGAAATTGACGGCTCCTCCGCCTGATTATCTGCCAACGTTGGTCCGCAGGGTAGAGTCTTGCAGCAGGTCATCTATTCCTTGTTCGTCCCTGATAGTATTTGATCAGGCTATGGCGGATTATCGCCAAGAACGCGAGTCGCATCGACCGCGTCCAAAAAAGATGATTTATCATCTTGAGCGCGCACTCGATGTTGCAAATGGTCATCTCATAACATACAAGTTATCTAGGTAGTTCAATCAGAACTACCTTTTTTATTAGAATTACAATACTAGATACTCTTGTTGTGGCGCATCCCTTGACCTCTTTGCGTAAAAAGTATATACTGGCTATCGCATTTTTAGATGTCCCCAGTTCTCATTTTTTTTATCTCATGCAAAACAACGAACCAAAAATACGCATCAGAGGAGCCCGGGTCCACAATCTGAAAGGGGTCAATCTTGATATACCCAGGAACAAGCTCGTGGTCTTTACCGGCCTGTCCGGATCCGGTAAGTCGTCTTTGGCTTTTGACACGATATACGCGGAAGGCCAACGCCGGTATGTTGAATCGTTGTCTGCATATGCCAGGCAATTTCTCGGACTGATGGATAAGCCGGACGTTGATCAGATTGACGGACTGTCTCCGGCAATTTCAATTGATCAAAAATCGACATCCCACAATCCACGTTCCACGGTCGGTACCGTAACGGAAATTTATGACTACCTTCGTTTGCTGTATGCACACGTCGGTCGGCCGCACTGTCCTAATTGTGGAGATGAAATATCCCGGCAGACTGTTGATCAGATCAAGGATCAAATCACATCATTGTCCCAGGGGTCAAAAATAATTATACTTGCTCCAATTATTAAGGATAAAAAAGGAGAGCATAAGTCTGTCATAGAAAAGGTGCGTAAAGCGGGGTATGTGCGTCTCCGTTTTGATGATGTGCTGTACACGATTGAAGAAGCTGAAGACCTGGCTGTCGACAAACAAAAGAAGCATACGATTCAGGTTGTCGTCGACCGCTTGACGATAGAAAAAAATATGGATGCCCAGCGTCTGCATGATTCTTTGGAATCTGCGCTTGATCTCGGAGACGGCGTCGTGGTAATTAACGTTAACGAGGAAAAGGATATTCCGTTCAGCCAGCATTTTGCCTGTCCGAAATGCAATATCAGCCTGCCCCCGATTGAACCGCGCAATTTTTCATTCAACAGTCCTCATGGCGCCTGCACGGATTGTACCGGTTTGGGTACACGGCTTGAAATTGATGAATCTCTTGTTATTCCGAATGCGAAGTTGACGATCGCCGAGGGAGCGATTCGCCCGTGGTCGCGTACCAGCTCGAATCAGAATTGGTACGGTCGCATGCTTGAAACGATGGCGGAAGCCCACGGATTTTCAGTTGATATTCCGGTAGAAAAATTGACTAAACCGCAGTTGGAGATGGTACTGTACGGCACCGGGAGCAAAAAATACAACATTGAGTATGATTCCCAGCGCTTTTCCGGCGATATGAACCTGACGTATGAAGGCGTAATTCCTAATCTCATGCGCCGGTACAAGGAAACGGAGTCTGATTATATCCGCTCTGAAATTGAACGGTACATGCGCATATTTCCATGCCCGACCTGTAAAGGCAAACGTCTGAAAAAAGAGATGCTCGCCGTGACAGTTGCCGACAAATCCATCGCGGATGTGACACAGGCGACCGTCGAGGATGCGAAAGCGTTTTTTAAAGCGCTTGCCGACGGCAAAGCGCTTTCTGACCGGGAAAAGTTTATCGGCAAAAGCATATTCAAAGAGATTCGTGAACGGCTGGCTTTTTTAAGCAACGTCGGATTGGATTATATGACGCTTGATCGGGGATCGGCAACGCTCTCGGGCGGCGAGGCCCAGCGCATCCGCTTGGCTACGCAGATCGGCTCCTCGCTCGTCGGGGTGATTTATATTCTTGATGAGCCTTCGATCGGGCTGCACCAGCGTGATAATGCGAAGCTGATTGACACATTGAAGCACCTCCGGGATCTGGGCAATACGGTTCTGGTCGTTGAACACGACGAAGAAACTATTCTTGCGGCGGACCAGGTCGTCGATATCGGTCCGGGGGCCGGCGGACACGGCGGTGAAGTTATCGCGCAGGGGACGCCCGATCAGATAAAGCGCGCGCCAAAATCCTTGACCGGGAAATATCTGGCCGGCAAGTTACGCATTGAAATCCCGAAGCAGTATCGGAAAGGTAACGGGAAAAACCTGGTGATCAAGGGTGCGTCGGAATTTAATTTGAAAAATGTCACGGCAAAAATTCCTTTAGGCAAGTTTGTGTGTTTCACCGGCGTTTCCGGTTCGGGAAAATCAACGCTCATGACGGAGATACTCGCCAAAGCGCTTGCCCAGAAGTTTTATCAGGCAAAAGATAACCCGGGCAAACACGAAGGCATTGAAGGCGCGGAATTTTTGGACAAAGTGATTAATATCGACCAGTCGCCTATTGGCAGGACGCCGCGTTCAAACCCGGCGACCTATACAGGCGTATTTACCTACATTCGCGATCTGTTCACTCAGCTTCCCGAGGCAAAGATGCGCGGATACGGGGCAGGCCGGTTCAGCTTCAATGTCGTCGGCGGCCGATGCGAAGCCTGTCAGGGTGACGGCCTTGTGAAGATCGAAATGAATTTCCTGCCGGATGTATATGTTGATTGTCAGGAATGCAAGGGCAAACGGTATTCCCAAAACGTCTTGGAAATCCATTACCGGGGCAAAAACATTGCTGACATTTTGGATATGACCGTTGAAGAAGCGATGAACTTCTTTATCCATCAGCCGGTTATTGCCACCAAACTGAAAACGTTGTTTGAAGTCGGACTCGGGTATATCCATCTTGGTCAATCAGCCACTACGCTTTCCGGCGGTGAAGCACAGCGTATCAAGCTGGCGACCGAATTGTCACGGCGCGCTACCGGCCGGACGTTGTATATTCTTGACGAACCGACGACCGGACTGCATTTCGACGATGTGAAACGGCTGTTGAATGTGCTGAACAGACTGGTGGACAAAGGCAACACCGTTTTGGTCATTGAACA
>JBAZCI010000002.1:0-1830 GCA_041671025.1 Patescibacteria group bacterium | reverse complement strand
ATCGACGTCATCAAATGCGCCGATTGGCTTATCGACCTTGGACCCGAGGGCGGTGATAAAGGCGGGCAGATTATCGCTCAGGGAACGCCGAAGGATGTCGCTAAGGAAAAGAAGAGTTATACGGGGCAGTTTTTGAAAAAGGTGCTTGGGTGAGCAATGAATTCCATTGCGAGGTCGCCGAAGGCGGCCGTGGCAATCCGGATGTCTCGACTATCGAAAAGGTGTGGAATATCAAACATACTGCGTATATATTACGACAAATAAACGACATACCGTCTTGTATACGGGTATGACGCGTGATTTACGTGCTCGCATGCAGAATCATAAGACGAAGGTTGTAAAAGGATTTACTTCAAAATATAATGCAGACATATTGGTGTATTATGAGGCTACCGATGATCATGGTGCAGTTCTATTTCGGGAGAAACAAATAAAAGCTGGTTCGAGAAAGAAGAAAATAGAACTTATTGAATCGCAGAATCCCGAATGGAGAGACCTGACTGATTCTTTAGGGTAAATACGGGATTGCCACGCCCTCCCCTTCGGCTTCGCTCAGGGTCAGGCTCGCAATGGGGTGAATATTTGGTAGTTCAGAATTATTTGCAAGGGTATACATAAAAACGTTGTATCTTTTGTCTTTTTTCGTTTACAATCAAAGATATCCGCATATGTCTCATGCCACTTCACGACCGGACCACGTGCAGTTACGAACAGCGATTCTTTCAACCATCGCCTATTTCGACCTTTTTCAATATCCGTTGACGGCATTTGAGATTTGGCGATGGCTATACAGAGACGGAACAGAATCAGCGGAGCGGTTCTCTCTGAATGATGTCCTTCTCGCGCTGGAGACTGACGAAGCGCTTGTCGGCCGCCTGACCGCTCAGGAAGGCCTCTATATGTTGAAAGGCCACGAACAGCATATCCCTATCCGGCAGTCCCGTTACCGCGTTGCAGAGCGAAAATATCGCAAAGCAATGCGCATGGTGCGTATACTCCGCCATTTGCCGTTTATACGAATGATCGGTGTGTGCAACAATTTAGCTTTTTCTAACACGGTGGACACGAGTGATATTGATTTGTTTATCATCACGGTTCCCGGGAGAGTATGGACCGCACGATTTGTCGTCGCGGGACTCTTGAAGCTCCTGGGACTTCGACCGACGGCTGAAACGGCGCGTGACCGGTTTTGCGTTTCTTTTTTCCTGTCTTCGGACGCGCTGAATATCAGGCATGTCGCATTGGATGAGGATCCGTATCTTGCCCATTGGGTGCCGCAGGTAATTCCGCTCATGGACGCGGGAGGATATGCAAAAAGATTTTTCGAAGCGAACACATGGATTCGGGAACATCTGCCTAATGCATTTCCCGCTTCTGTCGGTCCGCGCAGAACTGTCCCGGGACGCTCATGGTTGCGAAACATCGCTGAGTTCAAATTTCGTTTGATTCCCGAGCGATACGTGCGGCGTTTTCAGGAGCGGAAATTGCCCGATCGGCTTCGTACCGCGGTGAATACTGATGCCCGGATGGTCGTGATGACTGATGACATGATCAAGCTGTACACCAATGACCGGCGTGAGCAGTATCGAAACGGCTTCGAGAAACTTCGTCACGCGCTGACTGTACAATCCGATGGATAACATTGTTCGCGCGATGAGACGCGCGTTGCCATGGGGATTCGGTCTTTTTCTTTTTGTACTTCCCTGGCAGGCGCAGTACATCGTGCATCAGGGATACATTGGCGGGGAAGCGTGGCAGTACGGCACCTACGGGATATACGCGATAGACGCACTGTTGATCCTCCTGGCAATAGTATGGATCTTTTTTGGA
>JBAZCI010000001.1:0-72823 GCA_041671025.1 Patescibacteria group bacterium | reverse complement strand
CTCTGTATATCACCGCGCAACGTGGTACACGATAGGCAAAGGACAGGAGGGCAGTCAGGGAGAATGGAGCCTGACCTGGACGACGAACAACATGTCCGATGGTACGGTATACGGTGTTATGCGCGTGTATCTTGAAAGCGGCCTTATTTACGCTTCTGCTCCCCGTAAATTTACTATCGTTAACGGATCAGTCTCCGGTACAAATCAAAATACAAACGCGGGTACTAACTCGCCGATTTCCAACTTGGTGAACACTCAGCTGAATCAGAATACCAACAGCGCAATCCCGCCGGTCGATATAACGCTCCCGCCGTTTGACACGGACAATGACGGGGTCCCTGATGCAGAAGAAGTACAGCAGGGAACCAACGTGCATCGGCCGAGCGTCGTTCTCCCGTTGGGTAAGACGCTGGTACCCCGCCCGCAGTCAGAGCCGCTGAATGAAGGCGTGCTGGATGACGGCTTGCGCATTGTGCAGGTCACGGGACCCGGCATCGGCAATAACGATGAATCGCGTGAGACGTATACATTTACGGGTATCGGCGGTCCGCTGGATTATCTGACCCTGTACGTATACAGCGAGGGCAATCCGATTGTGATGCCTGTGCAGGTCACCGGTATTGGAACGTGGAAAATTGAGTCCGATGCGGTTCTGGAAGGTGGCGCTCATTCGAGCTATATCGCGGAGGTCAGTGACTCAGGGAAAGTTGTTCGGAAGAGTGAGCCATTCGAATTTACAATTGACCCCAACGCCGTTTCGAACAATGCTAAGGGTTTCCCGTGGGTCTGGCTCCTTGTTGCGCTTATTGTGGTCGGTGGCGGAATTTGGGTGTTTAGTGCGCTCTCAAAGAGTAAAAGCGAGGTCCCCGGACAGCGGCAAGACTAGCCCGATTTTCACAACCAGGCGGTCTTCTTGCCGGTTTTATTTTTTCCGGGTACTATCCCTATACCCGCTTTTTGAAGTTTGAAAAATAATAGTCGGAATGGAGAGGTCGCATAGTGGCCGAGTGCGCTTGCTTGGAAAGCAAGTAGGCCTTAACGGGTCTCGGGAGTTCGAATCTCCCCCTCTCCGCCATGCACTTTGTAGTGCGTGGCTCCGATTTACAATAAGAAATACCACGGGAGTTCTCCGCCACAAAATCATAAGAATGGGCGGACCCGCCTCTGGCGGGGAATCTCCCCCTCTCCGCCATGCACCGTACGGTGCATGGCTCCGCTCTGTCTATCACGCTGGAGAATCTTGAGGTCGCCTCTGGCGACCGAAATCCCGTCCTGAGCGAAGTCGAAGGACAGGGACTCTCGTCTCCGCCATGTACCATTCTGTTATCAAGCCAGGCGTTTCTATGGAAGGAATAGTAAAATAAGATTATTATCATTAACAATGAGCAACTATGGCACTCATCAATCCTCACATAAACTTCAACGGAAATGCCGAAGAAGCATTTAACTTTTACAAATCAGTTTTTGGTGGTGAGTTTGCAAAGATTATACGTCTCAAAGACCTGGCCAGTCCTGAATTTCCAGTGGCAGAAAATGACGCAAATAAAATAATGCACATTGCTTTGCCTATCGGCAAAAGCATCTTAATGGGCAATGACATTCCGGAAAGTATGGGGAGGGTAAACGAGAATGAAAATAGGTCAAAAATATCTGTTAGCGCAGAAAGCAAAGCAGAGGCAGATACATTATTCAAGGGACTTTCAGTAGGTGGACAAGTTGAAGTACCTATTTCCGACAGTCCTTGGGGTTCGTATTTTGGAATGTTTAGGGACAAATACGGAATTGAATGGATGGTAGATTTTGACCCAAAATACAACGGATAGACATTATTTCATTACTGTGTGCTTCGGATTTTTTACGCAGGAAAGGATAAAAGAGAGGGGGATGTATTGAGATGTCTTCTGGAAAAATGGCTCAAAGAACTTATACTGCTTGCGCGGATGCGGCAATCAACTCAGATCGCGCGACATCTAACGATAAAATATATATTTAAAAGTACAAATTATGCCTTGGATTATCATCGATTTTGATGACGCACAAGTACAGGACGAGGAAATCGTTCGTTTGGCCAACGGGATTAAACAGATTGTTTCTACAGTTACGAACATCGAAGACGTTTTTGTGTATGCGCGCAGTGCACGAATTAAGGTGAATGTCGCTCCGATCGAGCTGGTGGTGCGGATGAGTGCAGAGAAAATTAAAGATCGGGAGAAGCTCTTTGATGACATCAAGTCGGGTATAGTGCAGTGGAAGAAAGAAAACTCATTTCACTATCCGATCAATCTTACCCTGCAACCGATGGATTGGAAACTTGAAACCGGACTTTAGGATACACGTAATCGTGTATGAATGTATTCATTGAGCAATCGGGAGAAAAGCATACAAAAAATATTTTTGATAAAAAAACGGGGAAGCTGGTTGAAACAGTTCCCTTTGATTTAACGTATCCATATCCGTACGGGTATATTTTGAATACACGCGCAGAAGATGGCCAGAACGTGGACTGCTATGTGATCACGACTAATAAATTACAAGTAGCCAGTATCGTGGAGTGTGAGCCGATCGGTATGGTAGAATGGTTTGAAGATGGAGTAGCGGATCACAAGGTGCTTATGGTTCCGAATGACGAAACGGGTAGTGTAACCTCGGAAGTAAAAGCAAGAATAACACAATTCGCTCTGCATTTTTTTGATCATCAACCTCAAAAGAAATACAGTCTGGGTTTATTCTTGGGGAAAGGTGACGCAGAAGAATTAATAATAAAAAGTTCAAAATAATATATCATGCACATGAAAACAACACTCAAAACCATCGATCAATATATTAAAAGCTATCCGTTGCCGATCCAACGTATTTTGAAAAAAGTGCGTCAGGCCGTGCGTAAAGCGGCTCCGGGTGCAACGGAAGGTTTGAGCTATGGGATGCCTGTGTACAAGCTTAATGGCAAATATGTAGTGTACTTTGCCGCGCATACGCATCACATCGGTTTTTATCCCACGCCCTCCGGTACGCAGGCATTTAAGAAAGAATTGTCGAAGTACAAAAGCGGAAAAGGATCGGCGCAATTTCAATATAACGAACCAATTCCGTACGGCCTCATTGCCAAAATTGTCCGGTTTCGCGTAAAAGAACGTAGTTAGAAAAGTATATAGGTATGACATTGCAGCGGAATGTTGTTGATGTCTGGAGGGGGCAGATAGCGTATGTTTGCTGTTTGTAGGACGGAAGTATACGATATACCCATGCTTCATATGAAACAAAGATACATATATACGATTATTTTTGGTATTCCAGGGATGGTGCTATCGTTTATTGCAGCAGAGATTGTCGCGGGCTTAGTTCAAGGATTATTATTTTTGTATATGTACGGTGACGGTACGTGGCCGGAGTGGACCGGTATTGCGATATCCGCTATAGGAATCGGCGCATTTGTCTTTTGCGTGGCTATGATCGGTATGATGGGCATGTCATACGGCAAAAAGATGGAAAGCAAAAATGTACCCGTGCAAATAAAATACATATTGATTTCACTCATTTTGTGTGCATTGCTGGGAGGGTTTATTTTCACCAGTAACCGTGGGTATGTTTTCAAAAAACCCAGTTACCGCCGCTGCCAAGAAATGTGTGTTCAGCATGGGTATGGAGCACAGAGTACAAGCCTTGAGTTTTTAGATTCGGGCGCATATATGTGTAGTTGTATGAACAAACAGACGAAAAAATTTGATGATGTAGGAACCGTTGATCAGTAGAAATGTATGCGCAGTCCGATTCGCCTATGCGACTCTTTTTTGTTATCCTTATGCTATGAATAAAGATGTTACCGAATACATGGAGGTTGCGATCGAGGAAGCGCTCAAGGCAAAGGACAAGGGCGATCTTCCTTTTGGCGCGGTGGTGGTGCATGACGGTACGATCATAGGTAAAGGACATGCGCAAGACAATTCGCACGGAGATGTTACAGCACACGCTGAGATGGAGGCGATTCGTGAGGCATGCGCGTCACTCGGCAGAAACCATCTGTATGACTGCACAATCTATACTACGTGCGAACCGTGTAATATGTGCGGATCGGCAATCTTTCAGGCAAAAATACCGACGGTGGTATTCGGTCTGATGCGCGAGGATCTCCCGTGGCTGATGCGTCCCCGAAAAATTCGGATAGGGGATTTGGCCAGAGATTCGAGTTTTGATATTGAAATTACACGCGGGGTCATGAAAGAAGAGGTGCTCGAACTTTTTGCCGATATTGAACGGTAGTTTTTTTAAATTAGATGAGTAATACGATGAGTAAGTTTGATGAAGTACAACAAGAAGTAGAAAGCATTCTCCCGCGCTCGCCGCTGGATTTTGAGCTGGTTCATTCCAGGCTTGTATTGAAGTGGGTGTGTATATTGAGACCTGATGCAGACGAGGCGTTGAAAATCGCAGCCCTTTCGCACGACATCGACAGAGCGGTAACAGGAATTACCGAGAAAGATTTAAAAGATTTTTCCAAACTTAATGAGTTCAAAAAAGAACACTCACTGCGGTCGGCGCAATTTATTGGTGAAATTCTTTTGAAACATCAATATCCACAGCAGATTATTGAAAAAGTGAAACATTTGGTAGGAAATCACGAATTTGGCGGGGATGAAGACACGGATGTTTTGACTGACGCGGATAGCATTGCGTATTTCGATTACAATATCCCCTCATATCTAAAAAGGAACGGGAAGGAACGAACAAAAGAAAAAATAAATTTTATGTACAATCGGTTATCTGAAAGAGCGCAACAACTAGTGAGGGAGATCTCCTACTCTGACGGAGAAATTGCAGAATTGGTAAATGCGGTCACAAAAAAAATCTAATAAATCTACTCAGTAGGCCTTGAAACGAACTGGTGATTATATGCATGGGGTGAGGTTGCTTCCCCCGTCATTCGACGGGGTCGTAATGACAGAACCAGTCAATGGAACAATGGACATCGGGTAGCCGATGAATGTGTCGGTGTGAGAGTCATACACTCTCATTAATTATTACATACACAATATATGAATGATACACCTCTCGTTATCCAGCGCATATTTAACGCTCCTATCGAAAAAGTTTGGAAAGCGTGGACAGACCCCGAAGAGGTTAAAAAGTGGTGGGGGCCAAAGGATTTCACCGCGCCAAGCATATCGATTGATTTTCGTGAAGGCGGCAAGTATCTTTTTTGCATGCGGGGGAAACTGGCACCCGACGCTCCCGAGCAGGATATGTGGAGTACCGGAACGTACAAGGAAATCATTCCGATGAAAAAGATCGTCTGTACGGACAGTTTTTCCGACAAAGACGGAAATGTCGTTTCGCCGAAAGAATACGGTATGGAGGGCGTGCCGGACGAGTTCGAGTTCACCATATATTTCGAAGAAGCGGAAGGCGGCAAAACGAAAATGACGGTCGAACATCGCGGATTCCCCGAAGGTCAGGACAAAGTACTGGCCACGCAGGGGTTGAATCAATCGTTTGATAAGTTTGCGCAGGCGGTACAGTAGGTTTCTTTTTGCACGCAATATTCTCGACCTCGCCGAATACTGGCGGGGTTTTGAGTTGTGCCGGGGTAGCTTTTTAGGCTTTTTTTTGCTATTATCAAACGACACGAAAACTGATACCATATACTCACTATATCGATGCCAACGAGTGTTTTTAATCAACTCAACGAAATTGTTGAATTAGTAGTTCTCACTGATCCCAAGTCGCTTCTTGACGTAGGGGTCGGTTTTGGAAAATACGGCGTTCTTGCGCGTGAGTATCTGGAATTTTGGGACGGGCGCGAAAAGTATCACGAATGGACGCGGCGGATTGACGGCATTGAAGCATTCAGGGAATATCTGACTCCTGTACACGAGTATGTGTACAATCATGTGTATGTCGGTAATGCACTTGAAATTGTTCCCACGTTGAAAGAGAAATATGACCTCCTTCTGTTGATTGATATTTTCGAGCATTTTACGTGTGAAGAAGGTAAGAAGTTTTTAGCCGATTGTCTCAAGGTGTCCAAAAATGTGTTAATCAGTACGCCGCGTGAAATGGCGAAGCAGGAAGGCGCATTCGGCAATCCGTATGAGACGCACAAGTATCAATGGACAAAAAAAGATTTTGATCAGTACGACAAGAAATTTTTTGTTCCAAACGATTTTTCACTTATCGTGTATCTTGGTGAAGATGCACAGATCCTGCACGGGAAGCTCATGAAAAGAAAAATGGGGAACCGGCTTCCGTGGTTGCGTTCGATGTATCGCACCATGAAACATTCGTAATACGTATGTCAAAACGACCGCTCAACAATTTCGTCAGATCGCATCCGTCTCTCAAACAGGGGAGCCGATTGGCCTGGAAGCGTATTGCGCGTAATGCAGGAATTATCCTTGGCGTTATTATTATCATTGGCGGCGCGCTTGGAGCCATCTACTGGAAGCCGGCGCAGGAGGTGATGCGGCAGGGGAATGTTGCCAAAGAGGCGTTTTTTAAGGCGCAGGATCAGCTGATTGCCCAGGATTTCAGCGCAGCACAGATCTCGCTTGATGAAGCGATCGCCAGTTTTGAATCGGCGCAATCAGGATTCAAAAAGTTTACCTGGCTCAAGATTATCCCGTGGGTTGGGACACAGGTGAACGCTGTTGATAAACTCATGTCCGCAGGAGTAAGTACCGGTCGGTCAATCCGGGATGTGGCCGCGGTGGGTTCGAGTATCGTCGCTCCGATAACAAAGAATGATGAGGTGAGTCTGGCGACACTCACTGAAGCGGAAACTCACCAGCTGTTGAAAAATATATATGAAGCGAAGCCGAAGCTGGAGGAGGCCAAGAAATCAATTGATGAAGCTGTGGTGAGCGTTGACGATATTCCGACCAAGGGGCTACTTCCCCAAATTCGTGAGGCGACCGCGCCACTGAAGGAAAAGGTTCCTCAATTACAGGAAGGGCTTGATGTAGCTATCTCTGCAAGCCAGATTCTCCCCGCGGTGGCCGGATATCCGGAGCAAAAAACGTATCTGTTTTTACTCCAAAATAACAGTGAAATGCGGCCGACCGGCGGATTCATAGGTACGTACGGCATTCTCAAAATAAAAGACGGCGATATCACCAGTTTTAAAACGGACAATATTTATAATCTTGATAAACCGTCGGACGCTTGGCTTTCTGTGGAACCACCGTGGCAGCTGACGCGGTATAATGCCGCGTATGAATGGTTTCTCCGTGATGCAAACTGGTCTCCTGATTTTCCTACGACGGCAAAGCAGGCACTTTGGTTTTATGAACAGGAGCGCGGTCCCGAAAAGCAGATTGACGGTGTCATCGCGGTTACGCCCTCATTTATCCAATCACTGCTCACGCTGACGGGCGCAATCAAAGTAAACGGCCTCACGTTTACGTCGGAAAATTTTATCGACACGCTCCAGTATGAAGTAGAGCAGGGTTTTCTCAAGCAGGACATTCCCGAATCTGAACGTAAAGAAATTATCGGCACCCTGTCAAAAATAATTTTGGATGACGTTTTGGCTCTGCCGAAGAGCAAGTGGCCGGATCTGTGGACAGTCATTCAAAATGACATTGCCCAAAAACAGCTGTTGGTAAATGTGAATGATGAATATACACAAAGTTTGATTTTGAAGGAAAACTGGGGAGGGGAAATTCAAAAAGTTGACCATGACTACCTGGCAATTTTTGATGCGAATCTGGCGAGCCTGAAGTCTGATCCGGTTGTTAAACGGACCGTCGATTACCGTATTTCGAGAGATGGGGATAAGGTCATTGCTGATCTGTATTATACGTATGTCAACGAAGGCACGATCACGTGGAAGACTACCCGTTACCGAACGTACGTACGTGTCTACACCCCGGCCGGTTCCGAGCTGATGGAATTTGATGGAGCAATGATTGACTGCAAGATAGATGATAAGGGAAGTATTGAAACTACACAGGAACTTGATAAGACCGCGTTCGGCACGTTTGTGTGCACGGAGCCGGGGGAAACAAAAACCCTTCATCTGAAATATCGTTTGCCTGACCGCATTGCGGATCAAATCGATGATAACGAATATGTTTTGCTTATGCAAAAGCAACCCGGAGCAGCGGCTCATGTCGTAAAGTTTGATTTTGACTTTAACCGTCAGCCGATCTTTATAACTGGTGTTGGCACCTATTCCCTTGAGACTGATCATACGCTGTCTTCGGTAAGTAGTTTATCGCAGGATCAAAAAGCCGTTATTAAGCTCAAGTAGCTTACTTTCGGACGTTATTCTTAGGAGTATCAAGGGGAGGGGGGAGCATCTCGTTTTCGCTTGTTTTAATGGTAAAATTTCAATATACTAGGAACTGTGATAGTCTGGATTTCTTACTCACAATCTGGGTTTGATTGCTAATATATGGATATTTTTTCTTCACTCTTGATTGTTGCCGGTCTAGGGCTTTTTGAGACCATCAGCAGTATTGATAACGCGATTATCAATGCTGAGGTGTTATCGACCATGCAGGAAAAAGCCCGGCGGTGGTTTCTGCGCTGGGGGATTCTTTTTGCCGTGTTCGTAGTCCGCGGTTTTTTACCTTGGATGATTGTTTGGTTCACCGTTCCATCGCTCGGCTTTATCGGTTCACTCACAGCGACATTCAGCAGTGACCCAAGCGTCCACGAAGCTATTGAAGCGTCTGCCCCTATCCTGCTGGTCGGCGGCGGCACGTTTCTTGTTTTTCTTTTCTTTCACTGGCTTTTTCTTGAAAAAAAGAATTTCGGCCTGTTCGGTGAACGTTTTTTCCAGACGCAGGGAGTGTGGTTTTATGCGGTTGTTTCGATTCTTCTCGCGACAATTGTATGGCTCGCCTTGCAGGAGAATGCCATGATGGCATTCGGGGCAGTAGTGGGATCTACGGCATTTTTCATTACGCACGGTTTCAAGCAAAATGCGGAACAACAGGAAAAACAGCTGATGCAGGGAGGACTGTCAGATATCAGCAAAATCTTATACCTGGAAGTGATTGACACGACCTTTTCTATCGACGGCGTACTCGGTGCATTTGCGTTTACCCTGTCTGTCCCGTTGATTCTTTTGGGGAACGGACTAGGGGCGTATGTTGTGAGGCAGGTTACCGTCGGCAATATTGCCCGTATCAAGAAATATTTATATATCAAAAATGGCGCTATGTATTCCATCCTTGTTCTTGGCGTGATTATGTTGCTCGACAGTTTCGGGATGCACATACCGAACTGGCTCTCCCCGGTCGTTACGTTCCTGGTGATCGGGTATTTCTTCTATAAATCCCGCGTAGCGCTACGGAACAGTCCGCCTACAGCCGCTGTCGGTGCCGCATAACGTATCTATGCCCGTTGCAACATCTTCCCCCGTCGAAGAGATCAAGTCACGTCTGGATATCGTTGACGTTATACAGGAGTATATCCAGATGAAGCAGGCGGGCACAAATTGGAAGGCCAACTGCCCGTTTCACCGCGAAAAAACGCCGTCATTCATGGCTTCGCGTGATAAACAGATTTGGCATTGTTTCGGATGCGGTGAAGGCGGGGACGTGTTTACATTCGTGAAAAAAATGGAAGGGATGGAATTTCCGGAAGTTTTGCGCCATTTGGCGAAAAAAGCGAACATCACCCTACCGAGCTTCAATCCCGAACAGCAGAATCAAAAAACTCGTCTTCTCGACGTAGTCAAAGCCGCTGCGGAATATTATCGGGTTGTCTTTGCGAGCGAAGAAGGGAAACCGGCCCGCGATTATCTGGAGCAGCGCGGCGTCTCAAAGGATACGATCGAAAAGTTCGATATCGGGTTCGCCCCTGAGAAGTGGGACGGTGTGAACACTTTTTTGGTACAGAAGAAATTTACCCCTCAGGAGATTTTTGATGCGGGCATGACTATCCGACGTGAGCGCGGCAGCGGGTATTACGATCGTTTTCGCGGAAGAATTATATTCCCGTTACGCGATGTACACGGATCGGTGATCGGATTCGGCGGGCGAATTCTGGCCGGCGATGATCAGGCGGCAAAATATATAAATTCGCCTCAGACGGCACTGTATGATAAGAGCGGATTTCTCTACGGGCTTGATCTCGCAAAAAACGCAATCCGAGAAAACAAGCTCGCCGTCCTTGTCGAAGGCTATATGGACGTCATCGCGTCGCACCAGGCGGGGGTCGCCCATGCAGTCGCGTCCTCGGGAACTGCATTAACGGACAAGCAAGTCCGTTTGCTCAAGCGGTATACGAATAGCATCGCGCTCGCCTTTGACGCCGATCTTGCGGGGTCTGATGCGGCAATGCGGGGAATCGACGTTGCTCTCCGCGCGGAGTTGGAAGTCCGCATGATCACATTGCCTGACGCGAAAGATCCTGACGAACTGATTCGCAAAAACCCCGCCGCATGGCCGGAAGCGCTGAACAAGGCGACGACCATCATGGAGTACACATTTGAAAAAGCGACAAAAGGAAAAGACATGCAGAATATTTCGCACAAAAAAGAAATTGTGAAGACCATCCTGACGGCGATTGCGAAGCTTCCTGATCAGATTGAACAGGTGCACTACATCCAGAAGCTTGCCACCCTGGTTCACGTCGAAGAGGAAATTCTCCGCTCCAAGCTTGTCCAATTTCGCACGAAAAATAAGCCCGGATATAAGGAAGAACGGGATGCGGCGAAGGTTCCACAAGACCGATTAAACACGCTCAGTGAGCGATTGTTAGCCTTTTTCTTCATGCAGCCCTCATATATAGATCAATTTGGGGTCGATTTGCCCCCTGAAGCGTTTGGCGAGGGAGAGGGCGGAAAGCTTTACAAAGCGCTAAAGCTTGCGTATACTGCAAATAACCCTTTCAGCCGTGATGAATCGATTAAAACCATAACCGGAGGTAACCCCCAGGCATCCGACTTCGTGTCGATGTTGGTTATGCGTGCGGAACATGAGCGCGAAGAATTGGGTGAAGATGCACTTGAAAAGGATGTCGCGGCAAGCGCACATCTCTTACGAAAAGAATTTTATACCCGCGAGGTACAGCGTATTGCCCGGCTGATTGCGGAAGCCGAGCAGACCCATGATGAGCCAGCGCTGGCTCGCTACACAGAACAGCATCAGGCCGCTGTCGAAAAGCTTGTAACTCTTTCATAAATCCGCATTATCTTATTTTATTGTTTCCCGCTTCATCGTACCCCATGACGAAACGTAAGCGCCCGCAGAGTAAAAAACCGGTCAAAACTAAAAAACATACCGCCAAGCGAACCCGACGTGAGAAACCGGAAGTCGTGAGCATCCCGGCGGATATTATTGATCGACTGGTATATAAAGGACGTTCCCGTGGATTTATCACGGAGACGGAGATTTTGTATGCGATTCCCGATGTCGAGGATCATGTCACAGAATATGAAGACTTACTCGATGTATTCGAACACATCGGCATTCAGGTTGTCGAACATACCCCCTCGCTGATCAATCTTCCCGAAGACCAGAAACCCAAGCCTGAAGAAAAGAAAAAAAAGAAAGCGACGGATGCCCGGCATCTGGATCTTTCGGACATTTCCAATGACTCGATTCAGATGTATCTGCGGGAAATTGGAAAGGTGCCGTTACTCAGCGCAGAAGAAGAAGTGTCTCTTGCAAAGCGGAAGGACAAGGGGGACATTGAAGCAAAGAAAAAATTGGTTGAAGCGAACTTACGGCTTGTGGTGAGCATTGCAAAAAAGTTTACCGGGCGTTCCCTCTCCCTGCTGGACCTGATTCAGGAGGGCAACATCGGTCTGTTTCGCGCCGTAGAAAAATTTGATTACCGTAAAGGGTACAAGTTTTCTACATATGCGACGTGGTGGATTCGTCAGGCGATCACGCGTTCGCTTGCCGACCAGTCGCGCACGATCCGTATCCCTGTCCACATGGTTGAAACAATTAATAAATTCCAACAGATTGAACGCCAGCTGATTCAAGACCTCGGTCGCGAGCCGCTCCCGGAAGAAATTGCCGCGGAGATGGGCGAAGAGGTTGACAAGATCCACCATATCATTAAGATATCTCAAGACACTGTTTCGCTTGAAACGTCTGTCGGCGACAGCGACGACGAAGATTCAGTCCTTGGCGATTTCATCGAAGACGTTAAGTCTGTCACTCCCGACCGTGTTGCCGCGATGCAGCTGCTCAAAGATCATGTGCAGGGTATTATCCGAGAATTGTCCCCCCGCGAGCAAAAGATATTAGAAATGCGTTTCGGTCTTACGGACGGTGTTGCCCATACCCTTGAAGAAGTCGGCCAGGAATTCGGCGTTACCCGCGAACGCATACGGCAAATCGAAGCAAAAGCTCTAGAGAAGATCGAAGAGCATGAGGGCATGAAGCGCCTGAAGGATTACTAAAGGTAGAATTACAACGCCCGCTCCGCTCCGGAGTAGCTTCCGCCATAGGCGGATCCGCCTCCGGCGGACAATGGTTAGAGCAACCCCCGCCAGAGGCGGGTCAGCCTTCGGCTGAGGCTGCTAGTTTTCACAGTAAAAGAATGTATTCAGTTTACGTTTTGAGAAGTTTAAAAAATAATAAAAGGTATACCGGATTCACATCAAAGACTCCAATTATCCGATTGCATGAGCATAATCGCGGATGTAATGCATGGGCTCGACAGAATCGACCTTTTGAATTAATGTATATGGAGTCTTTTAGAGAAAAGGCAGAAGCGATAAACAGAGAAAAGTTTTTAAAATCAGGGCAGGGAAGAAAGTTTCTTGATACGAAGTTTAATAAATAAAGATCACCCAATCTGCTCCGGAGTAGCTCAATGGTTAGAGCAACCGGCTGTTAACCGGTAGGTTGTCGGTTCGAGTCCGACCTCCGGAGCAGATTGGGGCGATTTGTAATATAAGCAACCCCCGCCAAAGGCGGGTCAGCCTCCGGCTGAGGCTGTTAACCGGTAGGTTGTCGGTTCGAGTCCGACCTCCGGAGCGGAGTGGGGGTTTTTGCGTTTTCCGAGTAACGAAATGGCACGGGGTTGTCGGGGAGTTTATCCGCCTTAGCGAACGTAGTGAGCGGGGCGGAAGTCCGACCTCCGGAGTTCAGCGGAGAATTCTCATCAGATTATCTTTTTTCAATCTTAAGTAGAAATTACTTATGTATTTTACGTATGTTCTGGTAAGCAAAAAAGATGGAAAGCTCTATATTGGGTATACTCATGATTTGAATCAGCGAATCAAGGATCACAATGACGGCGCTGTTGCGGTAACACAAAATCGAAGGCCGCTTAAGCTTGTTTACTACGAGGCATGTTTGAGTAAGAGAAAAGCAATATTGAGAGAAAAATATTTTAAAATAGGCTTTGGGAGAAGATTTATAAACATGCGACTAGATTAACGTTCCCTGCCCGCAACGCCTCGCAAGCTCGGCTTGCGTGGCGGGCGGGGAGTTCGACCTCCGGAGCGGAGCGGTGTGTTTTTGATTATTCGGAGTAGCGAAAATGATTCAATCTTGTAATTGTGTGTAGTTTGGAAATAATGCAGATAAAAAAAGACCCCGCATGTTTTATAGACATCGCGAGGCCGGAAAGAGCTAAATTAATTAGATTGTACGCCTTGGTACTTTCTTTTTACGGCATATTGGGCATCCTGTTCCTTTGTTACGTTTTCTGCCTGTAGCTTCCCATTCGTGGTTACAAACAGAACATTTCCACCATAGTTTACGGTCAGTTTGTGCACGTACTTGATCAGCGGGTAATTCATTTCGTGCTGAGTACTCTTTGGCAAGATCTGGGCGTGCAACAAGAAGGTTGTTTGTCTGTGTAACAACTTTATGAGCACAGCGTGGACAACCGTTGCCACTACAACGTTTGTGACCTTTTGCTTGCCATTCGTGGTTACAAACAGAACATTTCCACCATAGTTTACGATTAGTTTTTGCACAAATTTGATCAGCGGGTAATTCATTTCGTGCTGAGTACTCTTTGGCAAGATCTGGGCGTGCAACAAGAAGGTTGTTTGTCTGGGTGAGTATGTTACTACCACCACAGCATTTTGGACATCCCGTACCTTTACAGATTCGATGTGAAGCTGTTGCCTGCCACTCATGGCCACATTTAGAACAAATCCACCACCTTTTTGATTTTTGACCTCCTGCCAATACTTGATCAGCTGGTAGTTCATTTTTGTCTGAATATTCTTTGGCAAGATCTGGGCGTAAAGCAAGAAGATTGTTAGTCTTTGTAACTACTCTTCCTGCACAACCAGGACATCCTGCTCCTGCTTTATGGCGCCGATGACCTGTTGCTTGCCATTCGTGTCCACACGTTGCACACTTCCACCATAGTAATAATGTAGTACTCACGTAAACCTTATCAGCCGGTAGTTCATTTTTGTCTGAATATTCTTGAGCCAATCTTGAGTTTGCGAGAAGGAGATTATTCGCTGTTGTCAAGACTTGACCAGCGCAACCTGGGCATCCAGTCCCCCTTCTATTACGATATTGAGCTGATGCTTGCCATTCATGTCCACATTTGGAGCAGATCCACCATAACTTTATTTCTGATCCAGAAGGTACCTCATTTGCGGGAATAGTATTTTTGGGCGAGTACTCACGCAGTAAGTTTTCTACTTCTGAAATCATGGTTCGCCGAACGCGCTCGATCAAATTTAGTAGCGTCACAATCGTTTCTTGAAACTTAATGTTATCAACATTAAGAGTCATTGAATGTGTGTAGTTACTCTCTGGTCGTGCATTGTCCGGCTTATAAGGCATCTCCTCAATTGACCTCCATAGCTCGTGCACCATCTGAATACGTTCACAATTTCCAACGAAATCAAGGGCGATAACTTTATCTTTCCCCTCACTTCGTCTTAAGCCTCTTCCCAGTTGCTGCAAGAAGATAGTTTTGGAAGTAGTGGAACGCAAAAAGACAATTACATTCGCCTGTGGTATGTCGACGCCTTCATTAAAAGCATCCACTACAAGCACAGTGCTGATCATGCCCTGTCGGAACATCTCCAGTTTAATCGCGCGCTCCCTTTTTGGAATTCCTGAGTGAATTGCGAAGCTTCCAGGAATAAAGTGCGATAAATGGTCACAATGCGCGATAGACGTACAAAAAATCATAACGCGCGGATCTGTAAATTCGGAGGTATGCCCGGCAATGATTTTGGCGATCTCATCGTCTCGTCGGGGAATGAATACTTTACGATTGAGTTCCGCTAATGACACTCGTTTTCCTTCGGACTCAAGCATGCGTTCGAGGACAATTTCGTCAGCCAGCAAACGGTAATCTATGGGCGTGACTAGTTCCTGGACCATTGCTTCTTCAAGTGGTAGTGTGTACGTTTCGGGCCCAAAAATATCTCTAATATTCTGCATATCAAGGCGGTCGGGTGTTGCAGTCGCCCCCAGGAGGAATAGTGGCTTGAAGTAATTGATAGTTGATCGGTAAGTCTCCGCTTGTGAATGGTGACTTTCATCGACTATCACATACGCAAAGTGATTTGGGTCAAATAAACTTTTGGAATTCTCCATGGTTTGAAAGGAGGCAAACAGAAAATCAACATTACGATACTGTTTTTCCTGTCCATGGAAATAGCCATAAGAAAATTCGGATCCATTCACTGCCTCAAAAGTAGTTTTTGCCTGGTAGAGAATGTCGTTGTTGTGGCATAGGAAGAGTGTGCGCCCCCCCTGGCCACGTTCTCGAAAGCGCTTTGCCTCAAAAGCCATTGTGACTGTTTTTCCCAAGCCACTGGCCATAACGACCAGAGCTCGGTTCAATCCACGATTTCGAACAGCTTCTACCGCTTCCAAGCACTCAATTTGGTAGGGATAGGGTTGGTACATATATTCTTCCTCTTTCTGAATTGACTTTTATATTCGATTGTCAAAGATGCTTTTGGAGTACTTAACCATATTGACAAAAAAATGTCAATGATCTAGAATGACCTTTAACAAAAATACACAAAAGCATCCTAAACCCCGGAGGGAGACGTGTCTCAAGAAGGAATTTTAGTTGTTAAAACGCTCCCTGACGATATTCGTTTACAGGAGCTGAAACCAAACGCCGAATCTATACTCCAAGCGGCAGTGGAGCGAGGAAAGATTTCGACGTACGAAATTGCCCATTTTATACCTAAAGCAATCGAACGCGATCGTGATCGCATGAAAGAAACGATCACTTGGCTTCATCAGCTATTAAGAACAAAGAACGTTCAACTTATTCTTGATAAGGACGTGAGCTCTCATCGGCAGGAATTTCCAATTATCAAGGTGGAAAAGAAGGTATTCCGAAAAGTCTCACGTAAGAATGATAGTCTGATTCTTGATGTAGATAGTGACACTCTTAGTCGTCTTGACGCGAAGGGGAGCTCATATGGGCGAGACCTATTAACCTTTTATTATTCACGGGTTAATTCCTTCTCGCTTCTAACACAAGAGACAGAAACTGAACTTGGTCGTCGCATTTTTGAGGAGAACGATCTTGATGCTCGAAATAAACTTGTGGAGCATAATCTTCGACTTGTACGGTGGGTTGCACAACGATACGCGTGGAGCAACATTAGTTTTGAAGATTTAATTGAAGAAGGCAATTGGGGGCTTATTATTGCGGCTAATAAATTTGATCCTCGCAAGGGTCGATTTACTACCCACGCAATATGGTGGATTAGGCAAGCTATACTTCGATCCATTCAAAACAACCGTGCGACTATTCGAACGCCAGTTCACTCGCAGGACCTGCAACAAAGGATTCGTAAAGCATCGCGGGAGCTCATTGAGACAATTGGGAGAGAGCCAACGATCCAAGAAATATCAGTGTATATGCAGATATCCATTGATGTCATTGAACGAGCTTTTCTCGATTCGGAACTCGATGTAGTCTCACTTGACGCAGGTGTCAGCCACGATGTTGATAGTCGTACTATCGGGGAAGCGATCCCTGATAATCGGATCGTGACTCAGGATGTCTACATCAGAGCCGCTGAGGAACTGATTGCTGCGCGAAAGCGAGTTGATATCATTCTGCACGATGTTACGCGAGTAATTGATATTTCTGAGCGAAACATAGAAATATTCAAAATTTTCTATGGATTCGATCGGGAAGGAAGGCGGCGTACACTTGAAGATATCGGTAAGCTTTTCAATATCACAAGGCAACGTGTTCAGCAGATTATTGGTCATATTTGGAAGATGATCTTCCAAAGAAATGGTGGTGCTGATCATCGAAGTTTGCTCAGTGAGTTAGCGCGAATTGAGGACTTGGAAACAATTGTGGCGCAAGCTACAAATTAATTTCAAGGAGAGCGCTTGGCTAGATGAGCATAAGTTTTTTTCAAAAAAATCTGTGAATACAGGACTGGCGAGATATGTCAGTCCTATTTTATTATTAATATTTTGTGTGTCTCCGGCGTTTGCGGGGCGATTTTGATTATCCAAAAAAACAAAAATAGCTTTACGAATCTTATGTGGCCGATAGCTCATGGCAGCTGGGCGTGATAGAATAACCCAATGAATATGGATTTCAACATCAAATTACTATTTGCCGCATCAGCTGGGTTGATTGCGCTCATTGGTGGATTTTTTCCCTATATTCGCGATATTTATCGTGGTAAAACAAAACCTCATTCGTACACATGGCTTATCTGGACTATTACCCAGGCTACCGCATTGGCAGGCTTGTGGAGAGGTGACGGTGGATGGGCAATATGGACAATGGGATTAGGTGTGAGTATTAACATAATCATTTTTTTACTTTCTTTGCGATATGGCACGCGCAACATCACTGCCGGCGATTCCATAGTTCTTATTGTTGCCTTGTCGGCTATTGTGGTGTGGTGGCAGTTGCATAATCCGTTGCTTGCGTTAATAATGGTATCAGTTATTGATGTCATAGGGTACGTTCCAAGTTTTAGAAAAACGTATAAGGAGCCATGGTCGGAGACAATGCTTGCTTGGGCTGTTTTTACGGCAACAAATGTACTAACCATTTTTGCCTTGAATGAATATAATTTTATGACCATGGCGTATCTTACCTCTATTACGGTAGCCAATCTCACTCTTCTATTGATTTGTGTATTTAGAAGGCGTGTGATCCTTCATGAGCATGTAGATCTGAAAAAAGATCTGAACGGGTGATTGAATCTGTACCAATTGTCACTTGTTTGTAGTGAAGCGAAGTATTTTTAAAAATATTGAGAATGTTATCCCATCTTTATGGTAAACGATAATTTCATGAACACACATTCACAGGTAAAACGCATCCTCTGCTACGGCGACTCCATTACCTGGGGCAAGATTCCCGGTGACGATAACGACGCCCGATTTTCAAGGGACATTCGATGGACGGGCGTACTGCAGAATCTGCTTGGCGCAGAATATGAAATAATCGAAGAAGGATTAAACGGTAGGACAACCGATCGTGAAAGTCCGCACGGTCCGGGAAAAAACGGTGCGGAATATTTGGGACCCTGTTTGAAATCGCATAGCCCGGTGGATATGGTCGTTTTGTTTCTGGGCAAAAATGATCTGAAAGCCAAATACAATGCTACTCCGGAATCAATCGCAGGAGGTGTTGAAAAGTGTATTTACGTTATTGAAAAAGAGGGGAAAACAAAAGCGAGCCAAGTCCCCTCTATGATTCTTGTTTCCCCGCCTATTATTGAGGAACAAGAACGGCTGCGTTTTGGCAAGAAAGAAGTTGACTTTCTCGGAGCACATGAAAAATCAAAAAAGTTGGGAGGACTGTATAAAGCGGTTGCAGAACAACACGACGCAGAATTTCTTGATTTATCTACACGTATTACAGTCAGCGACATAGACGGGGTGCATGCTGATGAAAATGCGCATCGGATTATTGCTGAGTCGATTCAGCAAATAATAACCAAACTACTGCAGGGGTAATACTATCATCGTCATGTACGAAAGAGAGATGTTTTCTATTTAGAACCTACGACCTCTCTTTGTGAGGTAAAAAACGTATAAAACCCCACAGCGATCAGCACTTCCACTATGCCTACGAAAAATAATTCTTCATACGGGATACCGGGACTGCCGGCGAAAGCAAGTGGCCGTAAGGCGTAGTTTCCATTGAATAGCCACTGCCCCAAGACCGTTTCTGTGTATTCAAGAGTTACTGTCAAAAACAAGAAATAGGCAATTACATAATACACTTTTACATATGCGCGCCAGAAGCGGGCCATAAGTATTATCGTTGGTATGCCTGCGAATGTGAGCCCAAGAATAAGATACGCAAACCTGTTGTGCCATACAAACAGTTCGGGATGCGTAGCGCTGAGTGCAAAAAAGATCGCCAACCCGAATGCCGCAATTGCGGAAAAATAGGTAAGTTTACGTGTATTGAGTTTGCCCGGGGTTTTTCCCGCAAAAAATTCGTAACACGTCATGATAGTATAGACGCCGCCGATCATCCACACAAAATCTTCGAGTGGAATGACTGCATATACCCGCCACGGCAGGAACGTATGCGGTACAGTCCACAGACTGCTTACGGTGCCGATGTAATCAACGACAAACGCAAATGCAAACGGCACCAGCAACGCAAAAACCAGCCGCTGGAGTGCATGCCGGCGGTTTGTATTGACGCAGGTGAGATAGAGGCCCGGGAGGATGTATATCAGGACGACGTTTGTAAAATAAGAAAGTTCGTAGTGTATGGCAAAAAAGCATCCGAGAAGAGGGAGTATCAACAGGGTAAGTATGTGGGCAAGTTGCATGTGATCAGTACGCCTTTTATATTTTCATTCTCCCATGACGCCGACACCGACGATTCCGATAGTGTTCATCGTTTTTCCAAAGTATTTTTAAGAACTCGCAAGCGCTTTTTGGTCGTGCTTTCTCCAGTTATTCAGCATGGCGAGATCAAGCCGTCCGGTTTTAAGCAATGAAGCAAGATGTTTGCCGCCGACAAGATGCGGGAGTAGGACATAGTCCGCGCCGGTTTCGTACAATTTCTTTGCCTCCCAGGTCGAATACGCGGTGACAATGATCTTGGGAATGCGGTTTCCCCGGCGTTTCATCTCGGCGATGCGTTCAAGAAGCAGTAAGTTGTCTTCAAGATCGGGGACGGTCGAGATGACAATGTAGGCACTCTCAATATGTACATGGTTTTGAATATCCGGATCCGTGATGTCTCCGAACACAACTTTGTATTGTTCGGCCTTCAGTCTCTTTACTATCTCCGGATCAAATTCAACGATGACGAGTTTTTGCTTTTCAATTGTTCTCAGCAGCCCGCCTCCGAGCCGGTGTGCGCCGACCAGGATAATCGGCCCTTTGGTTATTTCAGGCAGCGAAAAATCCTCAGAAGCGCTTACTTTCTCAAAAACATGAAGATATTTTTCTACTCGTCGGTACAGACCGTGCGTGTTTTTAATAAAATAGGTGGAAACGATGAACGTAATAATCCCGACTGTCGTAACAAGCGACACCTCCTTGCTCGACACGTGTCCGAGCGTGTAACCCATGGCAATGAGAATGAGGCTGAATTCAGAAATTTGAGCAACGGTTACGCTCGCAAAGAAACTTGTTTTTTTCTTGAATCCCAGGAGACCCATAATAGCGAGGACGATAACCGGTTGGAGGAGAATAACGAATGCCGATAGGATGAGTGCGGGGACGATAATACTGCCGATGTCGTTCAGTATCAGGGACGCGCCCAGTACGACAAAAAAGATTACGATGAAAAAGTCCCGAAGCGGCCGCAGTTCCGCCTCGATTTGAAACTGCTCCAACGATTTGGCGAGCGCAATACCCGCGAGGAATGCGCCGATTTCAAGCGAGAGCCCCATGAATTTACTTGAAACAAACAGGCTCATTCCGAACGCCCACGCAATGCTGGTGAGGAATAGCAGTTCATGCGAGCGGGCCAACTTTTCAAACAGCCAGGGGAATACTTTTTGTGAGAGCCAGATAACCAGTCCAAAAAGAACCACACATTTCGCGATGGTCAGGAGGAACGCTTCGATGTTGAGCATTTCGGCATTTTCCTGAAATCCCGAGAGTAGGATAAGCATGAAGATGGCGACGATATCTTGGACAAGCAAAAAACCCACAACGATGCGTCCATAGAGACTTTGGAGGTCGCGCTTTTCAGACAGCATTTTCATGACGACGATTGTACTCGAAAAAGTAAGCGCAATCGCAACATACAGGGCGGGCAAGGCCGCCAGACCGAGCAGGCGAACGAGCGCGAAGCCGATAAACCCGGTGACGACGATCTGTCCCAAACCGGTGAGTAACGCCGTTTTTCCTATTGATCGTAGCGTATCTACGCGCAATTGCAGGCCGACAAGAAAAAGCAGAAGGGTGATGCCGAATTTCGCCATTACATCAAGTAACTCTTCCGTCGCAACAGAGTGGATGCCTGCCAGGGCGACGATGATGCCGGTTATTAAGTACGCGACAATCGTTGGCTGTTTGATAAACCGCGCGACAATGCCGAGTACTGCGGCAATAATGACGATGAGAGTGATGTCAACAAAAGCTTGTGGCATGCATGTAGTATAGCAGATTGATGTTTATTTTTCCCGCTCGACTTGCGCTAGGTGAGTTGAATTCGGCTGCGCTTTAGGGTGACGAGCTTTTCCTTTTCGAGGCCCTCTACAGCTTTGACTACGTCTGCCATCGAACGGTTCAGGAGGCGGGAGACGTATTCCAGGGTCACGAACGGTTTTTTTGTCAGCTGGCGGATAATTTCGCCTCGGATTTGCCTGAGCGAGCCCTCGAATTTCGACTGTTTACTGAGCGCGGGAATGCGTTCAATGCGATTTGGGAGGACGAGCCGGCTGTAATCCATAAGCGCATTATGCCAGTCTCGTGACCTTTTTTTGGGCAAGAGCTGAAAGGCGATATCGAGTAATTCTTCAACAGATGTGGACGTCGGCAGGTTGAGTTCATGAAGGATGACCCGACGGATATTTGTATCAATGGTTACGAGTGGTTTGTTATACGCAAAAATAAGAATCGCATTCGATGTATACGGTCCGATACCGGGAAGTGTTTTCAACATTTCCGGATCTTCGGGAAGTTTGCTCCGATATTCCGTGACGATTGTTTGAGCCAGTCGATGCAGCATGAGCGCTCGGCGGTTGTAGCCCAAACCGGACCACATAGTAAGAAGGTCGCGATTCGTTGCGCCGGCGAGCTTTTGCCATGTTGGCCATCGCTTGATCCAGGCAAGATATTTTGGGACAACACGGTCTACCTGTGTCTGCTGAAGCATGATTTCTGAGACGGTAATGCGATAGGGGTCGGTGGTTTTGCGAAAGGGAAGATCGCGCTTGTGCAACGCGTAAAAGCGGAAGATTTTTTTTCGGAAAGAGTGGATGGTGTGAGCAGGGATTTTTTTCATTTTTTTTAATACCCGCACCTTGGAAAAGGTGCGCTTCGAGGTAATGAAGAGAGAGCATCCTTTCTAGGATGCGGGGTTAGAGTTTATCTTACTTTCGCCAGCATATACACATCGCGTAATTGGCCGCGATGCATAACGCCTTTTTTCTGTACGCCTTCTACCTTGAATCCATTTTTTTCAAGTACGCGTCGCGATGCTTTGTTGGTAATATCAACGGTCGCTTCAATTCTCTGAAGCTTGAGCTGTGCGAAACCAAATCTGGTGATTGCTCCAACCGCTTCCTGCATAATGCCCTTATTACGAAATTCTTTTGCGAGCCAGTAGCCGAGTGTTGCTTTATGTTTTGGTGTAACATGATCAAGGCTAATACTTCCGATGGGACGCTGTTCCACTTCAATCATAAAATTATATTTTCCGGGCTGTTTTTTTCGAATCTGAGCATGAACTGACTTAACCCATACAAGCCAGTCTTTTTTTCGATATGGCGAAGGGATTGTTGTAAAGCGCTTTACTAGTCGATCATTTATGTAAGGAATCACGACAGGTGCATCAGCAATCTGCGGAGAGCGAAGTGTCATATTCCTGGCTTTGATGGCATATTTCATAGACGTAGTATACCGTGTTGACGGTCATTTTTCCAAGGTGCGTTACGGCACAGTTTTCTGCTATACTTACTGCATGGAAAATACGAAAAAACTGTATCGTTCACGTACCGATAAAATACTTGGAGGGGTATGTGGGGGTCTGGCTCAATATTTCGGTATTGATGCCGTATTGTTGCGCATTGGGTTTGTTATTTTTGCACTCGCCGATGGTGTCGGAATTATTTTGTATATCATCTTAGTGATAATCATTCCTAACGAGCCGGGTGATGATGTGGATGTCGACCGCATGCAAAAGACAAAAGATTTTGCGGGGGAAGTGGGGAAGCGCGCCCAGACGTTTGCAGACGATGTCCGCCAACGGACGTCATCATCCGATCGAAGGAATTTCATCGGATTTGTTATTATTGGATTGGGTGTCCTGCTTCTCATTCAGCGCATTTTGCCTTCTATGTGGTTTGAGTGGCGTATGGTATGGCCCGTCGTCATTATTATTATCGGCATTGTTTTATTATTTAAGCGCAACAATCACCATGGATGAACAAAAAACAACTCCACCGGTCGAGACGGTGAATGCCCAACCGGAAAAGTCCACGACGTCCACGTCGGAGCATACACAGGAAAGCAAAGAAATTCATCACCACTATCACTATGACAAAAAAGGGGGGATGAATTTAGGAAGAATCGTATTCGGTTCCGTCATTATTATTCTCGGGCTAGCGTTTCTCGCCGATAATTTAGGAATCTGGGATATTAATTTCCAATTTGACATATCGCTGATTTGGCCGCTCGTCATTATTTTCATCGGCCTTTCCCTTTTATCACGACGGGGATGGGCGTCGACAGTGGTCAGTATTATTGCGATTGTGCTCATCACTGGACTGGTCGCGGCGATCATATTTGGCTTTGGAGATATCAAGATCGATTCCGCTGCGGTGACCAAGAACGAGGTGGCAATCGTAACTGAGGCCGATGTCCAGCGCGCTGAGGTGAATATATCCACCGGGGCAGGCGAATTGATTGTTGCACCTGCGGCAGTTGATCAGACGAATTTGATTTCGGGCACATTTGAATCGAATTTTCTTACACTCACTACAAAGTCACGTGCAACGGGAGGTGTTCAGACGGTACATATGGAAACCGAAGGTAAATGGAGGGGATTCGGGCACAAGTCAAACACGCTGGACTTGGATATAAGCACCGCGGTTCCGATGGCGCTAAGTTTTGACACAGGCGCCATTGATATGAATCTCGATTTACGGGGCGTCAAAACAGAATCAGTGGATATTGATACGGGTGCATCCAGTCTGACGCTCGAGCTTGGAAATGCGGTAGCAAAAACAAGCGTCAGTATTGACGCCGGCGCCAGTTCAATCACCATGTCGGTTCCGGAAACGAGCGGCGTCAAACTCACGCTTGATTCAGGCGTCTCCTCACATACCCTGGAGAATTTTACGAAGATCGATGATGATACGTATCAGACAGATAATTATGGAACCGCCGCGAATACGATAGAGATTGACATGAGTATCGGCGCGACGAGTCTGACGATCAATAGGGAATAAGACGTTCATACATCTAGCTACGCGCAGCCCTTAATGGGCTGCGCTTTGGTATAAAAATCCACCATTCCGAACCCCGTTGCGGGGGAGGAATCCGGTAGAGTTGAGGAACAACCGGATCCCTCCGGCCATGGGCGGGTCGGGATGGGGCAATTATGAGGAATGTTGACAAATGTTTCCCGTTCATGTAACGTTGTGGCTTATTGTGGGAAAACAAACAAGGAGTGACAAATGGCTGATTCTTATGCGGCATTGTACAAACCGGATTCTAGATTTATCAGCGATCCATTAACGCCTTTAGTTATGATCACCATGAAGTCGATTGAGTGTGATAATATTCAGGGTGATGATGACGGGGTTCTTCGGATCCGAATAAATGGTGGCTCGGTTGCTGATATCCAATGTCTGAAGAGGAGGGGGTTTAATATTCGTAGTGAACATGAGGTTTAATGTCTCGTGTTTGTGAACTGACGTATCAATCGTCAGTTTTTTTAACGAACCGTTCCCTCGGTCTTACGTGGATCGCGATGTCGAAAATAATATGCATGTTCCCCTGTTTGGCTCGCTGGCTGGTGGGCGCGTGAGTTTTAACATACTTCGTAGGCATGATGACTTACTCTTTGTTTTAACTCACCGTCTTCTCGCTTCCCAACTGCTGTCTCCACAATGCGGCATACAATCCGCCTTGTTGAGTAAGTGTCTCGTGTGTACCTGTTTCAATGATTGCACCTTTTTCGAGTACGTAAATCCTGTCGGCATGCGCGATAGTGGAAAGTCGGTGCGCCACCAGGATGGTGATGAGCTCAGGTTTTACATGCTCGATGTCCTGAATGGTCTTGGTGATAGCCTGCTCGGTGATAGAATCCAGACTGCTTGTCGCTTCGTCAAAGACGATGAGGTCAGGATTGCGGAGGAGGGCGCGGGCTATCGCGAGCCGCTGGCGTTCACCGCCGGATAACTTAATGCCACCTTCTCCAATTTTAGTGTTTAATTCATCACTGCTTCGCATCAGGATGCTTGATGCTGCGGCCGCGTTGAGTGCGGACCGTATTTCATCATCCGTAGCTTCCGGTTTTACGAACAAGAGATTTTCTCGGATCGTGCCCGCGAAGAGTTGAGTTTCTTGCGACACCAGTCCGAGGCGATTGCGGAGTTTTTGAAAATCCACGTTTACGCTGTCATGGTTGTTTAACAGCACTTTTCCGCGCGTCGGCGCATAGAGTCCGGCAATAAGCTTGATCATGGTTGTCTTGCCGGAGCCTGATTGTCCGACAAATGCCACGGTCTCTCCCGCGCGAATCTGTAAGCTGATTTTTGATACTGCCGCTGTTGTTCCGCTCTGGTATTGAAAATCAACATCTGAAAATTCAATCGACGTAAGCGGGGAAATATCAACCGGGTGTTCAGGTCTTTTTTCGGGAGGTATAGCGAATACTTCCTCAAGCTGTTCACTGCTCGCTTTCGCTTCCTGGTACTGCGTTGCGACAGTGCCGAGCTCGTAGAGGGGAGAAAAAATAAAGAATGAATAGACAAAGATGCTGAAAAATTCGCCTAGCGTAATGCTTTGTTGAAAAATCAGCCAGAGCATCAGGAGGAGTAGTGTTGAGCGCATCAGGTTGATCAACGTGCCCTGGACGAAGCTCATTTTTCGCACGAGAACAACTTTTTTTATTTCGAGGCTAAGAATGTAGTCGTTGATTGCGTTGAGCCGGTCAATTTCCTGGCTCTCCAGCCCCAGGCTTTTGACCACTTCGACGTTTCTGATCGTTTCTGTTGTGGATCCGGCAAGAGATGCGGTCTCGTCGACAATTTTTTTCTGTGCAGATTTGATCTTCCGGCTGATGAGAAACGTGATGGTGCCAAGCACCGGGATGATGAGCGCAAAGACAAGCCCGATGAGCCAGTGTACAAAAAAAGCGTATACGAGAACGAACAGGATGCCGATGACCGACAAGAAGACGACATTGATTAAGCTCATAAGCAACGCCTGTGCGGCAAGACGGGCACGCTGTAGCTTTTGGAGGAGTTCACCTGAGCGCTGATCTTCAAATGCGGCGTAAGGCAGCGAAAACGAATGCTCGACGCTTTGAGCATACATGCTTGCTCCGACCCGTTGCGCTACGACGTTTACGGTATAATCCTGGAAGTTTTTTGCAATGCGAGAAATAAGGGCTACGCCGACTGATGCGGCGAGAAGCACGGTGACCCCCTGTATGAACTCATTCCGTGATAACTCGTGAAAACGGCTCGCGTAGTTATCGACAATGAGTCGGAAAATCTGCGGATCAAGCAAAGAAAACACCTGGTTAATCGTTGCGAGAAGGATCGAAGCGATCAGCAGTTTCTTGTATTTTTTGAGATAATTCCAGAAAAGGCGCATAGTATTTTTTACTAAAGGCGGGATATTCCCGGTATCAGCCATTATGTACTACCGATGATAATTCGTCCAATCGGGTGGTTTTTGAGAATGTTTCATGCTACGCTAGGGGTCATTCATATGACATCACCAGTCCACGCACACCTCGATCACATACTTCGCACAAGCGGAATATATGAGTTGACTCCGGCTGATCGCGAGTTGGCTTCATCTGATCTTGCGCAGTTTATCTACCGACAAGTTGTCCGTAAATCGTTTCGAAAATGGCGTATCGATGAAGAAACACAGCGTCGCATTACACGATCCATCGCGCTGAATATGGAAAAAAAAGAGCCCATCCAATTTAGTTTTCCCTTTGGTGCGTATAAAGGATGGAATCTGCCGTCTGCACCCGGAGTTGACTGGGCGGAATTTTTTTCATTGGCATACTATATTCAGTACATGGCGCCTATAGCGGCGGCATATGAACCCGGTTGTACTTTTTCATTTGTAGGCGATGATATTATTGTGCCGCGCCTAGATAATATCCCGGCAGAAAAAGTAGCCGAATGGTCAAAAGGATTTGAAAGCCTTCTTGCCGCATTTCGCCTTCACCTCCCGTCGAATATTCGCGTTGAATTACGTCATGTAGGGGAATTCTATACGCCGGAAGAATTTTCTAAGGAACTCAAAGAAAAATATCCCGAAGCCAAAGCGGAATGGGATGGGTGGAGCGATGAACAAAAAGCAAGTCACATTGCCAGTTCGCGGCACAATATCTGCTGGAACGGGATTGAAGACCTGACGCAGTTGTCAGAAAAAGAAAAAGAGGAAAAAATAATCGACTCCGCTCTCATGCATAATGCGTATCGTCATCTCTCACGACGCAAAGCATTTACTCGGGCGGAACAGCGGATAGCAATTTTTCCCCGACCGATCGCATCGTATGCCGTACCTTTAGGGACGACAAAAAGTTCAGCCGTGTATTTTTGGGTTGGCGTCGGTGTTCTGGAACAGCGGGAAAAGAAGTTTGTCGAACGGATTTTTTCTTTTGATCAATACGAAAAAGTAAAAGCATCACTTCGTGCGGCGACAGTTTCAATTCCAGACATTCCGTTTGAAACTATTCCGATTCTCTCGTCATAAACCAAAAAGCTTTCCCGATCATCGAGAAAGCTTTTTGTGATACTGCGTGTATCTTTAAAGGATTGTGTCCTTTGCAACTTTTGCTACCCGGAACTTCACCACCGTTTTGGCGGGAATCTGGATAGTTTCGCCCGTCGCGGGATTTCGTCCCTGGCGAGCTGCGCGGTTCTTTTTGACTAGCTTCCCGAATCCTGGCAGGGTAAATTCCCCGCTCGCTTTGACCTCTTTGTAGGCAGTCTCTGCGAGAAGATCAAGGAGACCAGCCACATCTTTGCGCGCATGACCCGATTTTTCAGCTATATAGCTGATGAGAGCTGACTTGCTCATTCCTTTGGCCATATGTATGACGTGGCTTTAATAGTAAATCCTCTAAAAGTATAGCAAAAATAAAGGGAAATTTAAAGAGGGGGGAGATGTCCACAGTTACATCTGAGCACTGTTACATGTTCAGGAGCAACTTTTTTACCTAACGTTAGTAAAAAAACATGCATAGAGTGGGGTATGCGTTGCGGGTGCTATACTGTATACATGGAAATAAAACAGGCGCCGGTACAATCAGTAGTAGCGAAAATGTGGCGGACCTCAATATATGTTGGATGTGTTGTGGCAGCTGTGTTCATCCTCTATACGTATATCTATGAGGGAGGATTTTCACTTGTGGCGGTCAGTAAGGCGGTCGCAGGGACTGCGGCGGTGATGATTGGATTGTCATTTGCACTCAGCGGCATAGGGTATTACTTTGATTTTTTGGATAAAAAAATTGCATACCGCAAGTATTTCGGATTGGTAGGTTTCTGGCTCGCACTGGCGTATTCAGTACTTTTGCTTTTTGTTGATCCGGAAAAATATTTTTACGGATTTTTTGATCATCTTGGTTCTGCGGAAGTTCTCCTCGGTCTGGGTGCAATGTGCATCCTGACTGCGATGACGATTGTTTCGAATCCGTGGGGTATTAAAAGGTTGGGCGCGGCGCGTTGGCGGCGAATACTGCATCTCGGATACCTTGCGTATGCGTTTTTGATTATCCGGGCATATATACTGGAACATACTGTATGGGGCGACTGGATAGCTGTTCCAAGCGGACTGCCTCCGCCCAGGCTGGTTGTGACAATTTTTGCCGTGGCAGTCATCGCATTTCGGGGTTCAATGATTATTTCTGTTTTTCTCAAGCGAAGACATGCGTCAATTGTGGCGCCACAGCAGCAGCCGGTGGATTCCCAGCAGGTGGACACAAAGCAGTAATGTGGTACACTACACGAAGCACTGAAAGCATAATTGATAATCACAGCTATGAATAAGAAACGTAAAGTCGCTCTGAAGAAACACCGCAGACGGGCGAAAAAAACAATCCCGACCGTACGTCATAGATGAGAAAGTTTTTTCTCTCATCGTTGGTCATTACCATACTGCTGGGGGGACTCATGGCGTTCCGTCCGGCGCGAGCCGCACTGATTGATTCAGTGTCGGGTTTGATTTTATTACAAGTTCAGTCGCACGGTGAGGCGTGGTATGTGGATCCTGTCGGACGTACACGAACATATTTAGGGCGTCCGGCAGACGCTTTTGATATCATGCGGCAGAAAGCTCTAGGCGTGACTAACGCCACGCTTGCTCAGATTCCCGAATCAACAAGTTCCGCTACCGGCGATGCGGCGCTTCGCTCCCGTTTGTCCGGGCGCATTTTACTGCAGGTCGAGGGTCATGGTGAAGCGTGGTATGTGTGGCCGCGCGATCAAAAGCGATATTATCTTGGTCGTCCAACCGATGCGTTTAACATCATGCGTACGTTGGGTGTCGGAATCAGTAATACGGATTTGGCATTAATTCCACGGGCTGTTTCAGGCGTTTCGTATACACAAACAACGATTGCTACGTCTAGGGGATCGTTTTCAGTTCGTCTGATGACGGCAGATCTTTCCAATTCATCAATACAGATTGCAACTGATACGGGAGATGCCGCCGACTGCACAGACAATTGCTCCGCCCAGCCTTTGCTCGCGTATATTCAGGAGAATACCGGTTTTGCCGGCATGCATGGGACATATTTTTGTCCTCCGGACTATGCAACATGTAGCGGGCAGATAAATTCATTTTTGTTTCCCGTATATAATTCCCAGCTTGGACGGTTCGTGAATGAAGAGCGGCTGAGATATACGGATGCGCCGTTGTTTGTGTTTGATCAGAATAACAAACCGTACTTTTTTTATCGGACCCGGGATTTTCAAAACGAAGCGGCATTTGAGCAGAAGTACGGCGTGCAGATGAGCGCCGCAATTTCGAATACCCCGGCGCTCATTATGAACGGACAGAATGTGCTTGCATCCGAACCCATGGATGACAAGCAGAGGAATACCAAAGGCAACCGCGGCGGCATCGGAGTCAAGGGGATGACGCTCTACTTTGTTCTGGCATCGAATGCAACTGTTCCTGATCTCGCAGCGATCATGGAGTCGCTAGACGTTGATCATGCGATGAATCTGGATGGCGGCGGATCAAGCGCGATGTATTACGGAGGCGAGTACAAGGCGGGTCCCGGACGGCTGCTGCCAAATGCGATTGTTATAAAAGAAAAATAATTTGTCTGTCATGATCAATGAAGATTTCTCGACTCCGTCCGCCCCTTGGGCGAGACTTCGCTCGAAATGACAATCAAAAAATATGACACTTGCCGAATTTCGAAAAGACAAAGATGAAGTTTTTAAGGTAGATGAACATTCTCCCATTCCCGCGGAAAAGCGCAAGGCATTTTCTGGGCTCGTGTATTATCCTGAAAACCCCGCGTTGAATTTTATTCTTGATCTTGATCTGCAGGTTGCACATGAGGAAGTGATCATGGACACGAGTACGGGGGATTCACGAGTGCTCAAGCGTGCCGGAAAAATTTATTTTACGGTCAATGGTGAAGCTGCAGAATTATCGATCTTTCAGGATGCGTCAGGGTATTTCCTTCCTTTTCGCGATGCTACCAATGGCAGTGAAACCTATGGAGCGGGCAGGTATGTTGAAGTAGAGGAGGAGCACGGCAAATTCCGGATTGATTTCAACAAAGCGTACAATCCGTATTGTGCGTATAACCCGTATTATTCATGTCCGATTCCTCCACGTGAAAATTGGCTGCAGGTGCGGATTGAAGCGGGGGAGAAGAAATATACATAATAAACGGTGCGCTACTCTCTTTTCCCATTTCGATCCTGAGACGAGAGGTCGCCATGGGCGACCGAACGGCAAAGGAGAGAAATCTTCATACAAGTATGTCTTACATATGAATCATCTTGTATGAGGATCTCTCATCCCTCACTTTGTTCGGGATTCGAGATGGGTTCATATTGTAATACGTCACATTTTTTTTCACACATCGTAAAAAAACACCGACAATGTGTTGACAAAATTCCTATATCATGACATCATGATTCGTTATTTCGTACCTTACAAAACAAGGTAGCCCTAATAGGCAAAGGAAGAACCCTGACCATTGGTCAGAAGAAAGAAAGTAGCAATGGCTACAAAAACTGCTCTCGGTAAAGGTAAAGTTGAGGCGGCTTTGAAGCAAGAAATTCCGGTAAAAACTATCGTCAGGGTTAGTCGTTCGATCAAACCGGCGTACCCCGACTGGATGAAGAAGGTCATGTATCCGATGTTGGAAAGCACGGGACGTACCGACTACGACATTGCCAAGGACATGTTGCTGTGGTTGCACGACGAGCAGCAAAATGGGGCGGTGGCCGGTCTGGTCATCAACAAATATCTCCAGGAGCATAACCTGCTAGAATCCTGTGGAAATCTGCAGGATGCTCTGGCGATCAAGAAACTTGGCGCCGCTACCTTCAAGAGGGTATTCGGCAAGAAAAGTATTTACTTCTGGAAGTCAGTTGTACAGCGTCAGGGTGGCTGCTTGTTCGTGCCTTCTCTCTGTGTGGACCACGACACGGTCATGTTGGACTGGCGCTGGCTCCTATATGACTTGGGCGGCGGCCAGCCTGCGGTTCGCTTCGCAAGTAGCAAAAGTTAGCCCTTTGGACTTCTGAAGTCTTTGGTCTCCTGAGACTCTTGGCTTAGCTCTTGCACAAACGTTCAAAACCTCGCATTCTGATTTCGTTATACGAATGGTAGATGTGGGGTTTCTTTTTTTTCAAAAAAACACCGGCACATAGTTATATGGCCGGAGACTTGTCCATGGGGACAAAATGTTTTCGATGTTGTTTTTGGAAGAGCCATAAAACAAAGAGGTAGGCGGCACAAGGCAGGAAGATGCATATCCATAAAAGTATGGACATGCCGAATACAATTGAAACGATGGTGAATGTGCCCGCAGCGCGTGTGAAGAGCGACATAAGATTCCCTCCTTCTCGGCAGGAAGCATATGGTGTTTTTGCGGAAAAATCAAGCGAACTTGTCGTACATCCGCATGGCTGGTACAATGCCCACGAATATGAAGATATTGCTTGCAAAACCAAGGGGATTTTGTGCAGGTGTAGACCGCGCCATCGACGTGGTTGAATTGGCGTTGGAAGTATACGGGAAGCCGGTGTATGTGAAGCACGCGATTGTGCATAACGATCATGTCGTCAGAGATTTGGAAAAAAAGGGCGTCATCTTTATCGAAACGGTCTTAGAAATACCGGAGCATGCACATGCCGTTTTTAGTGCGCACGGGAGTCCGCCGTCAGATTATGAAGCAGCGCGGTCGCGGAATGTCCACATCATTGATGCGACCTGTCCGCTCGTGACAAAAGTGCATCTTGAGGCAAAGCGGTTTGCTCGGGAAGGATACACCATCCTGCTTGTCGGACATCGCGGACATGTCGAATTGTTGGGGACAAGCGGCGAGGCTTTGGAGTCAACGGTCATTGTAGACACGGAAGACGATATCGAACAGCTTGTCCTCACGCCTGATCAGCAAAAAAAATTGATTGTTCTCACGCAGACAACGCTTTCCGTTGACGATACGAAAGCAGTTTTAGACGCGATTCAAAAAAAGTATCCGTCAGTCATGCTCCCGCCGACATCAGATATTTGTTATGCGACGACGAATCGCCAGCGGGCGGTGAAGGATTTAGCGAAGCATGCTCAGCTTATTCTGGTCGTCGGCTCCAAGACGAGTTCGAACACCAATCGGCTTGTTGAAGTTGCACGCGCAGAGGGTGTTGCGTCGTACCGCATTAATGATGAGCGGGATATCGATACGGGATGGCTTGCAGATGTACAAACCATCGGAATTACTTCAGGCGCGTCCGGCCCCGAAGATGTAGTCCAGCGGGTGGTTCAATTTTTACAGAATCGGGGAGCCTCGAGCGTCGAGGAATTGGAAACGCTTCAGGAACGCGTATGGTTCAATCTTCCTCCGGAAATCAAAAAAGCCGCCGCCGAAAAAGGCATCACCCATTCAATAGTTCAAAAGCATCGCATCGAGAGCGGATCGAAGATGAATGTGTAGAGAATAGCGACCAATGAACGTCTCATACAGCCAGCTGGCCATGTTGCGAAAAATTGGCAGTTAGTTGAGTACTGTATAAAGAAATTTTTCTCCGATGGCCCTACTTTTCTTTGCTTGTCCAAAGAAAAGTAGGGGGAAAAGAAAAGACAGCGCGGCGCGAACTCGGTCGCTTGTTATAATTCACCAGTATGCGCGCGACCTCAAACAGCGCGCCGCGCATTTATACGTTATCTGAGTATTTTGCAAAGTGGATGAAGTAGATACCTTGCGTGGATGCGGAATGTAGTATTAAAAAATTACGAGCAGACGGGTGCCGGGCCGCTGGCAAATATGTAGTTGATCAGGTACACCGCATCGCCTATATCTATTCGTCCCGAATGATCGGGGTCGCCCGATACGGGAGCGGGCCCGCCCGCAAAAATGTAGTTGATCAGATTGACCGGATCTGCAATTGAAATGAGTCCGTCTCCGTTCGCATCCCCGCACACTACGTCAAGCCATATCGGATTTGAAAAACTGCGATATCCCTCTGCCGTGCGCGTCTCCAGCCAGACGGCAAGCGGAGCGGGCTTGTTTAATTGCGAAATGGGTATCGAAACCGAGGACGACAATCCACTGAGGGGGAGAGGTACTGTTGTTGTTCCTGATGCATTAACTACGTGCAATATAGCTTCTGTCAGCGATCCAAATTCGGTGCTCGAAACGGCCTGTATGGCGAGTTGATCTGCCCCTTGGTAAGGGATACGGTCACCGATTTGTGCAATTGTTGAGCTGTTTCTACGCACCTCCAGCGTGCCCAGGGGGCCGTCGGTTGCAATTGCACGCCCATTACGCAATGCATCGATAATGTTTGTATCGGTCAATCCGCCGGGCAGGTATACGGCAGTATGCACTTTTCCTATTGCGTTATTGTTTGCCGAGACGTTGACAGATCCCGATGTATTAAAGGTTTGGTAGTTCGCGTCGCCATGCGCGTCGGCTCCCCCGGCGATGAATATCTTGCGATTGAGATTTGCGCCGAGGAGCTGGTTGTATTTTGTTATGCCATTGAGCCACTCGGTATCCCAATTAGAAATGAATGACCAGGGAAACGGATTCATATTTCCTGTTGTGACCGAGTTGTTGTTGGCTGATGTTTGCCGCCGGTTAAAAATTTCTAATCCGGCAAATATCGGAGACGCCAGCGCATCGGAATAATTTTGATCTGTCCATTTGGGCAGGATGGACCATTCCAATGCTTGGATGGGTTCAGCCTCGGGATGCGAAGCATAGGCAACGCCAATTTGCGCTTGAATGTCACCGAGAATTGCAGAAAGCGTCCGCGGCGCATTGGCGTGCACGTCAAATGACGGAATACTTTCGGGACCGGATATCCAATTTTGGAGGCCAAAGCCGAGGAGGTGAATACGGTCGTCTACATTGTCGTTCGTGTTGTTGTTGTCGGCAGAAAATTCAAGTCCCGGGAGTAATCGAAAAGTTGAAGTTGAACTTTGCGATGATCGCAGCTTTATCTCATCCCACTCTGCGGGAGTGACGTCATAAGAATGGTCGGTAACCGCCATCCAGTCGAGTCCCGTTGATTCCGCGGCTTGAGCGTCAAATAAGGGTTCTCCGCCAAATTCAAACGTGTTATCCGAATAATACGTGTGGTGATGCGTATCTCCCCGATACCACCCGGCCAACGAAGGCAGTGGCGGCCCGATCTGTATTTCCAAAAAATATTGATACGTATGCCAAACGAGTTGATCTCGGAATCGTGTTTCGACCCGGAGTTTGAGCGTATCTCCCACGGCCAGTCCTTGTTCTGCCGGGTCTAATCCGTACAATCGTAACCACCAAATTCCATAATTAACTGTCATGTCCGGATTGGGGTCATACCGTGCGATCAGTTCATTAGTATCAGACATATAGTACGCGACATAATCTAAGAGCAGCGGGTCGATGTTCGCATCTTTAATGAATGTGATAATAGGGATATCCGAAGTGAGGCCGCCTCGAAATACCCAGGGTGCGTCAGAATGAAAATCTTTTGCGGGTGTATTCGGATATTGCGGGGCCGCAGGTTTATTTTTTTGGGGAATATCAGCATGAAACGGCTGAAACATCATGCTCCCAGCGACAACGGCAGGGGCGATACGGGAGAGATATGCGAATATTTTTTTCATGTGGTTGTCATTACGTAGTAGGCGGGTACGTTGTATTTACGGTGCTGTCGGTCCGTATGTCGCTTGTTCATCAAGTTCGGCAATTGCGACAAAACGTTTCAGCGCGGTGCCCACGGGCCACGATGTCTGAAGGCTTAACAGTGTTCGCTCATTATTACCCTGGTCGAGGACCGATGTTTCTTTTGGTCCGACGATCTTGGTTTCAATGACTTTGTATATAAAAAGTTTTCCCTCATGGTTGGTAATACGTATGATCGTGTTCAGGGGGATGTCTACGAGCGGTTTAAATACTTTTTTATAGCTTCCCGGTTTCCACTGGTAGTCTGACGAATGACCGAAGATATACGGATTTCCCGGTTCGCCCGGCACAGCGGTGCCGGGATAGTGTACGACACCGTTTGCGAGCGCGTCCTGAAATACTTCTTCGCTCGTCTCGGATACGTATATCACCGGTGTGTCGATGTTGCGGTCCGGAATCCATAGGTGATCGGGGACGTCATGTGCCAGTGTCTCGCGCGGGGGCGTCTCTTTTTCACCGCTTATCGGCAGTGCTCCTGATGAATTTTGGTCCCCGCTGAGCGTTTGAACAATCGCCGTGTCTTTTACCCACAAACTGAATGCAAAAGCTCCTCCGGCGGCAATAATCGCTAATCCGGCCAGTATGAGATAAAACTGTTTTCTACGGCGTTTGAGCAGTCTGCGCATAAGCAGGATGATTGTAGCAGGGGAGGTGAAGGTATTCAAGCGCTCCTTTCATTGTTGTTAGCGTAGGGAGTATGGTTTTATCTCGTACGTGTTCATGCTATGGTAACTTTATGAATATTCCCCAAATGCAAAAAATTGTTCCCCGTCTCAAGCGCGCGGTTCAGGCATATGAAACGCCGATCGTGGAAGTTATTGCGGAGGAAAAAAATGATCCGTTTCGGATTCTGATTTCCACCATGCTCAGCTTGCGGACAAAGGACACCACGACCGCGGCCGCTTCTCGAAAACTTTTTGCCGTCGCGGATTCTCCGGTCAGCATGCTCCGCCTGTCTCAGAAACGGATTGAGAAGCTGATCTACCCTGTCGGGTTTTATCATACAAAAGCGCGAAACATTCTTCGCGTGTGCAGGATATTGATTGATCAATATGCAGGAACTGTCCCGGACTCAATCGAGCAGCTGGTGGAGCTCCCGGGCGTTGGAAGAAAAACGGCAAATCTGGTCGTCAGTCTCGGATTCGGCAAGGACGGCATTTGTGTGGACACCCATGTGCATCGCATTTCTAACCGGCTTGGGTATGTCCGTACGCGTACTCCTTTTGAGACTGAAATGGCGCTGAGGAAAAAGCTCCCCCGCACGTATTGGCGCGATATTAACGTATTGCTGGTTACCTGGGGTCAAAATGTGTGTACGCCGATCTCTCCAAAATGTTCAGAGTGCGCGATCCGCCAATGGTGTAAAAGGGTCGGCGTAGAAAAATCGAGATAATAAAGATTCGAGTGAGGACGCTCGCCGCTGTATTTTTTTCAAAAAAAGTTTTATACTATACCCATGTCACGCCAAGAAGTGAAAATCAACAAATTGATCTGGCTGCATATTGACCAGGTCACCGAGGAAGATACGCGGTATCTTCAAAATCGGTTTCGCTTTCATCTCTTGGATTTAAAAGACTGTTTAGGCACCACCCAGCGTCCCAAAGTTGACTTCTATCCCCGGTACGCTTTTTTTGTGTTTCATTTTCCTTATTATGATGAGCAGCAGCAGCGTATTCGTATCCACGAACTCATGGTATTTGCAGGTCGCCAGTATTTGGTAACGGTAACCAACGAACCGCTTCCGACGTTGAGAAAATACTGGAACAGCTTTGTTTCAAAAAGCAAACGCGCGGTATCCTATGATCCGCTCAAAAATAACTCCGGCTATCTTCTCTACAAAATACTGGATGTCATGTACCGGCAGTATTTACCGATTATTGACTCGACAGGAGAGTTGGTCACCGACTTGGAGGATAAGGTATATACCCAGCAGGACCGGGAAACCGTCTTCCGTCTTGCCGTGGCCCGTAGGCAGGTACTGACCATCAGGCGCATTCTTGAACCGCAGGTGTTGATTGTCGGCAGGCTTGTTGCGGCGAAGTACACGTTTTTTTCAAAAGATCTCGAAGTGTATTTTGATGACGTTCATGATTATTTAGAAAAGGCCCTTATCACCGTGGATGCCTATAAAGATACTATCGAAGGCCTGCATGAAACGAATCAGTCGTTATTAACTCAGCGGACAAATGATACGATTAAGACACTTACCGTCATCTCTGTTGCGCTCCTCCCATTGACGGTAATTACCGGGTATTATGGCATGAACGTCGTCGGTCTCCCGTTTGCCACGCACGATTCAGGATTATGGATTATTACCATTTTGTTAGTCGGCCTGTTCCTGGGAATTATCGGTATTGCCCGTCGACAGCGGTTGATGTGAGCTTGCCCGGATATGTCATTGCTCCTTCGCGCTAAGAAGCTTGATTTCACTTCAGACAGTTCGCCGCCTATTGTCGTGCTCCGTGAAGAAGAGGGGGCGATTTTTGGTATCCAGCTCGGGGACATGGTGGAACTGAGGGTGGGCAAAAAACGAAGCGTTGCCCGCGCTTTTTTCAGTAGGGAAAAAGTAAAACGGGGACAAGTTGGAATTTTCCGAGAAGTCTGGCAGGCGTTTTCTCCGATGCTTGCGAATGGCGCACCGATCCAGATTGACCGGTTGTCCCGCCCGCCGTCAATTCAAGCAATCAAGAAAAAATTGCTCGGCAACCGTCTGAAGTACAAGGAGTTTTATTCAATTATCCGCGATCTTGTCGATCATCGCTTGAGCACTGTCGACATCACCTATTTTGTCGCCTCGAGCTTTGTCAAAGAATATTCAGATGAAGAGTTGTATTATCTCACAAAAGCGATCGCAGAAACCGGAGAGCAGGTCAAATTCGGTTCGGCAATCGTCTGTGACAAGCATTCTGTCGGAGGACTTGCCGGTAATCGGACCACCATGATTGTTGTGCCGATCGTCGCTGCGATGGGATTATTAATCCCAAAGACATCGTCCCGGGCTATTACGTCTCCCTCGGGAACGGCAGATACTATGGAGGTATTGGCACCGGTAAGCTTTAATACGAAAAAGATAAAAGAAATAGTCCGTGCAACAAAAGGGTGCCTGGTATGGGGCGGGGGACTTGACTTGGCGCCTGCTGATGATGCCATCATCCATGTGTCACGGCCGATTTCCCTCGAACCGTATACCAAAATGATGGTTTCAATTATGGCAAAAAAAGTTGCCATGGGAGTTACTCACCTAGTCATTGATTTGCCGTACGGGCCGACGACAAAAATACCTTCGCTGAAACACGCGGTGCGCATCGGCACGCGATTCCGCTACCTGGGGAGAAAGTTCGGGATCAAGATGAAAATTGTTATGACGGATTCCCGCGAATCGGTCGGCAGAGGTATCGGACCGGCGCTTGAGGCCCGGGACGTGCTTCGTGTTTTGCAGCAAAAAGAATGGCGGCCAAAAGATCTCGAGGACAAGTCAATACGTCTCGCGGGCATGATTTTTGAACTTGTCGGCATCGCTCATCGGGGGACGGGAAGTTCTTTAGCCAGGGATATACTGGTGTCAGGAAAAGCATGGAAGAAAATGCAGCATATCATCCGTGTACAAGGCGGTCGTTCGACGATTGATTCTGAGGATGTGACACTCGGCGCAAAACGACACCGTGTACATGCGCGTGGTGCCGGGATTGTTAAAAAGGTTGATAATCATGCGATTAATGATGTCGCCCGGGTACTGGGCGCGCCGTTTGATAAACATGGAGGTATTTTCTTGAATAAGCGGATTGGTGACCGGTGCAGGCGTGGGGACAGGTTGTTTACGCTTTACGCGTCAAATGCGGATAGAATCCAGCTTGCCTTGGAAATGCTTCGTAAAGTTGATATTTACTCTATCCGGTAGGAAAAAGAGCATTGACTTTTAGTCCGTAATATTGTACTATTTTCACAGATTTGGGAACTATTCCCAGTACCACAGTCTCAGTATTATTGTCCCTCTCACAAAAATCCATGAGTTACAGAATGAGCCATCAGCGTCGGGTAATTCTTGAATATCTCCGCAGCCTTCAGCGCCATGCTTCAGCTGAAGAAGTCTTTTCTGCGTTGAAATCACGCATATCATCTCTCGGACTCGGTACGGTGTATCGCAATCTTAAATTTTTAAATGAACACGGGTACATTGAAGAAATTATTTCAGGAGATCATGTCGCCCATTACAGCAGCCGGGTAGATGCGCATCTGCATTTCATATGCGAGCAATGCCATAAAATCTATGAGTCGGATTTACAGCCTGGTTTTGCCGGTGAGCTTGCCAAATTGCGGGAGTCGGGACATGTTGTGCGCGACGGAAATTTTATGTTTTCTGGGGTATGCCGGTCGTGCGCTGAACGGATGCCTCAGGAAAAATCAGAGGACACGTGTGCCGCATACATGAAATTTTCACACGAACTGCCTATACGCACGTTTCTCTGCCGCCCGTGTGCGTTTCAGGGCACCTGCCAATATTATTCTTCTTCGCATTCTGCATAGTTAATCATTAACACCACGTACATCTATATGAAGATTGAAGTTAATCGAGATCTCTGCATCGGTGCGGCAAGCTGTATTGCTGTTGCGCCTGATCTTTTCGAACTCGACGAGGAAAATAAAGCGATTATTAAAAACGCGAAGGGGACAGACGATCAGACCATTATCGACGCGGCAAAGTCGTGCCCAACCCAGGCAATTATCCTTACCGACGATAGCGGTAAGAGGATCTTTCCCGAACAATAATCAGAGGCTCATGTCAGAACTGCGCATCGGCGATGTCGCTCCTTTTTTTGAACTCTCGGATCATCGGGGCAAGGTGGTACGGCTTGATGATTTTATCGGAAAACCCGTGGTGCTGATCTTTTACCCCGGTGATGACACTTCCGGTTGCACAAAACAATTATGTGCCGTTCGTGACGATTGGAACCAGTTTGAAGCGGCAGGAGTCGCCGTTGTCGGCATCAATCCGGCTGATCGGGAGAGTCATGAGCAGTTTGTCAGCAAATACGGTCTTACTGTCCCGTTGTTGGTTGATGTAGGAAAAAAAATTGCCCGGGACTACGGTGCGGCTGATAAAGGTCTTCATAGCTTAGTTATCAACCGTACGGTAGTCGGTATCGGAAAAGACGGGCGAATCATTTTTTACCAGCACGGTATGCCTTCAAACGCCGAGATTTTACAGTCAGTTACCAACATATGAAGTCTTTACGTATCACTGACCTCCGCGTCAGTATCGAAGGTAAAGAAATTATCAAAGGCGTTTCGCTTACGGTGAAGCCCGGTGAAGTGCATGCGCTGATGGGTCCGAACGGATCCGGAAAATCAACACTCGCCTCGACGCTCATGGGTCATCCGCGGTATGAAATAACTGACGGAACGATTCAGATAGGAGATGAGACGGTCAATGAACTTTCGCCTGATAAACGCGCGAAGGCCGGCTTGTTTCTTTCCTTTCAGTATCCGTCGGAGGTATCCGGGGTAAGTCTGCAAAACTTTTTGCGAACCGCCTATAACAATACGAAACGGGAGCCAAAAAATCCGATTCCCGTTTTGGAATTTCGTTCGATGCTTAAAGAAAAAATGAAACTCCTGGGAATGAAAGAAACATTTGCCGGACGGCCGGTCAACGAAGGGTTCTCAGGGGGCGAGAAGAAACGGTCCGAAATTCTTCAGATGGCGATGCTTGAGCCGGCCATTGCGGCACTGGATGAAACCGATTCGGGACTTGATGTAGACGCATTAAAAGCTGTGGCCGAAGGGATCGAAGCGTTGCGCGGCCCGTCGCTCGGCATTTTGCTTATTACCCATTATTCGCGCATCCTGAAATATATCACCCCCGACGCTGTACATATTCTGGTGAACGGGCAGATTGTCAAATCAGGAACATCCGAGCTCGCGCATCAGATTGAGGAAAAAGGATACGATTGGATAGTATGACCACACAAGCGACAATGAAAGATACCGCTTCACAGCAATTGGGTGCAGACCCAATTGCGTATTCGTTTATGTCAAAACCGGGTATTTCATCCCGGGTGGTTGATGAAATTTCACATTATAAGAACGAGCCGCAGTGGATGCGTGAACAGCGCCTGCGAGCACTGAAGATTTTTGAGGCCAAATCAATGCCCGGATGGGGAGCCGATCTTTCCGACATTGATTTTAACTCGATCTATTATTATTTGCGTCCGACGGAGCGTGTTGCGGAATCCTGGGAGGACGTCCCCGAATCGATCCGCAAAACGTATGATCGTATCGGCATTCCGCAGGCTGAACGCAAGTTTCTGTCCGGCGTGATGGCGCAGTATGAAAGTGAAGCGGTGTATCATTCTCTTAAAAGTCATCTCGAAAAGCTTGGTGTTATTTTCCTGGACATGGATACGGCACTCAAGAAGCATCCGGACATCGTCAAGCAATATTTCGGCACGGTGATCCCTGCGGCTGACAATAAGTTTTCCGCGCTGAATTCGGCCGTATGGTCCGGAGGGAGTTTCGTATATATACCCGCCGGTGTCCGCGTGGAGATTCCGCTCCAGGCATACTTTCGCATCAACGCAGAGCGCGCAGGGCAATTTGAGCGGACGCTGATTATCGCCGAAGAGGGAAGCTATGTACATTATATTGAAGGGTGTACGGCGCCTATCTATACGGCGAACTCTTTACACTCGGCAGTCGTCGAAATTATCGTAAAAAAAGGCGCACGGGTGAGGTATACGACCGTCCAAAACTGGTCAAAGAACGTGTACAATCTGGTGACCAAACGGACATACGTCTATGAAGAAGGGACGATGGAATGGGTGGATGGAAATTTCGGCAGCAAAGTGACGATGAAATACCCGTCAGTCTATTTGCTCGGCAAAGGCGCAAAAGGCGACATTCTCTCGCTTGCGTTTGCCGGGTCAGGCCAGCATCAGGATGCCGGCGGAAAGGCTATCCACGGTGCCCCCCACACGAGTTCAAAGATCGTATCCAAGTCAATTTCAAAAGAATCAGGCCGGACGTCGTACCGGGGAATGGTGGTTTTGCCTAAAGGCATGCGCGGATGTAAATCTACCGTTATTTGCGACGCCTTGCTCTTAGACGAGCATTCCCGTTCTGATACCTATCCGACAATGGATATCCGAGAATCGGATACGCAGATCACACACGAAGCAACGGTGGGAAAAATTGGCGAAGATCAGTTATTTTATCTGATGTCGCGCGGGCTTTCACAGGCGGAGGCGATGAGTATGGTCGTGTCCGGGTTCATCGAGCCGATCGCCAAGGAAATACCGCTCGAATACGCAGTCGAAATGAACCGGCTGATTGAAATGGAGATGGAGGGCAGCGTTGGATGAGTCGTTTACGTTAGCGTATGAGTCTGACATGACTACAGTTTTTCAAACAACACCGCGTCCAAAAAAAGATCCGCTTCGGGAATTCCCGGCGGAGTTGCCCGTGCATGCCCAGACTTTTTCTGTCGCTGCGGGCACATCGCAGGTGATCCCACTTGTTGTGCAAGATGGGATGGAGAATGTGGAGATCCAGGTTGAAGATGGCGGTACAGCCTCGGTGGTTATCACCAATCCTCAGACAACTTCTTTTGCCCGTTTGCGGATTCATGCCGTGGTGAAAAAAAATGCCCGTCTGCATATCTGTACCGGTATTACCGGCGGACAGCGCATCGATGCGGAGGTATGGATAGAATTGCAGGAGAGCGGGAGTGAGGCGCTGGTGTCCGGCATTTTTCTCGGCAACGAGGGGGAGCATCACGGCATGCACGTGCTCATGGACCATGTCGCTCCGTCGACGCGCGGTGATATTTTTCTCCGGGGAGTACTGCGTAAGACGACACGCGGCATGTTTACCGGACTGATCCGGGTAGCCAAAGACGCTCAACAGACGAATTCATATTTCAAGGACGACGTCCTCCTGATGGATGACGCGCTTGCCGAGTCGATACCGACACTGGAAATTCTGGCAAACGATGTGAAAGCGTCTCACGGTTCGACCACGGGACGGGTCAATGATGAACAGCTTTTGTACCTCATGTCGCGCGGCATTCCAAAAGATCAGGCAACAGAACTGCTCATCGGCGGATTTTTCAATACGATTGGCAAGCGCATACCGGATGAAGTCCGGTCGTATCTCGTGGACTTTTTACCCCAGGGAGAATAAGGTATACTCAACCCTATGAATGATATATCGGCCATACGAAAAGATTTTCCGATTCTTTCCCGTGTAATCCGCGGGAAACCGTTAGTATATCTCGACTCAGCCGCTACCAGCCAAAAGCCGCTTGCTGTGATTGAGGCAACAGATACCTATTACCGGCAGTACAATGCAAATGTGCATCGGGGCATTTATGTTATTTCGGAGGAAGCGACCGCGGCGTACGAACGGACACGTGAACTCATCCGTGCGTTTATCAACGCGCCGTCAGTTGAAGAAATTATCTATACCCGCAATGCGACGGAGTCACTGAACCTGATTCGCTTTACCTGGGGACGACAGCATATTACCGCAGGCGATCTCATCGTGGTCAGTCAGATGGAACACCATTCGAATATGGTTCCCTGGCAACTGCTTGCCGCCGAAACGGGTGCGCGTGTTGAGTATATTCCTTTCAATCCGGATACCGGACATCTCGACATGTCGGCATATGCGCAGCTGCTGGCAAAAAAACCTAAGCTTGTCGGCATTGTGCAGATGTCCAATGCGCTGGGTACGATCAATCCGGTGAAGGAAATGACAAAACTCGCTCACGATGCGGGAGCAGTGGTTGTGGTGGACGGGTGCCAGTCTGCGCCGCATTTTGCGGTTGATGTCCAGGATATTGATGCTGATTTTTACGCTTTTTCAGGTCATAAGATGCTCGGTCCCACGGGAATCGGCATACTATACGGGAAGAAAAGTATTCTTGAGAAAACACAGCCTTTTTTGGCCGGGGGCGATATGATCAAAGAGGTTACCCTTGAAGGTGCGACGTGGAATGATTTGCCGTACAAATTTGAAGCGGGTACGCCGAATGTTGCGGGCACTATCGGACTCGGCGCGGCAATCGAATATATTAACAAGATAGGCATGAGTAACATATGGAAACACGAGCAGGAGATGGTTGCATACGTGTTGCCGAAATTGAAAAGCATATCCGGTGTGCGCATTATCGGCTCTCAAGACGCAGAAGACCGCGGCGCGGCAATTTCATTTACGATACAGGGAGCGCATCCGCATGACATGGCATCGATTTTTGATGACGAAGGTGTCGCAATTCGTGCGGGGCATCTGTGCGCTCAGCCCGCTCTGCAGGTATACGGTGTAGATGCGGTCGCACGAGCAAGTTTCTATCTCTACAATACGAAACAGGAAGCCGATATCTTTTTGAACACCGTAGAAAAAGTAAAGCAGATATTCGGCTGATTTTTTCACCAGGCAGATATCGCGTATGGACATGTATCAGGAGAATATTTTGGATCATTACAAGCACCCCCGGAATAAGGGGAAAATTGATGTTGCGACATTCACGCACCGCGAACCGAATCCGTTATGCGGCGATGTAGTCGAGCTGTATATCAAGATGAATGGAGAAGGAAAGGTGGAGGACGTGAAATGGGAAGGCTCCGGATGTGCGATCAGCCAGGCATCCGCGTCGATACTCTTTGAAAGCCTGTTCGGCAAAAGTGAAGACGTACTTCGAAAGATATCAACACAGGATGTCCTGGATCTGTTACAAACCGATATCAACCCCGCGCGTTTGAAGTGTGCTACACTCGGGTTGGTCGCGTTACAAAAATCACTTAACCCCTCGGGGGATTGAATTCAGTTTTAGTATTAAATTATGGTACACCTATGAAAAACTTTGAAACCCCGTCATTGCCGTATGCGTATGACGCGCTGGAACCGTTCATTGATAAGGAAACAATGGTATTGCACCATGACAAGCATCACGTCACGTATACGACGAAGCTCAATGAAGCGCTGGCCAAACATCCTGAACTCGATGTCGAGAATGCCGAACAGCTACTCAAGGATCTTCAGAGCGTTCCAGAGGATATACGTCCGGCGGTGAAAAATCACGCGGGAGGACATGTGAATCATGCGCTGTTCTGGGAAATCATGGGACCCGATGCGGGAGGCGCGCCGACGGGGAAGCTTAAAGAGGCGATTGAGTCCACATTTGGCGGTTGGGACGGTTTTGTGAAATTATTTGAAGATGCCGCAACGACGCAGTTCGGATCAGGATGGGCTTGGCTTTCTGTCGACGGCGGCAAGCTGATCGTAGAAAAAACATCCAATCAGGATTCACCGCTCTCTGCAGGGCGTACGCCGGTGTTGGCGCTTGATGTCTGGGAACACGCGTACTATCTTAAATATCGGAACGTCCGGGCCGACTATATCAAGGCCTGGTGGAATGTGGTTAATTGGAAACATGTTGAAAAACTTTTTGCACAGGCTGTGTAGTCATATTTTGTACAATGAGCGCCGCATCATGCGAATTGGTGCGGTCACTTTTTTGGCTTACAGGTAGCGTATGCGCGGAGTGACTCATGCAGTCATCGGAGCCAATACGGCGTGGATTCCTCTCATTGCGGGAGCGGAAGTGGCGCCATGGATTCCCGTGCTGGGGTGTATCGCGGCGTTGCTTCCCGATTTGGATGCGTCAGAGTCGATGATCAAACATATGAGTTTCGGCGGGTATATCGGGAAAACGCGCGTCCGGTTCAAACCGTTTGTCCCGATCGCGATGATTGCGTCGGGAGTATTCGGTCATCGCGGTGCCCTGCATTCGCTTGTCGCCGTTGTGCTTGTGGCATTAGGCGCGAGCTTTTTGATTCCGTATATCACTATTCCCGGTTTCTGGGTTGTCGTTATGGGATATGCCAGCCATCTCGCGGCTGATGCGCTGACCAAGTCGGGTATTGAGGCGTTTTGGCCGTTTAAGTTACGAGTCGGACTTCTGCCACGCTTTCTGCGCGTAAAAACCGGCGGGATTGTCGATACTATCCTGTTGCTCGTCGGCGTCGGGGGTATCGTCTTATTTTTAAACACATTTATGCTCTGATGAAGTGCCTTATTTCCGGTATTCCGGGTACCGGCAAAACAAGTGTAGGCGTCTATTTACACGCTGAAAAAAAGTATACACATATTGATCTTGAGGATGCCGAGGTTATGCGGAATTTTTCTCAATCTCCGGAGGCGTTTATCATGAGACTGACTGGCATGAGTGATGTGGTTGTCACCGGCGGATTTAAGGATACTCCTTGGGCCTATGCGATGGTTACTCTTTTTGTACGAAACGGTTTTACGTTTATATGGTTTGACGGTAATCGGCCGGCGGCGCGGAAAGCATTTGCTCAAAGAAATACAGCGCGTGTTCACCTTTTTGATGAAAAAATTGTTGAAGTTGATGCGGCGCATGAAAAAATAGTTGCTTGTAATCCTCGGTATTTCAATACATTTGATCATGATGGTAATTTTAAGACTTTAGAGAGGATTGTAAGCGAACTTGAGAGTTAGTTTTTCTTTTACACGCAGATGTTACAAATAGGAAATGAACATTGAATAAAAAAAGCCGCTGTCAATGTATGACGGCGGTTGTTATTTTGTCGAACGTGGGATGAGTCCGAATGATTCTTGGATGCTCTTGTGGCCTTTTTGCAGTTTTTCATCAAGCGGATGCGCGAGTACAAATGACTCAAGCATGGCGATGAATTTAGAAAAATACAAAAAGTTCATCATATCTATTCGGGTATCGTGTCCCGAGAGCATCTTATTGATAAAGAGGCGAAGTATTCCCTGAGGGAGCATGGCGTCGCGAACGGCACGGGAAGGTGAGAGTGAAAAAGGTGGGTCGTTGAGATGTTTCTGGCATATTCTCTCAAGAAGCGAACCGAGTATCTTAATCTCAGTTCCCGTATGTGGGGGCGGGTAATACAGTTTTGCTTGCCCTCCTACAAAGAGCGTTACAGAATTTTTGAGCATGGTTTCCTTCCTTGAAATGTCAAAAAGAAACAATTTTTTCGTCAGTACGTAACTGTACCAGTAAAACATTCTGATGGTCAAATACAGATTTTGTGTCAAGATATATCTGGATTTATTTTTGTACTTCACATATACTTATCTCATGGCCATGTACGAAATAAAACTTCGTATTGATCCTGAGACTATACCTACGCTGATCACACAGCTTGGGCTAGAGAAGCTTCGTTCGTTCACCGACACAGACACATTTTTATCAACGGAGCCGGGGCACTCAAAGGAAAAAATAAAAGAACTCGATACGACAATCAAGCTGTACCGCCTCCAATTTGACGGGACATGTTTTGTTATCGAAGGTCAGATACTGACTCCCGCTCAGGCGCAAGAGCTCAAACGCTCGCGTACGGTGTCTGCGGTAGTGAAGCGTGCCAAAGAAGAATATATGTGGCAGGAGCTCGGGCTTACCGTTGCATTTGATACCATAGAGGGTGTTGCGGGAACGGTATTTTTTGAAATATACGGCAAAACACACGACCTCGTTTTACGTGCCCGCGACAATCTCAAAGCGCTGGGATACGACACGTGGGAACAGCGGACATACGACGATGTCGTGAATGCCCAGGCCAGTCTGTTGTAAAAAAAATAACAGAAAGGAGGGACGACAATACCGGTTACGTTAGCGCACGCATCACATTAATTATTAACCTTTTTCAGCTTTATGGATATTCCATTTATGTCCGGTCCCAATAGTGCGAAGTTTACTTCTCTCCGTCGATTTAATATTGTCATGGCCTGTCTGCATTTTGCACAGGGCGTGCTCATGCTTGTATTGAGCTCTGATTTTAGTCTGCCGGTGACAACGGCGTTTCTCAAGTTTAATACGGTAGCCTGGGCGCTCGAACCGGACCTCCAGACCGCGTTTACGATTCCTGTCGGTTCGTTGGTAGCGATATTTCTCTTCTTGTCCGCGCTTGCTCACCTGATTGTTTCCCTGCCGACCGGGTACGCGTGGTATGTGCGGAATTTACAAAAAGGCGTCAACTTTGCCAGATGGATAGAGTACGCTTTCAGCTCGTCAGTGATGATGGTGGTGATTTCGATGCTCGTTGGGGTTTATGATTTAGGCAGTCTGCTGTTGGTGTTCTTTATTAATGCCGGGATGATCCTGTTCGGCTGGATCATGGAGCTCCACAATCAAACGACCAAGAAGACAGACTGGACGTCATATATCTTCGGCTGTATCATGGGCGCGATCCCGTGGGTCATTGTCGCAATTAATTTATTCAGCGCGGGAGAAGGTGACAACAAGGCGCCTACGTTTGTCTATTGGATTTTCTTTTCCATCTTCCTGTTCTTCAATGTATTTGCGATCAATATGATTCTGCAATACAAGAAGGTGGGAAAGTGGTCGGACTATCTGTACGGCGAACGCGCATATATTATTCTGAGTCTTGTCGCAAAGTCATTGCTTGCGTGGCAGGTGTTTGCGGGTACGCTGAGGCCGGTGTAGTAATCGGATTGAAGCATACAGGAGGATCACGGCGAGTGAACCTCCTTTTTGGCATTTGTACAGAGATCGCAGTGTATGTTTTTTGTACTTGAGTTCAGGGATTGACAGAACCCTGTTAATCTTCTATGCTACGGAGAAATAAAATAGCAAATTACATTCAGGGAAGGACGGATATTATGAAGACTTTCACTCTTGCCGTAGGGATTTGTGTAATTCTTGCGTTACATTACTTCGGATGCCAAAGACCTGGTAACGCGGAACACAACGGCATGAAGGAAACCCTCAGCGTAATTCATTCGCTTCTGGATTCCAGCAGTGTATATCCGGACAGCGCAGAACTCTACGCATGCGTGGGATTTCTCTTCGCCAGCATAGGGGACTATCAGGTCGCCACACGGAGTTTTGAAAGGGCAATTGAAGCTGATCCTTATGCAAAAATATATGGCGAGGGGTTGCCTCATAAACAGCCAGTACGGTACCTATTGGCGATTGGTCTCTGGAAACGCGGAATGATCAGTCTAGCGATTGAAGAGATGATAACGGTGGCTAATCTAAATCCCGGTTATGGCAGAGCGCGGTATTTTCTCGCCCGGATGTATTCCGATGCCGGGGATACGGCTAATGCGATCGACCACTTCAAACTTGCGCGATGGATGGGCGAAACTTATCCTGAAGAGAGGCTTCAGCCCATTTCTGTAGAGATGCAGATAGGTTCCGCGCCTTGTCGTATGTGTCGCTGGGATATCTAGCATACCAACGGCTGTGAATTATTCATGAGCCGTTTTTTTGTACAATTACGCAGGTTCTCTTGACGTTTTATCACGAATAACGTAATGTAATGCAACGGCGCAAACTAGCTGACTGCTGTAGCGCCGTAGTGTGCCGGAAGGGCACGGATAGGCTAGTTTTCTCCCTGTGAGATCACACTGCATTGCAGTTTGCCTTATCGATCGTGCGTATTCTACTTTTGTTTCCCATCATGAGGAAACAACCAAATGGTTGTCCTTGCATTAGTGCGCCTCCTTGTTGAGGTAGCCGTGCATACGATGCCCTTTGCCGCGTAGATACTTTCCTTCCGGCCTTTTTTATTTTGACCCGAAGGGTCAATCCTGATCCCTGGCGTAGCCAGGGGAAGGATCCCGTTGGTTATAATAGTATGCAGGAATAAAAGGGGGAAAAGATTTCTCCGCTACGGTCGAAATGACATAAAGAAAAAAGCGGCCACAAGGGGTGGTCGCTATACAGGGAGAGCCTCTTCGAGCTCCTCCCTGGTTATTGGGGAGAAATGCGCGCTGAGCATCCGCCTACTTTCAATATTGTTATACTGGACGAGACCGAACATGCATTGGCCGTTAATCATGAAAGGCATCATGAACGGGTCATTTGGCCACATCTGATGAAACGGGATGGCGTCCAGCGAAAAGCGGCGGGGGATCAGTTCGCCTGTTTCCTCGGGCTCTCCTGTTAATCCGTACCCGACGAAGTAGTGGATAATGACCAGAGAATCGGTGTCCTCAAATGTGACATAGAGTATGCCCATGTATTGGAGAGCTGTTACCTGAACATTTTCTCCTACTTCTTCGTGCATTTCGCGCAATGCAGCGACGGTAAGGGTCTCGTGTTCTTCAACAGAGCCGCCCGGACCATTATATAATCCCTTGCCAATATTCTTTTTCTTGAATCCAAGCAGTACTTCATGGGCAGCCTCATCAATGGGGTACATTACGGTCATTTGAATGATCTTCATCTTTACCTAACCTTTGTGCGATTTTTTCTTTTCACCTCATCTTAATCCTTCGTGCATCGTATTGTCAACGCGGACCTTTTGCGTGCAGATTAAATTAGCTGTACACTACAGGGAGCACTATTTTTTTATGTCTCGCTACTACAATCCCCAACGCCAAAAAAACCTATACGATCCGGCAAGCAAAGAGCTGTACCGGTTAAGCAGGTCGCAGATCGATCTGTTTATGAACTGTCCGCGGTGTTTTTATCTGGATCGCCGCCTGGGCGTAGCACGACCCCCGGGATTTCCGTTTAGTTTGAATTCCGCCGTTGACGAATTGCTGAAACGCGAGTTTGATCTTCATCGCGCCAAGGGCACGTCGCATCCTCTGCAAAAGAAGTATAAGCTTGATGCAAAGCCGTTTGCGCATGAGAAAATGGACGAGTGGCGCGACGCGCTGAAACGCGGCATCAGCTACCAGCATGATCCGACGCATTTCCGCATTACCGGGGGCATCGATGATATCTGGGTAAAACCAAACGGCGAATTGATTATCGTTGATTACAAAGCGACGTCAAAAAAGCAGGATATCGTCTCTCTTGATGAAGAATGGCAGATCGGGTACAAGCGCCAGATGGAAATCTACCAATGGCTTTTCCGTCGCAATGGATTCGCAGTTTCAGATACCGGCTATTTCGTGTATTGCAACGGCAACAGCGATGCAAAAGCGTTTGACGGCAAGCTTGAGTTTGATGTAAATCTGATCCCGTATACCGGGAACGACGCGTGGGTTGAACCGGCGATCATGGATGCACATGCCTGTTTACAGTCGGCCACGATTCCCCAGCCGGGAGCTGAATGCGATTACTGTGCATATCGAAAATCGGCGGCACGATTTGCCATGCGCACTCAGCAAAAACTGTTGTAGGCAGTATTTCGAATAAAAAAAGGGGCGTATGCACGCATACGCCGGTGTTATGTTTTTGGAAAGTAACACTGAGCAATCACGGTGATCAGATCACCTTCGTCGACTATTTGGTCGGTGTCTACAACGAGGATCTCCCGTTCATTCTCAGCCGTATAATGCAGTGACATTCGCAGTGGATCAAATATGATGCCGACTTTTTCGAGTACTTGCCCGAATGTTGAATGTTCGGGAACTTCAACTTCTGTCGGCGGTGTAAGCGTGTTTCCAATTCGCAGGTGTTGGATATACACTTTCACGTTCACTCCTTTGACAGAGTTGAGGTGGATAGGCAAAAAAGAGCCTTGTTTAGTTGTGTATCCTAACATGACGGAAGGGATTGTCAAATGCCATAGTGTGTTACAATGACCACGAATCAATCGTCACATTTTATGCGTTCTTATCTCGAGTTTATACGTTTCCCCATGTTTCTTGTGCCGGTCGGGGTTTTTGTGTTAGGAATGTTGGCCGGCAGTTTTGACGTCACGCCAGATTTTTGGGTGGGAATGGCGAGCATGATATGCATATCCATGGGCATATTTGCCATAAACGGATATTACGACCGGCATATTGACGAGCGAAAAGGCAAGCCGTTTGCCCTGCGCAATCCGCAAAAAGCCTTGGTGATATCTCTCAGTGTGTACGGCGCGGGTCTTTGTATTGCGGTATTTGGAGGGAGGCCGTTATTTTTCGTCATGGTAATGTTTACGATCGCCAGTATTGTGTATTCCGTCTATTGCACAAAACTGTTGTTTGTTAAGAATGGTGTTGCGGCCGGAATTTCCGCTTTATTTTTTTTGGCGGGCGGCTATGTCGTAGGTCGGACGGATGCTTTTGTCATCATTTGGACGGCGATTATTTTTCTCGCGATATGTTCGATGGAAATAATAAAAGATATCGAGGATGTCGAGGTAGATCGCGGGATGCGCAAAACAATTCCGATGGTTTTTTCAATGGCATATATTCGACGCATCATTCTCATGCTGATGCTCTCCGCCTCGGCGCTTGTACTGACGGTTCGCACCGAGAGAACCGCATTTTATCTGTTTTGGTTGCTGACAACGGCCGCATTCTTGCTTGGCTGGCGACTGCTCCCTCAAACGCTTGATTCGGCACGGGCGAAGCTGGCGAGACGGAGTATTTATGCCGGATTGTGGTTGGGGCTGGTTTTAATTTCATTTTCCTTGTGATGTGAAGGATGGTGCATACAAACACAGCCCGGGTCAGGAGACCTGGGCTGTGTTTTTTAAGATAGAAGCGTGCATTGTCCGGGGCTATATTATTCCTCCGCTTTTTTAAGGAATATGGTGGCGATAAACACGGCAAGCATGATCAACACGATGGTGCCGCCGGTTGCCAGATTGAGATAAAAGGCGAGAATAATGCCGGAAACAACAGACGCGATTGAAATAATTTCGGCGAACAGTATCGTTTTGACGAAGCTGGTGCGAAACTGCAGTGCGGTGATAACCGGGATGACAATAAGGGCCGCGATGAGTAAGACGCCGACGATTGGAATGGCAAGAGACACGGTGAACGCAGACAGGAAGATCAGCATCAGGTTGACGAATTTGGTGGGAATGCCGCTCACCTGTGCAGCTTCTTCATCAAATGTGACGTATACCAGTTTTTTGTAGAGCACGGTAAGGGCAATGACTACGATGACGCCGAGAACGCCAATGGTGTATACATCATTTTGAGTAACGGTCAGGATACTGCCGAAGAGGTAGCTGAATAAATTGGTGTTAAATCCGTGAGAAAGACTTAGCAATACGACCGCAAGTGCAAGGCTTCCCGAAAGAAACAGGGCAAGCGCTGAGTCTCCGTAAACCCGCTTGCTGGTGCGAAAACGCTCGATGCCAAATGACGATAGCAGTGTCGCTCCGAGTGCAGCGAAAACCGGATTGATACCTAGGAGCGTGCCGAGGGCGACTCCCGCCAGTGATACATGTGCCAGTGTATCGGCAATGAGAGAGTATCTGCGCAGGACAAGAAAAATGCCGATGATCGGGGCAATAATCGCAACTATAATGCCCGCCTCGAGCCCGCGTACGATGAATCCGAATTGAAACAGTTCTCCAAGCGACATATTAGTGGGTATGCTTATGAACAAAAATACGGACGCCTCCCCGTACCAACTCACCGGATGCGCTGTTACGCAGAAATTCCTTGGGCAGGCTGTGGCAGATCAGTTTGCGGTCTACGCATGCAATATGTTTCGCCTGTTGGATAACCATATCCACGTCATGGGAAATGAGAATGAGCGTCAGGTGCCGCTCCTGGTTCAGTTTGCGTAAAAATCCGTAGAATTCATCGCGCGCCTGTTCGTCAACGCCGATTGTCGGTTCGTCGAGGAAAATAATTTCCGGTTTTGTTGCGAGCGCCCGGGCGATAAAGACCCGCTGCTGCTGTCCGCCCGATAACTCTCCAATGAGTCGATCGTGGTATTCCCACATGCCTACGTGCTCAAGCGCCTGTTTTACCAGATGTTTGTCCTCCGCAGATGAGCGATGAAAAAAGTGTTGATGAGCATAGCGGCTCATCATAACTACTTCATATACCGTTGCGGGAAATCGTGCATCAACATGTGTGGCTTTTTGAGGGACGTAGCCGATTTTTTCCCAGTCGGTAAAATCACGGATATCCTTACCGTAAAATTTGACCGTTCCCTGCATGGGCTTCACCAGTCCAAGAATAATTTTTAGCAGGGTTGTTTTGCCAGCACCGTTAGGACCGATGATGCCGAGGTAATCGCCACGCGGGATATCAAACGAAATATTATCAATAATCACGTTTTTACCATAAGAAAACGAAACATTTCGTACCTCGATGAGCGGTCCCTGTTTTATGGTGTCTGACATTCGAGTGCCGTTTGAAGATTGGTGAGATTTGATTTCATTTCTGTGAAGTAGTCTTTCCCGTCAGCGATGTCTTGTGACGTTAACCCTTCCAGGGGGTTGAGGACAAGCGTTTGCGCCCCGACTTCGTGGGCGACAGTTTCCGATAATTTCGGACTGACGAGTTCTTCAAAGAAAATATACCCTACTGCGTGTTCACGCGCAAATTCAGCAATGGAGGCAAGTTCCTGCGGGGACGGCTCGCTCTCGGGAGATATGCCCGTGATGGCAAGCTGTTCGAGGTTGTAGGTTACTGCGAGGTAATGGAACGCCGCATGAGCAGTGACGAATGTCCGCCGTGTACATGACCGAAGGCCCCGATGATATTCCGTATCGAGGGCGATCAGGCGGTTCTGCAGTGCTTGAGCGTTGGTGCCGTAGTAATCACCGTTGGATGGATCAGCCTCTGTTAGTGCGCTTGCGATAACGTCTACCATGTGTCGTGCAAGTACGGGGCTCAGCCATACGTGCGGGTCGGAGATTGTCTCGCCTCCCTCGGCCACTTCTTGCATGGGCAATCCCTCGCCGGCAGTTACGATTGTCGTTTGACCCGGCGTAATATTTTGTCGAACGTTTTCCAGCCATGCTTCCAGTCCTCCGCCATTTACAATGAGGAGGCGACTGTTTTCAATCCGGGCGACATCCTTAGCTGTCGGTTCATAATCGTGCGGTTCGACACCCGCCGGGGTTATATTCGCCACTGACACTTTGTCACCCCCGATTTGCTGAGTGAAGTAGTACAGGGGATAAAAACTCGCTGTTACCTGTAGCCCGTCGGTATCAGCCGGCGACGTTTGATCGACGGTGATCCATATAAAAACACCGATACAACAAGCGATAATAATTCCAATGGTTATTTTTTTCTTCATAAAAAGGATTACGTGGTCCGGCATTCCGCGCACCGTCCAAAAAATTCCAGCGAATGCGTGAGCACCTCAAATTTCTTTTCCTGCATTATTTTTTTTTCTTCGCCCGCCAAATCGCGTTCAAGTTCGACGTGCTCAATCTTTTCACATCGCACGCATACCAGGTGATGGTGGTGGTTTATCGGCGTGAGCTCATACCGTTTTTTCTTTTCGCCGAGTTGCAGTTCCCGAATAGCGCCTTCGGCAAGAAGGGAGGTAAGTTGGCGATAGATTGTCGTCTTGTTCACGCTTTTCTTTGTTTTTGATACGGCAAACAAGAGGTCGGTAGCCGAGAGGGGATTTGTGGCGTCCTTAAGAGAGTCCAATATATGTTTTCGCGCCAACGTGCCCCGCGCTCTTCTCCCTGATTTTTCCTGTGTGGCGAGTTGCATTTTTCTCATATCTTCATATTAATGCAACTTAGTTGCAAATGTCAAATGTACTCATTTTTCCTGTCCACATACAAATCCTTGATAATAGTAAGTACTGTGTATATACTGAATCTACTATCTAATGAGAATCATTCTCATTAAGAAATGAGTAAGGTTAATACCAAAAAAACCATGTTTGTTGCTATAAATAAGATGACTGTTCCCGAATCTTTCCGAGAAAAGTTTGAGCAGGCGTTTTTGAGTCGTGCGGGTGCGGTGGATCGGAGGCAGGGATTTATCAAGGCAGAAATTTTGAAACCAAGCGCCGGCAATGAATATGCCGTCATGACGCACTGGGAATCGGAGGCTGATTTTAACGCATGGGTCGGGAGTCCGGAATTTCACGAGGGGCACCGTCGGATGGCTGACTTTAAAGATGCTGACGGAAAAATTGCACTGACGTCAAAAGTGGAGAAGTATACTGTTTTTGCCGAATAACGGACATGGAAGACAGCTTACCGATTGCTTCAATTGAAAAGCGCCCGCATATTTTGCGCCGGGTTAAAAATCTGGCCGTTCAGGTGCGTAAGGATTTTTTTCAAACCGTGCCTGCAGAATTTGCTCAATCCGTATTTTCCAAATTTCGCTGGAGATTTATGTTCTTATTCAAGAAATACGGCTGGAAGATGATACTGGCGATTTTTGTGTATTATCTTGTCAGGGATACGACGTTGTATGTACTGATCCCGTTTTTGATTGCCAGGAAGGTGTTGGGAGAGTAAGATTTTTGAATAATAAATCCGCACCCTTGAAAGGGTGCCCTTAGTATAGATGCCTTTTCCGGCTACTCGTTGGATGCTCGTGGACGCACGAGGTAGAGTGTTCCGAAACTATCAATGATATCGAATTCGACAGATGACAAGCTCGTCGGAACTTTTTGTGATATATGCAGGGGCAAGAACGTGATGACCGGATCGGGGCGTGTGACGAGATCATGCGGATTGCTTGTGCTCACCAGACTTTCACCTATTGCCGCCCACCACACGGGTCGCTCGTTCGGGTTATCGACATTAAAAAGTGTGAGATGGTCTGCGCCTACGTAATATTTGGCGATGACATAATCAAACGGATTGAGGGCATAGTAATTTTTTTGTCCTGTATTCGCATGAGCAAATGCATTCCACGCTGTTTCAACGGGTAAGCGGGCGGTTAGAGCAATGCCTGCAAGGTATACCACGATGGCGATGTACGCGAGCCGAGGTTTCAATCCCGCAATCCATGCGCCTAAGAGGATGTAGAGACTAAACGAAACAGGGATGAGGTAACGTGAAACATAATATGAATGATCTCCGTGAGACAGCACGTACAAGGTCGCAGGGGGCAGTATGATGAGCAACAGTATGGGAATAGCTTTGTGCCTCTTGTGCCGCAGGAGCATCCCTCCGGCTAAGAGAATGAGAGCAAGGACAGCAATTCCGGTGACGTTTTTGTTGACGCCTTGTAGATGATATGCGGGAGCGATCTGCCCTTGTGATAATCCACCGGGAGCGGCGCCGAGAATAAATGAGGTCGCCGTGTTCATGATGTCTGCGACTTGTGGTATCGTTGTCCATGAGAATCCATCCTCCATCCGCTTGTATTGATCAATTGCGTGACTTGTCCATGGAGCGATAATCACCGACATCACCGCTAGGCCAATGACTATGTTGCGTATTCGGGTGCCCGGTTGGTATGAACCTTCTTTTTTCCATATTAATATGATGAGAACAAAAATCGGCACAAAGATTAGCGCGATGTACTGGGTAAGTATCCCTAGCCCCAACGCGAGTCCCCAAAGGATAGGGTATATTTTTCTCGGAGAATTACATGAGCGGCTAAGGAAATAAATGGCGACAAGAATACAGAACGCGTACTGCGTATACATCCGCGCTTCCTGGGAGTACTGTATCGCAAACGGGGCAATTGCCGAGATCAATGCCGCGATCCTGCCCGCTCGTGTCCCGTAGAGTTCACGCGCAATCAGGTACACCATGTACACGCACAGGATGCCGAATACGACCGAGTACAGGCGGATGCCGACGATTGAGTATGAAAACGCGGATGAAAATAATTTCGCGCCAAAATAATATAACGGCGGGTGAACGTCATGCATAAGGATGGTCATCATCCCGCTCCACGATTCGCGAATCGCAATGCCGGTGAACGCTTCATCCACCCAGAAATCCCGTTTGCCCAGCTGAAACAGACGAAGAACAGCGGCGACAAAAAGAATGCAGGGGATCGCATACTGTTCCGCGTATTTTTTCAAAAACGCTTTCATATATGCCAAGTATACCACGAACAGCGTTGATTAATATGCATATCTGTGCGAAAATGCCTGCAGGTTATTAACTCTTCTTATTTCTATGAACAAAACATATTCATTCCCCGGTGTACTCTCTGATGATCACATCAAGGGTAAAAAAGTAACTCTGCAGACAAATAAAGGAACTATCGTATTTGACCTGTATGCGGACGAAGCGCCGAAGGCGGTGAGCAACTTTGTGTATCTCGCGGAAGCGGGCTACTACAACGGACTGACGTTTCATCGCGTCGTGCCGGGATTTGTCATTCAGGGAGGCGATCCGCTCGGGACGGGCACGGGCGGGCCGGGATATCAGTTCGAGGATGAAAAAGTTACCAAAGAGTACGATGAGGGTATTGTAGCGATGGCGAATGCCGGTCCGGATACGAACGGTTCTCAGTTTTTCATCATGCTTGAAGACAACGCGACCCTGCCAAAGGATTACACAATTTTTGGCAAAGTGACGTCGGGTATTGAGGTAGTGAAGCAGATTGAGGTCGGGGATACGATGAACACAGTTACCGTCGCCTGATTTCTTAACGCCGATACTATACCTATGAGTCATTCTATGGGTGAAAAACGAATATTCTTCTTTATCGTCGCAGGAGTTATTGTCTATCTGTCGTATCTGGTATTGCGGCCGTATTTTTCAGCCATTATTTTGGCACTTATTCTTGCGGTACTTTTCAAGCCAATTTATCATTTCTTTTTACGACTTTTTGGGAATGCAGAACGACTCTCGGCGGTGTTGTCCGTGATTTTCGTATTTTTGGTCGTCTTTATTCCCATAGTCTTTGTCGGCGGTCTGACCGTAAATCAGATCATTCAGTTCAAAGAGGATTTTGCGCAGACGGGCAATACGATTACACTTGAACGTGTTGTTGAGGATATCAACTCTATTTCTGCTTCACTCCCGGGAGATCGGGAACTTCTGACAGTAGATAAGGCGCAGGATCAAATCGGCAATTGGGCACAGGCGGTCGGATCGTTTTTTCTCGAACGCCTGCCAACGATCGGTTCAGGCGCGTTTAATTCGGTAACTTGGATTATTATTTTCCTGATTCTGCTGTACACGTTATTTCCGCTTCATCATAAATTGTTCAAGTTTTTTGAAGAAGTCAGCCCCTTGAATGACCGTATTGATGTTGTGTATGCGACACGTGTACTTGAGATGTCTATATCGATGATCAAGGGCACTCTGCTGGTAGCGCTTGTGCAGGGCGCCGTTTCGGGAATTTTTCTGGCGATTGCCGGCGTACCGTATGTGCTGTTCTGGACGTTACTTATGGTTTTCCTTGGTGTCATACCGATGGTGGGATACGGATTTGTCATGATTCCCATCGCGCTCGTTATGCTTGCTACGGGCGATATCTGGCAGGGCATTATGCTGATACTTGCGAGCGTGTTGCTTGTCGGTAACATTGATAATTATCTGCGACCGAAGCTCGTGTCAAAGAAGGCCGAGCTACACCCGGCGCTGGTGATTCTCGGCGTGATCGGCGGCTTGCAAGTATTCGGTGTGCTCGGATTCATCTATGGGCCGGTCATCATGATCCTCCTGGTGACGACATTCGAAATGTATCAGAAGTATTTTCGCACGGCGTCGGGATAGCGGAGAGATCAACCGGTGCAATGAATATTTTTGTCACCGCAAAACCCGGGGCTCGGCTAACAAAGGTCGTAGAAGTAGATTCTACGCATTTTCGTATTTCTGTGCATGCACCTGCGCATGAAGGTAAGGCGAATACAGGGATCATCGATGCACTTGCGGATCATTTGGATATCCCAAAGTCGCGGATACGGTTAGTGAGGGGAGAGAAGTCAAAACAGAAAGTATTTGAGATTATTAAATAAGGGGTCTTAACCTCCGCACCCTAAAGGGTGCTCTTGGTTTAATAAAATACGGCGCAGGCACAGCGGCCTGCGCTAGGTAGATATAATGATAAAGAGCAGCCCGCCTGCCTGGCGGCAGACAGGCTGAGGCTGCGGTGCCATTAAATTATACCAAGAGCACCCTTTCTAGGGTGCGGAGTATGTGGCTCACTCGTATGCCAATAAAAAAAACCTCGGTTATAGCAACCAAGGTTAGGATTTTGACATGCTCAGTTTCTCGTATGCACTTATATCCCAGGTGAAATCATGGTGTATGACGAGGTGAATTATCCCGCTGTCCGACGTGATTCCGTGAATGAGTAGTTCAGTATTCTTGATGCTTACTGAGGTGATTTCCTCGATGCGCACCCCGCAGATCCTGCTCATACCAGACGTACGGCTGGGAGCATATTGTTGTAAAGCAAAGCCGTGAGTCTGAAGCAGGGTGCAGACTGTTTCGACGTCAGTTCCTTCGACCTTTCTCCTGAACGACTTGTGCGATTGGGTGTCCTCGGTGCCGAAGAAGAAATTCCTCAGCGTGTCATGGACAACATCGGGCGTCGGTCTGCGTGTCTTAACCTCAAATGCACGTATCGCGGCTATTCCAATTTCCTGATGTTCAGGATCGTTCTCGATCTCATCGAAGAATGCGCCTGAAAGATCACCAAGGATTTCCATGGCAGCTCCTCCGACGAGAATATTGCCGTCTTCTGAGACGTTCCTGGCAGCTTCAAGAACGGCGATTTTGCGGTTAGTAAATTCCGGATGATCCTGGAAATATTTCTCCAGGTTTGCGATTGCAATCATGTTACGTACCTCCTGTTTGTTTTCGGTTTATTTTGATACGGTATCTTAGATATATTGCCCTGTTTAGTCAAGGGTATCCGAGTGGCTTTATTCAGTGCTTCGTGCTAAGGTACACCCGTACAGAGCAGTATTCCAGCGTTTTGAGGGCAGGAGCACATGCTTTGCCACTCATTTTTAACGTATATATATGACAGAAGACAGTCAAAACACATTTTACGGACTCGGTATCGCTCCGAAATTGCTTGAGATGCTCGAGAAGCACAAGTTTACTACACCGACTCCTATACAGGCGAAGACGATTCCTCTCGCAATCGAGGGTAAAGACCTGATTGGTATCGCACAGACGGGGACCGGGAAGACGCTTGCATTCGGTTTACCGATGATGCAAAATCTTGCCCGGCTCAAAACGTACGGCCTGGTATTGGTGCCGACGCGCGAGCTCGCGGCGCAGGTAGAAGAAGTCTTTATGCAATTTGGGAGAGGTATCGGCTTACGAACAGCCGTTGTTGTCGGAGGCGCATCGATGGGGATGCAGGTGCGCGCATTCCAAAACAATCCGCATGTGGTCATCGCGACTCCAGGTCGGTTGATCGATCATCTGTCCCGCAGACAGACGTTACTGCAAAAAGTAGGAATCGTCGTTCTTGATGAAGCTGACCGGATGCTCAACATGGGATTCGCGCCGCAGATTGAAAAAATTCTCGCACAGGTTCCCAAACAACGTCAGACACTCCTGTTTTCCGCGACGATGCCGCAGCCGATCGTTGCGATTGCGAATAAACACATGAGCCTGCCTCTGCGCGTCGAGATTGACCGGCCGGGGACGACCGTCAAGGAAATTGATCAGGAAGTCATCTTTCTTTCGGCGGCTGACAAGCGCCCGATGCTCGGCAAAATGCTTGAGAAGTATCCCGGATCCATTCTCGTTTTTTCTCGGACCAAATGGGGAACAAAAAAACTTGCCGCAACGATCCGAGAAATGGGTCATGCTGCCAGTGAAATTCATTCGGACCGGACGCTTGCTCAGCGGAAATCAGCCATCGAAGGATTTAAAAACGGCAGACACCGCATTTTGGTCGCGACTGATATCGCCGCCCGCGGGATTGACGTGAGCAATATTGAAGTAGTGATCAATTATGATTTGCCGAGTACCCCCGATGACTATGTGCACCGCATCGGCCGCACCGCGCGCGCAGGGAAAAAAGGCAAAGCAATTTCATTCGCTACGCCTGATCAACGGCGAGATGTTCAGGACATCGAGCGTTTGATCCGTACCCAGCTTGTGGTGGGAGCTGAATCTTCCGCTGCAGTATCGTCTGCACCTCAGCGCAGGCAGCAGTTTAGCGGCAATTATCCACCACGGCGCAAGTTTTCCGGACGGCCTCATTCGCGGGGCAGATCGTTTTCCAGTCGCGGACGGAGGTAAACATCTAGGGGGGTATATCGGTACCATCGTATGGGCAAAAAAGGATTTATCTATCTTTTCATTTTTATCGGCGGCGCATTGGGCGGATATCTGCCGACGCTGTGGGGTGCGAGTGCGCTTGAAGTGTCATCCGTTATTGGAAGCACGATCGGCGGCTTTTTTGGTCTCTGGGCAGGGTACAAGATTGGAAAGATGATTGAGGGGTAAGTGGGAGGAGAAATGAAGTTAATTTAGTTAATTCAGTTGATTGAGTTATCGAGTTATACAGGTTTATGGAGTGAAAATATCCTCCGCACCCTTTTCAGGGTGCGGTCACTTTAAGTTTCAAATGACTTCTATGCGCTAAGACTTTTCACCTTGACAGTTTAACCGTTGGGGGCTACAGTGACCCGAAAAGTAAAAATTGGTAAACGTATAGGGAGGGAGAAATGCTCTTACGAAAGTTCTTATTCGATGTAACGCTGGGGTTTTTCAAAGACAGTCCGGTAAACCAGACCTTTGCCGCTAAGGCGTATGAGGCGATACGACTGTTCCCAGTCACCGCAGTGGTTAATGATATCGTCATTCTGGTCACCTTGTGGGAAGTTGTTGATGAGCTCAAAGTTCCTGTTACGCTTCAGGGCGAGCCGATTGACCCCGAGACCGTCGTGCGAGCCCTTCTTGATCTGAGCGAAAAGATGGATCGGGAGCGTCCGCGATCTCATTTTACCAAAGAGCACATTAAGACTCTCGATGAAGAGCAGGCGATCCCGTTGTATCTATTTCTCGTCGGATATTCGACGGCCATGGATCAACTGGAACAAATAGCAAAATCCATGGATTGCACACTCGAGGAGTATTGTAATCAGATTCGCAAGAATATTCCGAGGACAACGTTAACTCCGAATGAGTAGAAGCGTTCTGTAATACAATAGGCAATAATGATGTACTCTGTGACTTTAACCGGCAATTTTCTTTGCTGGTTTTTTTTATCCTAAAAAAAGCCGAGTCGGTAAGGACTCGGGAAAATGTTGCAGGAGAGAATGAGCTATGCGCTTGCGTGTTCGGCATTGGCGTCGACACTCTGCTCATTGAGGAGCAGTATGGTGAGGTCGTCAATAACCAGAGGGTCGTCTGCATAAGGGATCGGATCGCCCACAGATTTGAATGGCGTGCCATCCAGCATCTGTATTGACCAGCCGGTTATCTGTCCGGCGCAGTCTTTATGTGGGCACTTATTGATTGTGTCGCTCAGGTCACCACAGTCTGCTGTCGGCGACGGTCGCACTTCGGTGACATGATTGCACGTACACACGAGACGGGCTTTGAGCTTGTTCGGACTCGCCATGATCCCTCCAGGGCGTTTTGAGTTGTGTTAGGTTATCGATGTTCGATTTGGTATAAAATTAGACTACTCCGCGTTTGTTGTGTTGTCAATCAATTTTTTTATATATGGTGTGGTTGATTTAATGAGAAAAAAGTGGGAAAATACGTTCATGGACGAACTTCAACAGCTACAGGAAAAAATAATCAAATTCCGTGATGAACGCGACTGGGCTCAGTTCCATACGCCCAAGGAGCTGGCTATTTCTTTAGCTATCGAAACAGCCGAGCTCATGGAGAATTTCCAGTGGGCTAAAGGCGCGACGAAGGAATACCAGGATGCAAAACGGCAGGACATTGCAGATGAACTTGCCGATTGCATGATCTATCTCCTCACGTTCGCTCATGCGCTCGACATCAATTTGAGCGATGCCATTATCCGCAAGATCGAACGCAGTGCCGCGAAATATCCGGTAGAAAAATCTTTTGGCCGGGATACCAAACATACCGACTTATGAGCACAATTCACGAACTTACAAAACGTGTTATAGATTTTCATACAGAACGCGACTGGATGAAATTCCATACCCCAAAAGAAATTGCCGTTGCGACCATGGTGGAAGCTGCGGAACTTCTCGAACTTTTTCAATGGGAATCAAAAGCGACTCCCGAAGGTATTACAAAGAATCGGGAGAAAATATTAGACGAGGTGGGGGATGTAGGAATGAAATTGCTTGAACTCGCACATCTCATGCAATTTGATTTGAAGAAGATTGTCGAAGACAAAATGGTTAAAAGTGCGGCAAAGTATCCGGTAGAAAAAGCAAAAGGTTCGGACAAGAAATATACAGAGTATGGCGATAGCTAACGGTGTTGATAGAACTACTTGAAAATCATCAGCTACAAAACCCCAAAAATCTATCATTTTGACTCCTAAGACTTAAGAGGTATATACAAAAATATGAAGCGATTCACCATCATAACCATCATTTTTGGAGGATTGGCAGTTGTTGCCAGTTTCTTTGTTTTCCATAATGCGAACGCAACGTATAGGTTAGAAGCAGACTACCCAAACGTGACGACACTGTCGCCGCATTCATGTGGCATCGGGTTTTTAGATGATCGTCATTACATACGTCCCGGCGGTACTACTTCATGGACCGTAGGGGTGACGAAGCAAGATGCAAATGGTGATGGAGTATACAACAGCTCAATGAAGTTTGAGAATGTGCCGCATCCCGAGTACAACTGGACCTCGTACTCTTCTTCATCGTATGTGCCGACGCTATTATTGGCTAACACGTCGTATTCAGAGAATGTCACTGCCTACGCGCTTACCGACACAATCAACCTTCCATTCGGAGTAAATGATTTTCAAATCGTGCATACCTGTGAGACGAGCAATCCAGAAGTCGGGCTGGCGGTCGGAGCACCCGCTAATCTGACGGTCATACCGTACAACATTTCGGGTCTTTCAGCTCGTTTTTCCGATACGACGAGCGCGAATGTCGTGCTCTCGTGGAATGAATTTACGGAAACTTCGCTCGACCATCTGACGGTCTACAGAGTCGAAAACGGGGAGATCAATCGGGATAATTACACCGGTGCTGAAGCAGTTGCCACGCTTTCGCCGAATGCGACAAGCTATGAAATTGTTGATGCGGACAGTTGTCGGGATTACTACTATGCGGTGTATGGCTTCTCAACCTCACGACTCTTGGCTGTTTCCGACACCGTGGCTAACAGTCAATACGGTGCACCAAAGCCGTTTTTTCTTCTTACGCCTACTGAAAACTCTGTACTTAACGACTCGTTGTATACATTTGATTGGGAAGATGCCGGGAGATCGTATCCGGGGGAAAATATCAGTTACGCATTTTCACTTTTCGATGCTTCCGATCCGATTAACCCGATTTTTTCAGACACGACCGCCTCGAGCGAGTATGCGTATTCTTCGCTCGCTACCCAAAACTACACCTGGAAAGTAAAGGCAACGAATTCGTGCGGGTTTGAAACGTACGGATCGTCAAAAGAAAATATTGCCTCAAGCAGTTCCGGGGGGACTATCACCACCACCGGGGGTTCCGTGACAAATCAAGCCAACGTCAACGACGGCAGTCATGGTACCGGCGCCGCGTTTAGTACCGGTCTCAGCGAAATACAGCTTGCCATTCCCGCGGCGGAAGATGTAAACAGGGTGCGGCTGGACTATTCTATTGCGCAGTCCGGGAACAGCGTACCGCGAACTCACCGATTAACATTCTTTAACGACACTACTGCATTAGGGGTTAAGCGTGGCATCGGCGATGGACTACATGCGCTCGGCGATGTTTCTTTTGCGCCGCAGTCGAGTTCACTTCTCAAAATCGGTATGGCTACGGATGCACAGGATGTGCAATCGTATAACGGCACCCTGTATGAATTTGAGGCCTTTATTGCTCGAAGCGACTTTTCAGTATCCATGAGACCGACGACGCCGACATCTTTGCAATGCAACGGAACACAATGCGGAAGCAGTGTCATTGATGCAAGCGTTGAACTTGCATGTACAGGTTCAACGGATCCCGACAGTGACGCCATTACCTATGCCATGGAAGCGTATTATGACAAAAACCTGGGTACGGAATGGGGGAATAACGGCTGGGATCTCAAAAGAAAGGTTACGATTACAGAAAATTCGGGGAGGACATTGACCGACTATCCGGTGGTGGTACATGTTCCTTATGATGCGGACATGAACAGCGACTTTTCCGACCTGCGCTTCGTAGACAGTACCGAGCAGCAAGAGCTGGCATATTGGATTTCGAATAAAGTCGATGGCAATTTTGCCGATGTTCGCGTCAAAGTCCCGGAACTTCCCGCCAACCAAGATGTTGTACTCTATCTGTATTATGGAAACGGATCGGCATCCACGACCAGTCAGCAGGCTAGTTTGTGTCCCGGAGGGATTACCTCTGACGTCGAAGATAATGCAGCCTGTTGGATATATCGGCAAGATTTCAATTCCGATGTATTTAGTGCTCCGTATTGGACTCGATCACAGGGACCATTTTATGTGTACACAGGCAGCGGTTCTTTAAGGTTTTCAGAAGGAGTCCCGGGTCAGTGGGCGAAGTATTTGCCGCCGTCACCCTTGGTTACGGTATCTGATCATAAAGATGTCGCCGTAGAGACGCGTAGCCGATTTGATACCGAACGCGGCCGGGGATACAAATCCGGCTATCATATCATTCTCTCCGGTACCGATGAAGTAACGTATGCGGCACGGAGCGAATCTGACTGGGTAGTCAACAATATTTGGACCGGCGTGGCGGCACCGGATCCTCAAACGCCGGTATGGGTGCGTATGAGAGCATGGTACAGCGCTGATGAAGAAACATTGTATGCCAATGTAAATGATGGAACGTCTTTGACAGAAGTCACCACAGTACTCGGCAATGTTAGTGCGATTACGGGCCTTGTCTGGCGTCCACACTGGGGGATCGAAATGGCCGTTGACTGGGTGGGTGTCAGAAAGTTCTCGAGTGTCGAGCCGACAGTTATGATTGATGCAGAAGAAGCCGAAGACGGAATGTTTTGGTATCAGATCGGATCCCATTCCGAATCGTCTGCATACACCTGGGATACTTCAGGCTTGATTCCGCAGTCGAATGTAGGACTCCGGTGCCGTGCAATTGATCCGTCCGGCAGTAATGTATATTCGTCATACTATGATCCCGAAGCAGCTCTCACCATTCTTCACAACACCGCTCCTGTACTCAATCCTATAGGTGATCAAACGGTGTCCGAGAACGACTTGCTTGAGATACAACTCGGTGCTAACGATCCTGATCCGCAAACGCTAGAATACGGACTCGCCGGATCGCTGCCAACCCCGTACAGTTTTTCACCAGAAACCGGCCTCTTCCAGTGGACCCCGACGCAATTTGATGCGGGTATATATCCACTGACATTCAGCGTCACCGACGGAGTCGCTGTAGATGAAGAAACGATAGTCATCACGGTTGATAATCTACCGGGTCCGCCGGTATTAGACCCGATCCCTGATATGACTGTTTCTGAAATGGGAGAGGTAAGTATCACGCCTCATGCCATTGATCCTGATAATGATCGGCTGGCGTACACCATCAGCGATTCTCGATTTACGTGGACGGGGACGCGTTTTTACTGGAGACCCGGTCCGATGAGCGCCGGCGATTTCGATGTAACCCTGACCGTGACAGAGCTCACATTGGAAGGCGCTTCGGATGAGGATACGTTTCATGTGACGGTACTGAATAAGTGTCAAACATATGATAAGCGGAATGCGTGTTGGGTAGAATGCAATTGCAAATTGAGTTCGCCTGCACTCGAGTATGTGTATTGGTAAGATGTAAGGAAACTCTCACAAGAAATCCTAAAAGCCGGGTGCGGTACGCATTCGGTTTTTTTATAACCCATATTCTACATCTTCCTGTGCTATGATATACATATATGGACAGGGAAAAATTTGAAGAATATATCGCAGAAGCCGTGGCTCAAGTGCCCGCATCCGTGCGCAACAGCATCGTAAACGTCGCATTTGTGCTCGAAGATGATTCTCGCGCCGCACGTCAGACCGAAGAGGAAATCTCCGTGCATGGTTCACTGCTCGGACTGTATCAGGGTGTGTCACTTCCTCACCGCAGTGTCTCGTATAGCGGCGTACTTCCCGACAAAATCACGCTGTTTAAGCATGCGATAGAAAGAACTGCAGGCAATGATCCCGTACGCATTCGTTTGCTCATCCATGAAGTCGTACATCACGAGATCGCTCATTATCTCGGCATGGATGAGGATGAAGTGCGCGCCTGGGAGCAAAGACGAAAGAAGAGATGAGGTGATTTAGATAGGAGAATAGAAACAAGCCTTGATGGCGTACGTTGATTATTATGAATAAAAAGCAGATAATGAGAATGGTTGTTATTAAAATCAAACATTTATGAAAATAGCCATTATCTCTGTCGGTGTAGTCATCATCATCGGGCTCGGAGTTTTCTTCATGCTTGATAAAGATCCGGAAACGGTAACGCCGGCAAACCAATCAACGGGGACACAGACAAATCAGGCGTATACCAATCAGACGCAACCCGCGAATACCGGCTATACGAATGACGCGTCGACTGCATCGGCCGTTCAATGGCAAAATACGCAAAATGGATGGGTAGCGACCGGAACGCCACCGGCATGTCCGACTCCGTTGTTTGCATCGCCCGTTGAATTGACCGACGTGACAGCTATTTTGTATCCCGGTCAGACCCGCGGCGAATACAAGCCCCACGGCGGTTTTCGTTTTGACAATGCGAAGACGACCGCGGTGAGCGTCACGGCTCCCGCTGATGCGGAGATTGTCCGCGGCGGTCGTTATCTCATCAACGGTGAAGTGCAGTACACATTTGATTTCATTATGCCGTGCGGTATGATGTATCGTCTCGGTCATCTGCTTGTCCTCACGCCGAAATTTCAGGCTATCGTCGACACATTTCCTGCCGCACAAGAAATGGATTCACGTACGACCAATGTGAACCCGTATGTTAACGTAACTGCGGGCGAGGAAATTGCTACGGCTGTCGGCGTCACCAAAGGCGGTCTTAATGTCTTCTTTGACTTCGGCGTATACGATTTGACGAAGAAGAATGCGGCCTCCCAAAATGCGAGCTATGCAGCGAGCCACGATCTTGAGTTAGCCCAGCATGCCGTCTGCTGGTTTGATTATCTGCCAGCCGCTGATGAGACGCGCATTCGCAGTCTCCCGGCCGGAGATCCGACTGCAGGAAAGACGAGCGATTACTGTCTCTAGGGCATCAATTTACTTTTCAACCGCATGCTGAAAAGGCGTGCGGTTTTTTTATTAAAACATATTGATAGTGCATAGACCAGTGGAAGTGTCGGGGATTGACAAAATGCAAACTATTTGCTAAAGTGATTCGCTATCGTTCTTTACAATTGAATATTAATAAATCTGAAATAAAAGAAATGGAGGAATATAATGGGAAAAAGTGGAGATCCTCTGCGAAAAGAATTGCGGCATCTGTTGAACGGCGAAGTGGACAGGCAATCTTTGAGAGCCATTCGTCGCATTGCGAGTATGTTCGAAAATTCCCCAAAGGCAGAGAGAGTAAAACTCTTAAAACACTTGTTTACCTGTATAGAAAAAGACTATTTACTATCTGGTAAACCACGAAGGGCCCGCGAGACTTTTACGTTACTTGGGGCAGCGTTGGGTGAGCAGGCAATGGTATCGGGTGATATCGACTACCTATTCAAATTCTGCGCGCCATCTGCCAAGGACGAAAAAGAGGCGATATCAAAAGGACAGAATCTTATTGGTGCCGCGTTCTATCGGTTTGTGGGGAGTACTCCCGAAATCGCATTGCGTTTTTGTCGCTTATTATTCAGGGGTCAAGTTCAGTATATAGAAGAGCACAGACGTCGCGTTGCCGAAGGAGAGTGCACCGATGATGAATTCTATGAGGAGGATTTGCCTTTTATCCCGCATGTGATTTATCTGGCGACATCATCTCCCTATTCTGACAGCAGGCCACAAAAAGAATGGTTGCTACGTATTATCGAACTTACCGATGCGGGAAATCATGAAGCAGAGGATTTTCTCAGAAGGATTATTGAGTCGCTGGACTACATATCTGTGTATCTTGGTAGCAAGACGGAGGTAGTTGCTCAAGAAGACTTGGATGGGTCCACTTCAAGGGATGAATTCATGCTGCCGAATTTTCAAAATCTGGTCAGCCAGATCAAGAATCAATTCATCGTTCCCCATCGCTTGCGACATGTAGTTGTCGGCCTTTTGAGAAGCATGCAGAGGGAAGTTGCCAAAGATTTTGCAAAGTCCGAGATTTTTGGCAAGTGGTTTATGGATCATAGCTCTCAACTCTCTGCGGTTTTTGATTCACGGCAACGGGAGATCCTGGAAAATCCAAGATATGGTATACGACCGTTTGGATTTGATTCCGTACTGGTTGATGTGAGTCCGCTGAATAGCGTAGGCATTAAGTCTTTTTCTTTTCATGCGGAGGGTGAATGTTTTCCGAACGTTAAGCTGGAGGTCAACGTTAGAAAAACTGGTGTTGGGATATTTACGTACTGGGCGTATTTTCGGGATTTTACTCTTCACTGTGATGACGAAATTCTGAATAACTGGCAGAACTACGATCTCTCATTTCTTCGCGCTGTGTTTGAATACATTATTGTAGATGCGCTGTTCCATATTATATGTCGGGAACCGCAGAAAAACAAAGCCGGAGAAGTTGTTCAGCGAGCTGCTTATAGTGAAGATCGGGTCAGTAGACAGCAGATAGTTCGTCCATTTCTACGACGTCTTCCTAGTGGATATCGAGCGAGTGATCACGCCCGGAATCTTGCCTTTATCTACCACGGATGGGTGCTTCCCGACGGTATTACGTTTGTTCAATCGCATAGTCGTTGGGCGAATCTTCCTTCTACTAAACCTGCTCCGCTCTTTGCCTACACCGATGAGACAGTTATGAAGTCCATCGAGTAGATATTCACCGCATTCATTTCTCATCAAGAGAAAGAGGGTGCGGTTTTTTATTTCTTGATTTCTTATATAAAAAAACCTCGCTTGTCTTGATGACTGAAGCGAGGTCAATGTTGTGCGATACGGTACGGGGATGCTGTTATTCAGGAATAACAATTCTGTAACACCCCGGCCGCTTAGGTACCGCCTTAAACCAGTCGAACCGTAGCGGCGAGTACTCAAACATGTGGCGGGAGCCATGCTGTCCTTCCTTATTGCCGTAGAATCCCATCCAGACACATTTGCATTCGGGGCTTCCGTACATGGTCGCATGGGTGATGCCGAATGCTTTGTTCAGTACCCTGTGTTCCGTGGGCGTCCAAGGACGCATCAACTGAAGTGGATTGTGATGAAAAGGGCAAAATGTTGGCGATGTCGGCGCAGTGATCATGTTGCGTTTGAGCGCTTCGGGCTGTGCGTCCTCGTGGAAGTCCAGTTCTTGCCTGCCGGGGGGATTGGCAAGCATTTCTCGCGTCTGTGAGCTCGTAAATGGCCAGCTTTGAATGACGTAGGCAATGTCACCGGTTGGCTTGCCCTTCTCTCTGATTGGTCCGATATTAATGATCCAAGCACAGCCGCATTCATCACTGACATACATCGCCGCATGTTCAATGTTGAACGCTTTTGTTATTTTCGCGCATTCCTCGCGGCTCAGTTCTACGAAGCCACGAATGCAGGTCAGTAGTGTGTGATGGAATGGGCAAAAAAATTCAACGTCCTTCGTTTCTTTTTGTCTCATGACTCCTCCAATTTTTTGATTTTTGTTAATATCGGATCATACTTCGTGGGTGATGTTTTGTCAATATGGGTGGGGTAGGGGAAGCAGGAAATTCAGGGGAGTTGGTAGTTTAGATATTTAGTATTTACAAATTGGTGTGGGAGGAGGAGAATGGAATTAATGAAAATATGAGTGAAACTATGGAAAGAATGGAAACGAATGAACCAAAAGCTCCGCAGGGGCAAATCGTCCATATGCGCAACACAAAAAAGCTGGTTGTGATAATTGGCATGGTCCTCATATTCTGCGCTCTTGTATTCTTTTTTCCGAAGAAAAGCGGTACGGGCGGAACGTGTGCAGATTGCCAAATTACCTCCTGTCAGTGTCTAGGTATTGAACGAGATTATCATTACGTCGGTCCGGTAAAGATGACCTGCTACGGTATTCCGCACAGTTGCCAGACGCAGAATACGCTTACGCCGTAACGACCTCTCTCGTAGTTCAATAAGTCGGAAAATGAGAAGGCGCGAGTAATCTTGCCTTGATTTTGTGCCTAAAAAGGAGGAGAATGGGGGTACGCAACGAGTAATTGTATTCATGCTCAAGTAAAAAGAAAAGGAGAAGTGAGTAGTTTTTTCTTTCACCCTTTTAGCCATATGAGGAGGATGAGTCATGGCTATCAAAACTACATTGTTTTGCACTTTTACAGAACATCTGGACAACGATCATGCAGGAACGCAATATTTTCGTCTGCATGTT